>JAHELE010000112.1 GCA_024644345.1 Actinomycetes bacterium | reverse complement strand
ACCTTCAAGGGGGAGCATCATCGACGTGCCGCCCATGGTGTCGTAGATCAGGCCACCAGCCAGACCCATCAGGACCCACTGCGCGTTGTTGAAGAGAATGCGCGACAGTGCCTTGTGCCTGTCCAGCACGATGGCCGAGATCCCGACGAGGCAGGCAACCGACCAGCCGCCGATCAAGTAGGCCGCGATCAGGATCGGCACATTTGCCGACAGATCAACCTGCTGCGTCATCCGCGACTTCAGGAAGATCGACAGCACAAATATGGGCGCCAGAACGGCAAGTACGTAGAGGTGGTCGCGGTTCCCGGCAATCTCGGCCAGGGCAGCGGCAAGTGCGGCAAGAGCCCCGGCCGTCACAACGACCAGGTACGCCTGCGCTACCGGGCGCAGTTGCTGCATGCGGGCGACTCCTGGGGGAAGGAGAGAGGGGGGATCGGGGACCGGCAGCGCAGTGACCCTAGTGCCACGACCAACCAGCACCGCTGGACAGGAAACGCTCAACCGCGGACACAAGCTTGCTCATATGTGGGAATCACCCCTTGCCTGTGATGTCACGCGCCCCGCTAGTGGCCCGTGCAGCATCCGCTCCGCTCAAGGTGTGCCGTTCCGCGAGGAACGACACGTGATTCTCAAGATCTTCAGCCGACTCGCTGCCGATCCCCGATCCACCCTCTTCAGTTGTCAGGCGGCCATTCGCGTCCTTGGTGCAGACGGATGCAAATAGCCACCGGTACGGAAGTGAAGGGTGTGACAGGTGTGAACGTCAAGGAGCGGGGCCTCCAGAGGGGGCGGTTCGACCATGTTTAGGCCTTTCGGACTAGGCCAACCGGTCATAACGGACCATGTTCGACCCAATTGGAGCATGTGCCCAGGAGACCCCCCTCGGCCGCTTGCGAGGACGCCGTAGCCTGCCTTCCGGGGAGTGACGAGCAGTGAGAGGGGGACCGTGAACACTGACGCCGGCCGACTGGCCGCCTACGCCGACCTGGTCGCAGCCGTGCTCGACTTGCGGGCCCCCGCCCCCACCCAGGAATTCGACGAGGCGTTGGCCCGGGCCCTCGAGAACGGGGAGGTTTCCGACGACGTCGCCAGGCAGCTCCGCTGGCTGCAGCGTCAGAGCAGCCGATCGATCGTCGAGCATGCGGAAGCCGTTCTCCCCGCGGCGCTCCTGGCGCTCGACCAGAGCCTGTCAACCGACGGACGGCGCCACGACCAACGGCCGGACGTAGCTGCACACAACCGCGATGTGAACGTGACCCGCAACGACGAAGCGGACGACGACGACGAACCAGCCCCCGTCGTGAACCTGCAGTCGCGTCGCCTGCTCGTGGCGGGCTTGCGTCCCCTCGCCCATCCGACCCCGAACCCAGGCACCCTCCCCTCGGTGCCAGCCGATCCCGGACTATGACCACGCCATGACACTGACCCGAGAGAGACTCACCTTCATGCCGAGCCTGCGCCTGCTACCTGACCTTGAAGAGTCGATCCGTCAGATCCCTGGCGTGCGAGCAGTCAGCGTCGTCACCGACGCCCAAGCTCACCCCACCGAGATCCACGTCCTTGCGTCGCCCGGCAAGCCCGCCAAACAGGTCGTGCGTGATGTCCAGTCGCTAGCGATGGCTCAGTTCGACATCGACGTCGACCACCGAATCGTCAGCGTGGTGCAGATCGAGGACGAACCTGTCGCCGGAGGAGAGGACGACAGCGTGATCGACCTCGACGAGGCGGCCCCGGCCACCGAGATCCTGGAAGAGATCGAGGCCCAAGCCCGCCCGATGATCAGCGAGATCGGGGTTCGCAGCACCGGTTCGGAGATCGAGGTTGAAGTGCGACTCGAGCTCGACAGCGACACCTTTGTCGGTGTGGAGCGGGGTGCTGCGGCCGCCAGCGCAAGGCCGCGACTGGTCGCCGCCGCAACGATCAGCGCCCTTGACGAGCTGCTCGGGCTCCCGGCAGCGGTCGAGAGCGCAGCCGTCGTCGACACCGGCACCCATGCGGTGGCGCTCGTCGTGATCACCCTCTCGGTGCCCCGCATCGGGGCGCAGTCATTGGCCGGAAGTGCGGTGATCCGAGGGGACGAGACCGACGCGGTCGCGAGGGCAGTCCTGTCAGCCGTCAACCGGCGTTTGGGCTGATCGACCGCTCTGTGCGACGATCGTTCATCACGCCGTCCATGCGGCGTCCGAGCCACCTGAGCCAGGAGTCACGATGAGCAAGCGCGCCCGCAAACGCCGCGACCGCAAGAAGAAGTCAGCGAACCACGGCAAGCGCCCCACCGCCTGACCACCTATCTCGGCCCTCAACGTCGGACAGAGCGGGGCTTCAGTCGAGACGGTACCTGATCGTCATCTCGGTTCTGACGACCTCGAGTCGCTGAACGACTGACGCCCGCAGCGTGTCGGGAGCCGTCTCGCAGCAGCTCCTGGCGATCAGCGCCTTGACCTCTTGCTCGATCCCGTACTCACGCAGACACGGTGAGCACTCATCGAGGTGCTGACGAATGTTATGGATGACGTCTTCGGTGAGTTCACCGTCTAGATAGAGGTACACGGCCTCCACCACGTCTCCGCAGTCGAGCTCGTGCCCCTGCGAATCGTGACCGCTCATGACACATCCCCACCACTGGTAGCTGCAGCGAAACCACGGTCTCGCGCGTACTCCTCGAGCATCCCCCGAAGTTGACGCCGGCCGCGGTGCAGCCGGGACATGACCGTACCCACGGGCGTGTCCATGATCTCTGCGATCTCCTTGTAGGCGAACCCCTCGACATCCGCGAGGTACACGGCCATCCGGAACTCCTCCGAGAGCGCAGCCAAAGCATCCTTCACGTCGGAGTCTGGAAGACGGTCAAGCGCCTCGACCTCGGCCGAGCGAAGTCCGGTCGATGTGTGCGACTCAGCTCGCGCCAGCTGCCAGTCCTCAATTTCGTCGGCACCGGTCTTCTGGGGCTCACGCTGCTTCTTCCGATACGTGTTGATGAAGGTGTTCGTGAGGATGCGGTAGAGCCATGCCTTGAGGTTGGTTCCATCCTTGTACTGGTGGAAGGCGGCGAACGCCTTGGCGTACGTCTCCTGAACAAGATCTTCTGCGTCACTCGGGTTGCGCGTCATGCGCAGGGCCGCACCATAGAGCTGGTCGAGATAGGGCAGCGCGTCCCGCTCGAACCTCTCGGCCCGCTCGTCAACGGTCTCTGTCGGCGCGTCGTCTTCGCTCATCGGGCGCAAGGGTAGCGCGAGAGGCGTGGCCACGGTCATGGCTGTCTCAACGCCGTCAGTTGGGCCGAAGATTCCCGTCCACCATCGACAAGGTCCACCGACGTACCCCCAGTCCCACTATTTCGTCGGCCTCGCTCTGGGTGATGGGCGCCTTTCGCGACACCCGCAGGGCGTGATCGGCTCCGGCAACCGCGATCAAGCTGACGTGGTGAGGCGCAGCAGCCACGACCTCGCCCGGGGTGCCGAAGGCGTCGCGTTCCCCCTGCACCACGAGCGTAGGGAGCGCCGGAAGCTCGTCGGCCCGGGAACGCTCCGGCCGCCCGGGGGGATGGAGCGGGTAGGCCAGAGCGATCACGCCAACTGCCCCTAGTGACACGGCCGTTCGACACGCAACGCGCGCGCCAGTGCTTCGGCCACCGACGAGCAAGGGAGAGGCGGGAAGCGGCAGCATGCGCACCGCGGTGCTCCACGCAGCGTCCACCTGTGCTGCCGGCGACATGATCCGGCGTCCGGCCACCCGCCAGGGTTGTTCGAAGCGGGCCACCATGAGCCCGGCGCTGACCAACGCCGCCGTCGCGACGAGCAGGTCAGCCGCGCCGACTCCACCTCCGGCGCCGTGCCCCAACGCCACCACCGCCCGCGGCCGACGTCCTGGCCCGTCGACGTGCCATCGCCCGAGCCCGTACGCCGTCTGAACGCCGAGCGTCTCTGTCACGACTCGGTGGGCGGCCAGAAACCGTCGTCGCCCACCGAACCGGTGACTGCCTCCTCCAAGGGAAGCGGTTCGATCAGCTCAGGGCCGTTGTTCCGCACGCTGTTGACCCTGACGGACACCGGGTAAGCCGAGAGCGGTGAGATCTGGGCCGGGGACATCAGCGGCTCGACGACCTCCCGTTCGCCGACTGTCGGATCCAGCCACCGTCCCCAGTCCGACTCGGCAATGACGACGGGCATCCGGTCATGGATCCGTCCGACGGCATCGGTCGCCGATGTCGTGATGATCGTGGCCGTCAACAACCAAGACTCAGGGTCGTCACGCTCTTTGGACTTGTCGAGCCACCACTCGTAGAGACCGGCCATTGCCAGGCTGTGGCTATCAGCTCGGTGGATATAGAACGGCTGCTTGACTGGCTTGCCACGCGAGGTCAGCGGCACGTTCTCACCCGTCGGCGTGTACCACTCGTAGTACCCATCAGCCGGCAGCAGGCAGCGTCGTTTACCGAAGGCTCGCCGGAACGCCGGCTTCTCGGCGACGGTTTCGGCACGGGCGTTGATCATCCGCGAACCGATCGACGGGTCCTTCGCCCACGACGGCACGAGCCCCCATCGCAAGATGCGTAGCTGCCGCTGGCTTGGCGCATCGTCCGGCGCGTCCTCCGGGTGGCGCGATATCACGGCGTACACCTTCTTGGTCGGCGCCACGTTGAAGTCAGCTCGAAGCGGATCGTCGACCAGCGACTCCTCGACCTCGAACTCCTCCACGAGCGCATCGGGGTCCTTGGCCGAGGCGTAGCGTCCACACATGGGACGCACCCTAGGCTGAGCCGGTGAGCCGGCGCCACGATCAACTCGACGAGGACGATGTTCGCGTGCGCCCGGGCAAAGGCAAGTCGCGGGCCCGCAGCAAGATCCGTCCCGAGCACCAAGAAGCCAGCGAAGCGATGGTGACGGCCGTCGATCGCGGACGATTTACCGCAGTTCTCGACGATGACCCCACCCGGCTGGTCTATGCCGTGAAGGCCCGTGAGATCGGCCGTAAGGGAATCGTCGTGGGTGACCGCGTCGATGTCGTCGGGGACCTCTCAGGGGGCGGTGACGCACTGGCTCGTATCGTTCGGCGACAACCTCGCAGCACGGTGCTTCGACGCTCAGCCGACGACACGGACGATGTCGAGCGCGTGGTGGTAGCCAACGCCGAGCAGCTCGCCATCGTCGTCGCCGCCGCTGACCCCGAGCCACGGCCACGCCTCGTCGACCGCGCGCTGATCGCTGCCTTTGACGGCGGGTTACGCCCGGCCGTCATCGTGACCAAGACCGACCTGGCCAGTCCCGAAGGCCTCGTCGAGAGGTACGCCGCACTCGACATCGACGTCCTGACCCGGTCGAAGGACGACCCTCTCGACGGCGTCCACGCGCTTCTCGACGGCCGGACCACCGTCCTGCTCGGACACTCAGGCGTCGGCAAGTCGACGTTGGTGAACGAACTGGTCCCCGAGGCCTTCCGCGCCATCGGAGTAGTCAATGCCGTGACGGGGCGCGGACGCCACACCTCGACGTCAGCGGTGGCCTTCCCGCTCCTCCCACATGGCTGGGTGGTCGACACCCCCGGCATCCGCTCGTTCGGCCTGGCACATGTCGATCTGGATCGCTTCCTGCGCGCCTTCCCCGATCTGGCCGAAGGGGCACGCGAATGTCCTCGTGGATGCACCCACGAGGCTGGAGAAGGGCAGGAGTGCGCGCTCGATGCGTTCGTCGAACGAGGCGGAGCCGATCCGGCACGGTTGGTGTCGCTGCGTCGCCTGCTGGCGAGCCGCAGCGATTCGACGGGTACGTACTAGGTGCCCCAGACCGCCGCTGCTCCCGAGTGCCCGACCAGCACGATCAAGACCATGGAACCAAGGGAGACGACCACCGCCGCGACGGTCACCAGCACGTTCAGCCAACGCGGCACCGGGGATCCGGCCTGTGAACGGCGGCCGAACCACCAGAGCGCAATTGACAACACCAACAGCGGGACCGCCCAGAAGATGACGCCGCCACCGAACTCGACGTGATCGTCCAGCCGGTTGCTTGCCGGCACTGTCTCTTGGAGTTGCTCCCCGGTTGAGGTGGCAATCGGAACGAACGCCAAGACGACCGCTGAGGCAGCAACGACGAGGAACCCGAAACGGGTGCGCCACCTCGGCACAAGGGCAATGGCAATCACACCAAGGGCGGCGAGCGGCAGCATGACCACCACTGCGTGCACGACGAGTGGGTGCAGCGGGATTCCCCCGATGGCCTCTGGCATGGGCCTATTGAGCCAGTCAAACGCCGGCCGGGCAAGCACTGTGGGAACCTGCGAGCCGGTCGTCTGGGCTCATCCCCAGTGCGCGTCCGCCCCGGTCCACGCGGTCAGGAGCACTTGACCAGTGGCAGCCATCGCAGCGACGATCGTGATGACCGCCACGAGAGTGGGCAACAGTGGGTTGCCCAGGCCGTCACGGCGACGGCGGTCAAGGTCGAGAAGCAGGACGGCCGAGACGGCGAGCCACAGTGCCAGCCCGAACCACACCGACGACGACCCGTAGTCGGCGTGCTGCGCGGTAGCCAAGGGCGTGACACCAGGGTAGAGAGAGCCCTGGAGCTTTTCGCCGGAGAACTTGGCCGCAATCGTCGCCGCCCATGCCGCCGTGGCGAGCAACCAGGTCAAGACCCCCCACCTGGTGCGCCGGTCCTGGCTCACCGCGATGACCACGGCCAGGAGCGCCGCGACCGGCACCAGTACCACGGCACCGTGCACTGCAAGCGGATGCAAAGGCAGACCGAAGACCGTCTCTGGCATACACCCTCCTTCCGCCTCGCGCAGAGTAGCCCGGAGACGGCGTCCAGTGGGCAGGTTGAGGTGGATACCCTTCTGGCCGTGACCGACGACCTTGCCTATGCCCTTCACCTGGCGGATGCCGCAGATGCGCTGACGATGGAGCGCTTCGGCGCTCTTGACCTCACGGTCGACACCAAACCGGACCTCACCCCCGTGAGCGACGCCGACCGGGCAACCGAAGATCTTCTACGCCTCTCGATCGGTTCTGAGCGACCGGGTGATGCGGTGATGGGCGAGGAATTCGGGGCGTCGGGTGACTCATCACGGTGCTGGATCATCGACCCCATCGACGGCACGAAGAGCTATGTCCGGGGGGTCCCCATCTGGGCCACCTTGATCGCGCTTGCGGTCGAGACGCCGGCCACGACCACCCGTGACATCTCCCTGGGCGTGGTCAGCGCACCGGCGCTTGGCCGCCGCTGGTGGGCTTCACGTGGTGCTGGCGCCTGGCTTTCCGTAGGTGGCGAGGAGCACCGGCTGGGCGTCTCGGCAGTCGCCGAGCTGGCCGACGCCTCCGTCGGGTTCTCCGAGTGGAACGACCCGGCATGGGACATCGACGACCGGCGCACCCGGTTTGACGGGCTCCTGCGTACCGTCTGGCGCTCACGCGCCTACGGCGACTTCTGGTCGCACATGATGGTGGCGGAGGGATCAGTCGACGCTGCGATGGAACCGGAGCTCAGCCTGTGGGACATGGCCGCTGTGATCCCGATCGTGGAAGAGGCAGGAGGCCGCGTGACGGCCCTCGACGGCAGGTCACCCATGGTCGGTCGCAACGCGGTCTCGTCCAATGGGCTGCTCCACAACGACCTGCTGGGCGTCTTCGCCGCGACGTGATCTGAGCCGGCCCGGCAGCTGGACGAGCAACGGCG
>JAHELE010000024.1:6469-29908 GCA_024644345.1 Actinomycetes bacterium | reverse complement strand
ATGTCGGCGTACACGATCTCGGCTGTGAACTGCTCTCCGCGTGCGATGAGTTCACCAGTGTCGTCGACAGCGAGGGAGTCTCCGTCGAAGACCAGCTCGTCCTGCCCTCCCGTCAGGTTGACGTAGGCGAGCGGCATACCGGCCTCGCGCGCGCGACGTCGGCAGAGCTCGAGCCTCGTGTCGTCCTTGTTGCGTTCGTACGGCGAGCCATTGATCACGAGGAGAAGATCTGCCTCGGACTCGCGAGCCCACGTGACGGGCCCACCGTCCTGCCAGAGGTCTTCGCAGATGGCGAGTGCCACTCGTCGACCGTCAACCTCAATGGTGCAGCCCTCGGTCCCCGGTACGAAGTATCGATACTCATCGAAGACGCCGTAGTTCGGCAGGTGGTGCTTGGCGTAGCGTGCGGCTACCTTCCCGTCACGCAACAGGGCTGCTGCGTTCTGAGGAGAATGTCGGGGACGGCCGAGTTGGTCGATGTGGTCACGAACGCTGTCGAGGTAGCCGACGACGACGCTGACGTGCCCGAGCCCGGCCGCCTCGAGACGACCGGCCAGGTCGTCGATGGTCCCGGTCGAGGCCTGGATGAAGGTCTTCCTGAGAGCGAGGTCCTCCACCGGGTACCCGGTGAGAAACATCTCAGGGAAGGCAACGAGGCACGCACCATGGGCATCGGCCTCACGGGTACGTGTCAGGACACGGTCGGCGTTTCCCGCGAGGTCGCCGACTACCGCATTCTCCTGCACCAGAGCGAGCCGCCACGGACGCACAGCGTTCTGGTCGGCGGCCACGGTGCCACTGTATCTACGCGCACTCCCCGCCCGAGATACCGTCACAGGGTGTCCGGACAGCTGCTCACCTCGCGTTGGGCTGTCAGGTTTCTGGTGCTCCTGGTCGTGGTGTCTGCCTGCGCCTGGCTCGGCTGGTGGCAATGGGACAGAGCCCGGGTCGAGATCGTCCGATCACCGCCCGAAGGCGTCGCGCCACTGCTGGACGTCCACAGGCCTGGACAGGTGGTCCCAGAGGAGCAAATCGGCCGTCGGGTGATCGTCAAAGGCTCGTTCGACAGCGCGCGCGAAGTCACCGTCGTGGATCGGCAGCAGGCAGGACGACTCGGAGTGTGGGTCGTGACGGCGTTCCTGCCGTCCGGTTCAAACGGGGCCGCGTTGCCGGTTGTTCGGGGGTGGCTGCCCCAGGGTGAAGCGATCCCGGCGGCGCCCGACGGCCAGCAGCGGATAGTCGGCTGGCTCGAGTCGACCGAGCCGGATGCGCTCCGTGAGCGTGGGCGGGGGCCCCTGCCCACGGGACAGGTCGAGCTGATCTCGAGCGCTGAGCTGCTCTCTTTGTGGCAACCGCCGCTGTTCCAGGGGTTCGTGATCCAGCAGCTCCCAGAGCCTGAGCCTCCTCTCGTCGGCGTGGAGTCGCCAGCACTGAGCGTGACTGCTGTCGTGAACTGGCAGAACGCTGCGTACGGTGTCCAGTGGTGGCTGTTCGGCATCTTCGCGATCTTCTGGTTCGTGCGCATGATCCGCGTTGACCGCGAAGACCAGGCAGCCATGGTTGACGGGTCCAACAAGGTGTCGCTCGACACCCCCGACGCGACAGGCGAGATCGACACCCGAGAGGTGGGGGAATGACCGAGGGCGCATCGCAGGACAAGGCAGTCGAATCCGCACTCATGCGTTTTCGGATCATGGCCTGGACCACTGGCATCGGACTGTTGCTGCTGTGCTTGAACATGTACCTGCGCTACGTACAAGACGTGACCACCGTGCTCGATGTGGTGCCTCGCATCCATGGCTTCGTCTACATGCTCTACCTCGTGACCGTGTTCGATCTCTCCTTTCGCTTGAAGTGGCCGTTGTCAAAGGGAGTGCTCGTGTGTCTTGCCGGCACGATCCCGTTCCTCTCGTTCGTTGCCGAGCACCGGATCGCACGTGAGACGCACGCCGACCTGACGGCGTCGTAACGTCGGCGAAACACGACGCGGGCACGATGGCGGGATGGACAAACAGCAAGAGTTCGTTCTGCGGACCACCGAAGAACGTGACATCCGCTTCATCCGACTCTGGTTCACCGATGTTCTCGGGTACCTGAAGTCGGTCGCTGTCGCACCAGCCGAGCTCGAAGCCGCGTTCGCAGAGGGCATCGGTTTCGACGGGTCGGCGATTGAAGGGTTTGCTCGCGTCTCCGAAGCGGACATGCTTGTCAAGCCCGACCCGACGTCCTTCACTGTGCTGCCGTGGCGGGGAGAGCCAGGGGTCGCGCGGATGTTCTGCGACATCCTGATGCCGGATGGATCACCGTCGTTCGCCGATCCCCGCTACGTGCTGAAGAGGGCCCTCGGTCGAGCTGCCGACATGGGGTTCACCTTCTACACCCACCCGGAGATCGAGTTCTTCCTGTTCACCGAACTGCCCAAGGCGGGGCAGCGCCCAACGCCGATCGACAACGGCGGATACTTCGACCACACGCCCACCTCGGTGGGCCAGAACTTCAGGCGCGACGCCATCACGATGCTTGAGGCGATGGGCATCTCGGTGGAGTTCAGCCACCACGAGGGAGCGCCGGGACAACAGGAGATCGACCTGCGTTACGCGGATGCCCTCAGCACGGCTGACAACTTGATGACGTTCCGCACCGTGGTCAAGGAAGTGGCACTCTCACAAGGCCTCTTCGCGTCGTTCATGCCCAAGCCCTTGGCCGAGCACCCCGGCTCAGGGATGCACACCCACCTGTCCCTTTTTGAAGGTGATCGCAATGCCTTCTTCGAGCCAGGAGCTGACTACCAGCTGTCGAAGGTGGGTCGCTCGTTCATCGCCGGACTCCTCCGTCACGCGCCAGAGATCACTGCCGTGACGAACCAGTGGGTGAACTCGTACAAACGGCTCTACGGCGGAGGCGAAGCGCCGGCCTATGTGTGCTGGGGCCACAACAACAGATCAGCCATGGTGCGTGTACCGATGTACAAGCCCCAAAAAGGTCAGAGCACACGCATCGAGGTGCGCACTCTTGACCCGGCATGCAACCCCTACCTCGCGTTCGCGGTGCTCCTGGCCGCTGGGCTCAAGGGTGTCGAAGAGGGTTATGCGTTGCCCGCCGGCGCCGAGGACGACGTCTGGTCGCTCACCGAGGGCGAGCGCCGAGCCATGGGTATCGAGCCGCTGCCGCAGAACCTCGCAGAGGCGATTGCCGTCATGGAGGGCAGCGAGCTTGTTGCCGAAACTCTGGGCGAGCAGGTCTTCGACTTCTTCCTCCGCAACAAGCGCGCCGAGTGGCAGGACTACCGAAATCAGGTGACGGCGTTCGAGCTGGAGCGGTACCTACCTGCCCTCTGACCGGTCACGGCGTCGCTACGGTGAGTCTGTGACGAGCGGACGCATCGAGACGACCCCTGGGCGACTGTCCCGTTGGGGGTTCGTCGACGCGGCCGCCGCCGGCGGCATCCTGGATCGGCTCGCCGGGGCCGGGGTCGCGCCACCTGAGTCCCTGCTCAACCGTCTGGGGTCGGTTGCCGACCCCGATGGGGCGCTCGCCGGTCTCGCTCGCGTGCTCGAGGCGTCCGATGATCCCTCGGCTCTGTTGGGGGCCCTCGGAGCCGACGATGGCTACGCGGGGCGGGTCGTCGCCGTGCTCGGAGCAAGTGCCGCCCTGGCAGATCACCTGGCGCGGCGACCGGACGACTGCCGGATCCTCGCCGACGTCGCTCTGTCGCTCTCCCGGCCTACGGCCCAAGGGATGCGCGCGGACCTGCTGGCGGCGGTGGGGGCAGACCCCGAATCGCCGGGGCCGTCGGCAGGACTCGCACGGCCCGAAGCCATGGATTCCCTCCGGGTCGAGTACCGACGCCTGCTGTTGAGCACGGCGGCACGCGACCTCACCACCGACACCGACGTGTCGGACACTGCCGGCGAACTGGCCGATCTGGCGTCAGCGGCGTTGGATGCGGCGTTGGCCATCGCCCGATCGGACGTGGGCGCGGAAGCAGGGCAGGTCCGGTTTGCGGTCATCGCCATGGGCAAGTGCGGGGGACGCGAGCTCAACTACGTCAGCGACGTCGACGTCATCTACGTGGTCGAGCCCCGGACGGGCATCGATGAGCAGACAGCGACCAACATCGGTGACCGGCTTGCCGCGGCCCTGGCGCGGGCCTGCTCAACGGTCACAGCTGAGGGTGCGCTGTGGGAGGTGGACGCCGCCCTGCGTCCCGAAGGCAAGTCAGGGGCGCTGACCCGCACGCTGGCCAGCCATCTGGCCTACTACCGACGCTGGGCCAAGACGTGGGAGTTCCAGGCGCTGCTGAAGGCGAGGGCAGTGGCCGGTGACCTCGATCTGGGGCGGGAGTACGTGGACGCACTTTCGCCGCTGATCTGGGAGGCGTCGGCGCGCGAGGGATTCGTGGCCGATGTGCAGCAGATGCGCCGGCGGGTCGAGGCGAATGTCCCGGCGCGAGAAGTTGATCGGCA
Organism: Actinomycetes bacterium; assembly: GCA_024644345.1. Classification (GTDB taxonomy): domain Bacteria; phylum Actinomycetota; class Actinomycetes; order JAHEKZ01; family JAHEKZ01; genus JAHEKZ01. The sequence continues at coordinate 25,442 of JAHELE010000024.1, read as the reverse complement.
GCTCAAGCTCGGCCCGGGCGGGCTCCGTGACATCGAGTTCTCCGTTCAGCTGCTGCAGCTGGTCCATGGTCGGGGCGACGAGAGTCTGCGTAGCGGCAACACCCTGCTGGCACTCGAGTCCTTGGCAGCGGGCGGATACGTGGGCCGAGAGGATGCGGCGGCCCTGGCGGACGCCTATCGGTTTCTTCGAACACTCGAGCATCGTCTGCAGCTGCGTCGACTGCGACGAACCCACCTGATGCCGACGGATGCCGCATCGCTGCGCGTCTTGGGTCGCTCGGTCGGATACACACGAGACCCGGTCGACGAGCTCACAGCTGAGTGGCGGCGGCATGCCCGCGAGGTTCGGCGGCTCCACGAGAAGCTCTTCTACCGTCCGCTGCTGCAGGCGGTCGCCCGGCTCGAGACCGGCGAGTCGCGGCTCACACCGGAGGCTGCGAAGCAGCGCATGGTCGCCCTCGGGTACGTGGATCCCGAGGGTGCCCTTCGACACCTCGAAGCACTCACGTCGGGAGTCAGCCGACGGGCAGCGATCCAGCGCACCCTTCTTCCCGTGATGCTCGGTTGGTTCGCCGATGCGCCCGATCCGGACGCCGGCCTGCTGGGCTTTCGTCGCGTGAGCGAGGCCCTGGGCAGCACCCACTGGTATCTGGCGCTGCTCAGGGATGCAGGCGCAACTGCCGAGCGGCTCGCGCGCATCCTGGCCACCAGCCGGTTCGCCACCGACCTGTTGCTCAGGGCGCCAGATGCTGTGGCGCTTCTGGCTGCCGATGACGCGCTACGGCCCCGCACCGTCCAGGAGCTGAGGGGAGAAATGAGCTCAACGGCCGGACGCGCCGAGTCGGCTGAGGCAGCCGCTGGGGCCGTGCGGGCCATCCGCCGGCGCGAGCTGTTCCGGATCTCGGCCGCCGAGGTGCTGGGCGGCATCGGCCCAGCCGATACCGGACCAGCGCTCACCGCGGTGGCCGAGGCCGCCCTTCAGACCGTTCTCGACGTGGCGACCGCCGAAGTGACTGACGGGGTGCCGATCCCGACGCGTCTCGCCGTCATCGGGATGGGGCGGTTCGGCGGCGGCGAGCTCGGGTTGGGCAGCGACCTGGATGTTCTCTTCGTGCACGCGCCTCCTGAGGAGGCCGACGACGAGGCCGCCGCACGCCAGGCGCTCGGCATCGCCACAGAGCTGATGAGGCTCCTCACGCTGCCGGCTCCCGATCCGCCCATGCAGATCGACGCGGATCTCCGTCCGGAGGGCCGCAGCGGCGCCCTGGTTCGAAGCTTCGCGTCTTACCGTGCCTACTACGAGCGCTGGTCACTGACCTGGGAGAGCCAGGCTCTGCTCAGGGCGCGACCGGTCGCCGGAGACGCCGATGTCGGTGCGTCGTTCACCGCGCTGATTGACGCCATGCGCTGGCCGTCCGGGGGCCTGACCGAGGACGACATCATCGAGATCCGGCGCATCAAGGCACGCGTGGAGTCCGAACGTCTGCCCAGGGGCGCCGACCCCGCCCTGCACACCAAGCTCGGACCAGGAGGAATCGCTGACGTCGAATGGACCGTTCAACTGCTGCAAATGATGCACGCCGCGCAGATCGAACGGCTGCGAACCACCAGCACACTCACGGCGCTGGCAGCTGCAGCGGAGGCAGATCTGCTCACCGGTCATGAGGCCGAGACCTTGCGTGCGGCGTGGCTGCTGGCTACCCAGATCAGGGACGCCATCATGGTGGCGAAAGGGCGCGCTTCCGACAGCGTTCCGCGAGACACCGGTGAACTGGCGCTCGTCGCTGGGGTTCTGGGGTACGAACCGGGCCGGTCCGGAGAGCTTGTCGAGGACTATCGCAGGATCACTCGGCGCTCCAGGGCCATTGTGGAGAAGGTGTTCTACGGATGACCGACCAGCTTGCCTCCAGCGCCGCGCGGTACCGCGCGGTGCTCGGCAACTCTGAGTTGGTGGCCCTGCTGGTCGCTCGACTGCTGTCGGGGATCGGTGACCAGCTGGCACGGGTGGTGCTGGCGCTGTACGTGCTCGAGCGCAGTAACGGGAATGCCTTCCTGGCCGCAGGGGTCCTGGCCGTCTCGTACCTTCCGAGTACCTTCGGATTCGCCTTTCTCGGCTCACTCGCTGATCGGTTCCCGCGCCGATCAGTGATGCTCTGGGCCGATCTGGCGCGCGCTCTGCTGGTGACGATCCTGGCTGTTGCGGTCTCTCGCGACGCCAACATGCTGGCGGTTCTGCTGTTGCTGGCCACCGAGATGTTCAGTGCTCCAGCGTTGTCGGCGCGTTCGTCCCTGCTTCCGGATGCGGCCCGATCGCCGGTGGAGTACCAAGCAGTAGTCGGGCTCGGCACCACCTTCGAGCAGGTCGTGCAGGTGCTCGGCTTCCTGCTCGCTGGTGTCGCCCTCGGCGTCACCAGCGCGGGATGGGTGTTGCTCTTCAACGCGCTCACCTTCTTGATCTCCTACCTGATCGTTCTGGCGTACGTCAGGCCGCGTCCGGCCGCAGCCGCAGCGGGTACCAGCGCACGCCGCATGATGCGCGATGCCAAGTCAGGGCTCCGCACCATCGTCAAGTCCGGCGACATTCGCGCTGTCGTCCTCCTGCTCTGGATCTCGGCGGCGTTGCTGGTGGCAACGGACGCGGTCGCGCTGCCCTATGCCACCGAGGACGGAGCTGCTCCGTGGGCCGCAACCGCCTTGCTGGCGGCGACCCCGGCCGGAGCTGCGCTCGGGGCGCTGCTGGTGGCCAGGCTTCCGATGGAGCGACAGGTTCGGTTGGTGTTTCCGCTGGCCTTCGCCTCGACCATCCCGCTGCTGGCGACGGCCAGTGAACCCCCGGTGGCTGGGGCCATCGTCCTGTGGTCGATCAACGGTCTCTGTCAGGGCTACGTCGTCACACTGATGGCCTTGTCCATGCAGCTCACACCAGAGAACCGACGAGGCCGTGTGTTCGGAGTGGCTGGTGCCGGATTCAACGGCATGGCGATCGTGGGTCTGGTCGGGCTCGGGGCCGTGGCCGAGCGAACCAGCCCCGCCGCAGCGGTTGTACTCGCCGGCGCACTCGGGCTCTCGATTCTGGTCATTTCGGCCTGGTGGTGGCCGCATCGCCAGGTACGCTCTGCGGTTCGCGCCACATTCGGAGTGGCTGCCCGTCTGTCCTGACGGGCTCTGTGCCGTGTCGGCTGCCATACGGAGGGCTCATGAAGGCTTTGGTCAAGCGCGCAGCTGAACCCGGCCTCGACCTGGTCGACGTCCCGGAGCCGGTGGTCGGTAGCGGTCAGGTACTGGTCCGGGTGGCTCGAACCGGGATTTGCGGAACCGATCTACACATCCGCTCGTGGGATCCCTCGGTGCAGTCCATGGTGACGCCGCCGGTGGTTCTCGGGCATGAGATCGCCGGACATGTCGCCGAGGTCGGCCCAGGGGTCGACACCCTTGTCGAGGGCGACTTGGTCAGCGTTGAGGGTCACATTGTCTGTGGACGCTGCCGCAACTGCCGGGCCGGTCGTCGACAGCTCTGTCCGAACACCAGGGGAGTTGGCGTCCATCGCGACGGAGGGTTTGCCGAGTACATCGCCGTGCCCGCGGGCAATGTCTGGCGTCACCCCGCCAACCTGGACATCGAGGTGGCAGCCATCTTCGACCCTTTCGGCAACGCGGTGCACTCCGCGCTCGCCTTTCCCGTGCTTGGCGAGGATGTCCTGGTCACGGGCGCCGGCCCGATCGGGATCATGGCCGCGGCAGTGGCCCGGCACGCGGGTGCGCGGCACGTGGTGGTGACCGACGTCAGCCAGTATCGACTGGAGCTGGCCCGCAGCACCGGAGTCACGATGGCCGTCGATCCCACCACCGTTGACCTGGGCGAGGTCATGTCAGAGCTCGGCATGAAAGAGGGATGGGACGTCGGACTCGAGATGTCAGGTGCTCCTTCGGCCCTGTCGAGCATGCTGGAGACGATGGCGAACGGCGGCCGGATCGCGTTGCTGGGTCTTCCTAGCAGTGACGAGGCTCCCTTCGACTGGATGAAGACGATCACCTCCATGCTCACGATCAAGGGAATCTACGGCCGCGAGATGTACGAGACGTGGTACGCCATGTCGGTGTTGGTGGCAGCCGGACTGGACATCACTCCGGTGATCACGCACCGTTTCCCCTATCACCAGTTCGACGAGGCGTTCGATACGGCGTCCAGCGGACGGTGCGGCAAGGTGCTGCTCGACTGGTCGGAGGTATGACGTGCTGCACGACGTGAGAACCGAGCTCGCCGGCCGGATCGCCGAGATGCGAGAGACGGGCGTCTTCAAGCCAGAACGTGTACTGGCCAGCCCGCAAGGCACCCACGTCAAGGACGAGAGTGGCCGCGAGATCCTCAACCTGTGCGCCAACAACTATCTGGGTCTCGCTGACGACCCGCGCGTGGTCGCCGCGGCCTCGAAGACCCTGGTCGACAGGGGCTTTGGCATGGCGTCGGTGCGATTCATCTGCGGCACACAAGACATTCACCGCGAGCTGGAGGAGCGGCTGTCGTCATGGCTCGGACAGGAGGACACGATCCTCTTCCCCTCGTGCTTCGACGCGAATGGGGGTGTGTTCGAGGCGCTCTTCGATGCGCGTGACGCCGTGATCTCGGACGCACTGAACCACGCCAGCATCATCGATGGCATCCGGTTGTGTAAGGCGGCGCGCTTTCGCTACGCGAACCGCGACATGGCCGAGCTCGAGTCCCGGCTCAAGGAGGCCTCTGACGCTCGCTACCGGCTGATCGTCACCGACGGCGTCTTCTCGATGGACGGCTACTACGCACCTCTCGACGAAATATGTGCGTTGGCAGACCGGTACGACGCACTGGTCATGGTCGACGACTCGCATGCAGTCGGATTTGTCGGCAAGGGCGGACGCGGAACGCCGGCTCGATTCGGAGTGGAGAATCGGGTCGACATCCTGACCGGCACCTTGGGGAAGGCGCTGGGGGGTGCCAGTGGGGGGTACGTCGCGGCACGGCGCGAAATCGTTGCGGTTCTCAAGCAGCGTGCCCGTCCCTACCTGTTCTCGAACTCCGTCGCACCCGCCGTGGTCGGCGCCTCGCTGGCGGTGCTCGACATTCTTCAGGAGTCCGACGACCTTGGTAGGCGGCTCGAACGCAACGCGGCACGGTTCCGCGCCGGAATGAGCGAGGCCGGTTTCGAGCTGCTGCCCGGGGAGCATGCCATCGTCCCGGTCATGTTCGGTGATGCTGTGGCCGCGAGCGAGACCGCCCAACGGCTGTGGGACGCAGGCGTCTACGCGGTCGCGTTCTCGTTCCCCGTCGTGCCTCATGGCCAGGCCAGGATCCGCGTGCAGCTCTCGGCCGCGCATACCGATGACGACATCGACCGCGCCGTCCTGTCGTTTGTGAGCGCTCGGGACGGGGCCTGACCGTCGGGTCAGGTCGAGCTGGCCGCGATGGCCAGGATGCCGATCCCGTTGAGCGCCCAGTGCAACCCGATCGGTGCCAGCAGGCTGTCGCTTCGGCGGCGAAGCTCGCAGAGAACAACTCCAGCCACAGTTGTCGTGAGCACAGTCACCACGACCGTGCCGAGGACCGCCCAGCTGTCGACTGCCACTGATGCCGTTGCCCGAGACGTCTCGGCAAACCGCAGCGCCGGGACCGCGTGCCACAGACCGAACAGCACAGAGCTCGCGATCGTGGCATTGCGGGCGGACGACGTGGACCTGATCTGGCCCCAGAGGACCCCGCGAAAGCCGATCTCCTCCCACAGCACGGTGCCGAGAGGTACGAGCACGAACGCCTGGAAGAGTGCGTCCGGCCAGCCGTCGTCGAAGCGGGTGTCGTCCAGCAGGAAGCTCAGTGGAGTCAGGGCGATCACCGTGTACCCGACGGCCACTACGAGAAGCGCGCCACCCGCCCACACCGCTCCGCGACGAGCGGCGCCCGGCGCCAGGCCCATCTCGCCCCAGGACAGGCCTGACCGTCGTCCGACCACGAGGAGTGTCCCCGCCGTCGCAAGCGCGACCACGACGTCATAGGAGGTGAGGCGCAGCAGCGAGAAACCAACCAGGAGAACGCACACGGTGGCAGCAACCCAACGCCAGCTCACCGGGGAGGCCCGTCCTCACGCGTACACGAGTTGTCGGTCACGAGGTAGTAATGCGGTGGATCTGACCGGTGACGTACTCGACGTAGTAGAGCGCGCGCCCCTTGTCGCTCGGGCCAAAGGTCAGTGCGACCGGGTTTGAGGCCGGGGCCAAGGGTCTGGCCGTCAGTGACGAGTCAGGACCTGAGTGCAGCCGCCAGAGCGATCCACAGACGAAGTCGGCAAAGAGGTAGTCACCGGCAAAGCGCCCCTTCCACGTGCCCTTGGGGACGAAGGTGCCGCCGGTGATCGACCGACAGTTCGTGGTGTGGTCGTAGGCGTACTGGGGGTTGGTAAAGGCGCTCGCCGAGCAGTCAGTCGTCGACCCGGTCAGGCAGAAGCCTTCTCGGACGTTCCAGCCGTAGTCGACGCCCGGACTGACCCGGTTGATCTCCTCCCAGGTGTCCTGACCGACGTCGTTCACCCACGGGGTGCTGGTCCCTGGCTTGATGTCCATCCGGAAGGGGTTGCGAAAGCCAGAGGCGAACGTCTCGAGGCATGGCCCGATGCCCGGGTCGGGACCCTTGCGACCGGTGCAGCGTCGGGCGTCGGGCGCACCGACGAACGGGTTGTCGTCGGGCACCCCACCGTTCGGGGTGACACGGAGAACCTTGCCCAATGGCAGATCGAGGCGACGGGAGTTGTCGTTGGCCGCCCCGCACGCGTCCGGGACGCCAATCTGGCAGCCGCCGTCGCCGGTGCTGACGTAGAGCAGGCCGTCGGAGCCGAAGGCCAGATCGCCGGCATTGTGGTTGGTTGCGGGGGAGGGGATGTTGTCGACGACCACCCTGGCCGAGCCCGCTACGACCCGGTTGTCAGCTCCGAGCCGGTACCGCGTCACGCGGTTGACCGGCGTCTGATCGGTCCCCACCCCGCAGAAGCTGAACTTGTCGAAGGTCCAGAAGATATAGATCCGTCGGTTGTTCGCGAAGTCTGGATCGACTGTGACGCCGAGGAGCCCACGTTCACCCCCGTCACAGATTCGCTTGGCGACGCTGACCGCAGGCCTCCGTACGAGCCCGGAAGGGCTGAGTACGCGCAGCCGGCCAGGGTCGGAGGTGATCAGGGCCCGTCCGTCAGGAGTGAAGGCGATATCGGTCGGCGAGCTGATGCGAGCAACCGTTCGGTCGGTAAGCCCCTTGCGGAGCGACGTGACCGGAGAGATGGTGTCTCCAGATGAGTTGGCCGACGCCGGAGTTGCCGTGAGGGCTGAAGACGTCGCCCCTACGACCAGGCCCACTAGCACGAGGGCGACCCCGACGGGGCGCTTGATGTTGATCGATGTCATGTGCGCCCCCTCCATGATTGGTCTCCCACTCGCCCCTCCGGCACGGGACCGAGGGTACGGCGTGTGGGGGTCTTCTGGCTCTACCGCAGCTGACGTGGCGCCAGCACGCTGGGGTCATGGCTGAGGTGCTGATCATCTACGGAACCCGCGAGGGCCACACGGCGGTCGTGGCCGACCACCTGCAGCGCCCGCTTGAGTCGGCTGGGCACGTGGTGCGGATCTGCTCGATCGACGACGCACCCACCTGCCCGATCGGCTACGACCTGGTGCTGATCGGATCGTCGGTCCACCAAGGCCATCACCCCAAGGCCATGGTGCGCTGGATCAAAGGCAACGCCGAACAGCTGAATCGACTTCCCACCGGCTTCTTCCAGGTCAGTCTCTCGTCCGCTGGCACCGGCGGCGGACCCGACGCTGCCCAGCAGTACGTCGACAGCTTGATCCGGGCCACAGGATGGCATCCTGGTGTGACCGGCTGTTTCGCTGGCGCGCTGATGTACTCGCACTACGGTCTACTGAAGCGCTCCATGGTCCGTTCGATTGCCCAGTCGGCCGGGTTGGGCACCGACGTGCACCAGGACTACGACTACACCGACTACCAGGCGGTCGCGAGGTTTGCGAGAGAGGCCGAAGCCCTGCTGTACGGCCTCGCTCCGTCAGCCTCAGCCTGACGGGGCGCGGTGCCCCCCTTCCTCACAGGTCGTCGAAGCAGCGCCCTGAACCCAGGGTCGCCAGGCCTGTCAGGTCCCCACGGCCGAGTGTGTTGACCAGCGGTCGTGCGCTCGGGAACATCAGCTGCTGCTCGTCATCGACGTGCGCCAGCCCGACGAGGTGTCCGAGTTCGTGCGTGATGGTGGCATTGGCCACCGCCCGCCCACTGACGAACTTCAACACGTCGGTCAGTTGGTCGGAGTCCAGCACCACCTGGCCGGAGACCAGGGCGAGCTGGCCGTCTTCGGTTGCCACCGGTGCGTTTCCAGCCACCCCGATCACTTCACCCGACAGCGGCTCGAACTCGGCCGGGGTGCTCCAGGCGATCAGTACCGGAGCCCAACGGTCGCCGTACCTGTCCGGCAGGAAGTTCGGACGAGCCTCGGATGGGGCTTCATCGGTCGTTCCGTCATCGACGAACTGCAGGCCCGTCGCGGCGGAGATGTCGGCGAGAGCACCGGTGATCAGGGCGAGCCCTCCTTGGGGGGCTCCATCGGGTCGGACGACGTAGTGCACCGCGCGGCAAGGGTCGAAGGCGACCGGCTCGCGCGACTGCGGCTGGTATTCCCGGAACACGTAACGCGGGTCAGACGGCGGCTGCAAGGGCGCCATCACAAGTCGCTCACCGGACGACGATGTCGGGGTGGGCCGGTCCGTATCGGGGAGGAAGCGGTGGTAGGCCCCGTAGCCGAACGGCAGCGCCGCGGCGAGCACCAGCACGAGAAGCCGCACCTGAAGGGTGGGCGTGCGGGGGCCAGGGAAGGTGCTCACGTTCGTGAATCGACCCCCCCGAGGCCATACTTGATCGAGTGGAGCCTGTGTGGCGGTTCGTACCTTTGGGGGGGTGCGGTAAGAATGCTGGTGCGCCAGACTTCGAAGACCCGTCGAAAGGCCGCTCATGGCTGAGAGCAGTGAACGAGAGCTCACAGAGGCACGTGCTGAGATCACGCGCCTTCGCGAGGAGAACGAGGCTTTGAAGGCCCAGGGTCAATCGGAGACCTCCGGATCGGCCTCATCAGGCGGTCGTTCGATGGGCTGGATCCGTTCAACGGCCGTCGTGGTGCTGATGGGGCTGGGCTTCTTGCTGGTGCCCACTGCAGGGGTGGCAGTGTGGACACGGAACACGTTGCTCAACACCGACAGGTATGTCGAGACAGTCGCCCCGCTGGCGAACAGCCCCGCGGTGATCGATGACGTGGCGAACGCGATCACCGATCAGATCTTCGCCCAGGTCGACGTGGAACAGCTGCTGCAAGAGAACCTCCCTCCGCAGCTGTCCTTCGCTGCCGGTCCGCTCACGGGCCAGATCAAGTCCACGACCAACGACCTGGTGGTGAAGGCTCTCGAAAGTGACCGGTTCGATGCCCTGTGGCGCTTGATCAACCGGCAAGCATCCGCCTCGGTGGTCGCCGTGGTCACGAACCAGGACACCTCGCAGGTGCTGCAGATCAAGAACGGCCAGCTCTTCCTCGACCTGGGTCCGGTCATCGACGACGTGAAGAGTCAGCTGAGTGCCCAGGGCCTGAGCCTGGTCGACAAGCTGCCGGCCGTTAACCCGACCGTGGAGCTGCCAGTAGCCAACGTGACGTACATCCAGGACGCACAGACCGGGGTGCGGGCGCTCAACACCTTGGCCAACGTGCTGCCGTGGATCGCCGCCCTTTGCTTCATCGGTGCGGTGCTGCTGTCGCGCGACCGGAGGCGAGCATTGGTGTGGACTGGAGGCCTGATCTCCGGCGCTGCGCTGTTGGTCGGGCTCAGCCTTGCCGTCGGACGTGGTGTCTACCTCGACTCCGTCACCTCCGACATGGTCAGCGAAGAGACCGCGGCCGTGGTCTTCGACACCGTCGTTCGGTTCCTCCGCAACGGCGTCCGCGTCTTCTTCTTCCTGGGTATCGTCTTGGCGTTCGGAGCGGCGGTCACCGGGCCGGCCGCGTGGGCACGCAAGACCCGCGAGGTGTCGGGAGGACTGGTGACGCAGGGTGGAGAGCGCACCGGGTGGAGCACCGGACGCGTCGGCTCGTTCGTCGCAGCCCACCGGATGGGGCTCCAGTTGTCGGCGGCCGCGGTGTTCGGCGTCGCGATATTCCTCGTCAGCACTCCCACGCCGGCGACGGTCGCTTGGTTCGTCGTCGCGCTTCTTGTGCTGGTGGCCGGCATCCAGTTCCTTGCGGCAACCGCGCCCAGAGAGCATGACGACCAGGCGTCCGAAACGGACGAGGCGCCGCAGGAGGTCTCTGTCTAGCAACTGTCCCGTGTGTCTGGCGGTAGGTCAGCCGGACTTGCGACGGAACTCGCGTTTGGCGCCGTGGGCATGGGTGTCCTCGGTGCCCTGAGCTGAGTCGGGGCCTCCCGCGGTGCGGGAGTCATGGGACTGCTTGTTCTTGCGCTCCAGAGCCTCTCGAAACTTCGCCTTGACGTCCTCTGGCGATGCCGACTGGTCGCTGCTGCTCTCGTCACTCATGGTGTCGAGCATGGTGCGCGGGAGTGCTGCTGGTCAAGCCGCTTCCGTCGCACGATCGCATCCAGGCTGGCACTCTTGACCCATGGACCGATGCGCAGTCTTTGTCGATGCGGGATACCTGGGAGAGAGCACCAAAGTTCTCCTCACCGATGGGGTAGCTGGGCGCCGCGTGCGCGCCGACCGTCCGGCGTTGGTCGAGGCGCTGGCGGATCTCGCAGTCAAGGACACCGGACTTCCGCTACTGCGTCTGTACTGGTACGACGCCGCACCGAACCGTGTCCCATTTCCCGATCAACGAGAGCTGGGACGCCTGGCGGACGTCAAGCTGAGGTTGGGCAATCTTCGGGAGCGCGACGGAGGGCGGCGGGCTCAGAAGGGTGTCGACGCCGATCTGCATGCCGATATGACCGAGCTGGCCCGCAACCAGGCTGCGGCTGACTTCGTGCTGCTGACCGGTGATGAAGACCTGTTGCGGGCGGTCGAAGAAGTGCAGAAGTACGGAGTGCGACTTCACCTCTGGGGTGTCGACTCCCCACCTGACCGCTCCAACCAGTCGCTGGAGCTGATCATGGCTGCCGATCGTCGCCGCGTTCTCGACGGAGACTTTCTTCGCTCTCTCTACACAGTGTTGCCTGACCCTGCCGAGCTTGCCGCGGGCGTCGCCGAGGTGGCCGCGGCCGCCGATCGCGCCGGGCAACCGACCGATCTCGAGACGGCGCCAGCGGTCCTCGAACCTCCTCACGTCCCGACACCGGCCGAGATCGCCGCTATGCACAAGCCCCTGCCGCCGAGCAAGCCGGTGCCATCCCGACTGCTCTTCACCTCGACCGGTAGCGGGTCGGGATACGTCCACGGGTCACCGGCGGACCAGCTCTTGAGGTTGGCCGATGTCTCGACGCGTGAGGAACGGGCACGGGACGATGCGGAGGACCGAGCGGTTGCCGTCGTGGTGACCGCGCGTCAAGCCGGATGGACGTACGGCAACCGTTGGCGATTGCGGGCCACCGAGGAGATGCGTGCCGGGTTGTTCGCGTCCCAGCCGATCATTCCCCGCAGGATCGACGCCGAGCTGCTCGGGTACGCCGATGCCCGCGGGGTGGACACCTGGCACGACGACCAGGCCAAGCACGACGTCCGCGAGGGCTTCTGGTCAGCTGTGGCGGGGGCGGCGCCGCATCCCTAGCCGGTGACCACCCGAAAGAGGCTCATGTCCTTGACCAGCGCACCGCGGACGTGGCCGAACGGCGCAGCCGCGGTTTGCTGCAGGAAGTCGACGACCTCGGCCGTGACGACCTCTCCGGGAAGCAGGTTCGGGATTCCGGGCGGGTAGGCAGCGACGGTGTCTGCTGAGATCCGTCCGATCGCGTCGGCAGCCGCGACTACCTCGGTTGGCGCGAAGTAGGCATCCCTGACGCTGCTGGCCCTCGTGCCTGGCTCAGGCAGCTGGATCACGGGTGTGCCACTCACGCCGGTTGTCGGCAGGGAGTGCAGGGCGTCCAGGAGACGGTCCACGTCGGGAATGGCTCCGGCTCCGACGACAGCCACCAGGACCGAGTCGGTCGACATCTCGAAGTGGATCCGGTGCTTCTCGAAGAGCAGATGGCGCGCCTCGTGGCCGCTGATGCCGCCGGCACGGGTGTCGATGACGACCCGCAGTGGGTCGACGGCGACGACGTCGTCGAAGCCCAACATGCGGGAGTCGAGGATGCCGAAGCGTCCCTCTGCCTCGATCCGTCCGCGCAGCTTGTCGACCGCGTCGAGGCTGGCACCGATCGTGGTGTGACCGTTCACCGCCAGCTGGTGACGCGCATGGTCGAGCGACGCCATGAGCAGAGCCGACGCAGACGTCGACTGCATCGAGCGGAAGGCGCGGTCGAGCAGCGGCTCGAGCCGGTCAGCGAAGTCGCCGTGCCCGAGGTGGAGCATGGCGGACTGGGTCAGGGATCCCGCCAGCTTGTGGGTGGATGAGATCACCAGGTCTGCGCCAAGTCGAAGGGCGTTGGTGGGAAGCTGCGGGTGGAAGCCGAAGTGTGATCCCCACGCTTCGTCCACGACGAGCGGAACTCCGTGCCGGTGCGCCACTTCCGCAAGAGCGGCCACGTCAGCGACCGCCCCGAAGTACGACGGCGTGACGACGTAGGCCGCCACCGCATCGGGGTTGGCGGTGAGGGTGGCGTCCAACGAGGGCGGCGTCACGCCGTGCGCGATGCCGAACTCGGCGTCGATGCTCGGGTAGACGAAGGCCGCATCGAGTCCGGCGAGTGCGAGACCGTCGACCACCGATGAGTGCACCGAGCGCTGCAGAACCACCTGCGTGCCGAGCCCACGTAGCGCCAGGCAGGCCACCAGGTTGCCCTTGCTGGCCCCGTTGGTCAGGAACCAGGTGCGTTTGCCACCCCAGGCCTGGGCCGCGAGGTAGGCGGCCTGCCCGAGGGGAGTGGGGGCGTCGCCGAAATCGATGCCCTGCGTGAGCGGTGGGATGTCGAGCTCGAGGACCCGAGGACCCAGGAAGTCGGCAAGCCCAGGTTGGGCGTGCGTCGAGGCCTGGTGTCCGGGGACGTCGAGGCGCAGGACGTCGTCATCGGCGTAGGCCGTGAGCGCGTCTGCGTACGGCGTGCACGTCTGGTCGAGGCCGGGCAGATGGGCTGAGAGGGAGTCATGGGGAGTCACGGGTTCAGAATCGACCAGATCGGTATGAAAGAGTAGAGCCCAACTATCTGGTGCCGCTCCATACCTAGTATGTAGGCTGGGAGGATGCTCGAACTTCGGCAGCTCACGGTGCTGCAGGCAATCGCCCGGGCCGGGTCGATGGCCGGCGCCGCCCGGATGCTCCACCACAGCCAGCCAACGGTGGCCCACCACCTAGCGGCGTTGGAGTCGCATCTCGGCGTCGCCCTCGTCAATCGGACGACGCGCGGGGCCACCCTGACCGATCTCGGAGAGCTCTTTCTCGGGCACGCCGACGCCGTGCTCGACCGACTCTCCTCCGCGGAGGCCGAGGTCAAGGCACTGGCTCGGCACGGAGTGGCGACTCTGCGGATCGGCACCTTCCCGACAGCCGGCGCGCACGTCCTTCCCCGAGCGGTTGCCGCTCTCGAGGTACGGACCGGCGTCCGGGTCGAGCTGCACGAGGCCGAGCCGCCACAGCTGATCGACGGGCTGCTCTCGCACGAGCTGCATTGCGCATTGATCTACGACGACCCGGAGTCACCGGCCCATGAGCTGGACGAGCTGGAGACGGTAGCGCTCTTCGACGACCCGTACCGTGTGGTTCTTCCGGCGTCACACGTCTTGGCGCGCCGCCGCTCGATCTCCCTCTCAGACCTGTCCGACGACGGGTGGATGATGTCGCGCGACCCCGACGAACCGGGCGACGCCGCACTTCGGGCGGCCTGCGCGACAGAGGGATTTGCCCCGCATGCGGTGCTCCGTACCGACGACTACGACGTCATGTTCGGGTTCGTTGCGGCCGGCGTGGGGGTGGCACTCGTGCCACAGATGGCGTTGGTCACACGCGATGGAGTAGTGGTGCGGCCACTTGCCGGTCTGACCCTGCGCCGATCGATCCGCTTCGTGTCGATTGCCGGCGAGGCACCGCCGGCGGCCCGGGTGCTGTTGGCCGCGCTCCGGGCTGCGGCCAAGGCCGAGAACTAGCCCAACGCCACGTCCCGGCTATCGCACCACTTGTTCGCCCGCGGCAGCCCAAGCCTCGATGCCGCCCTGCAGGTCTGACATGTCGGTGAAGCCGAGATCGGCCATCTTGTCGGTCGCGACGCCGGACCGGTTGCCGGTGCGGCAGTAGACCAGCGTCTCGGTCGACTCGTCCAGTCCGGCCACCTTGGTGGCAAAATCGCTCGACTCGACATTGATGTTGATGGCGCCGGGCAGGTGGCCCGCCCCGAACTCCTCTGGGGTTCGGACGTCGAGGATGACCGCGTTGCCGTCATCGACGATCTGCTGAGCTTCGGCGACGTCGACATCGGTGATCGCATCCGATCCGCCGCTGCAGCCGGTGAGAAGGGCAGCGGTGATGACAAGGGGGGCAATCCAGGCGCGCGGTCGCATCGGGGTCCTTTCGTCGGTGGAGCAACTATACCCCAGGGGGTATAGTTGCGAGCCAGGGGCTCAGGCCTCGGTGGCCGGTGCGTCCGCGCTGGTGAGCGCCGTGCCCGTTCCGCCGACCCAGTCGGCCAGTCGCAGCCCGTAGCCCACCGATGGACCGATGAAGAGGGCAAAGGCGACCGTCCCCAGTCCGACCGTGCCACCGAGGACCCAGCCGGCCAGGAGGACCGAGACCTCGATGAGTACCCGGACGGCTGCGACCGGCAGCCCGGTTCGTTGGTGTAGCCCTGTCATCCATCCGTCTCGCGGACCGGGCCCGAGCCCACAGGTGAGGTACAGACCGCTGCCGAGCCCGATCAGGGCGATTCCTGCCACGACTTCCAGGGCCTGCCAGCCGACTGTCTCGGGCGACGGGAGGACCGGTGCCGTGAGACCGAGTGCGAGGGCGATCACCACGGCATTGGCGAGCGTTCCGAGACCGGGTCGCTCGCGGAGCGGGACCCAGAGCACAAGCACGGTGAGGCTGATGAAGAAAGTGGCCCAGCCGATGCCGATTCCGGTCTGCAGATCGACCCCCTCGGCCAGGACCGTCCACGGGCTCACACCGAGCTGGGAGTCGACCAGCAGGGCCTCACCGGTACCAAAGAGCCACAGCCCCACCATCAGGGTGAGCAACGTGCTCGGCGATGCCGCCCACCGTGACCGGGCCCGCCACCGGGTCTCCGGGACCGAGCGTGCCGGGGCGAGCCAGCGCCGCAGAGTGGTCACCATTGGGGCCACCCTAGGTGCCGGCGCCTGCGAGGGGCGGGTCGGTCGTAGGAGGATGACCCAATGGCAGACGCGCAGGTGCAGATCTTCGGCAACGGCACGGTCTTCACCGGTGTCCGGGGAAGCCCGTGGGCCCAGGCCGTGGCCGTCGGCGGGGCGGACGTGCTGGCAGTAGGCGAGTTGGCCGATCTGAGGGCGCAGTGGGCGGACGCGGAGGTCGTCGACCTGGACGGTGGCATGGTCCTCCCCGGCCTGATCGATGCCCACAACCACTTCGTGTCGACGGGGGAGTCCTTGGCATCGTGGGATCTTCGCTACCCGGGTGTCGACTCAGCGGAAGGCCTGCTCGACGTGGTGCGGCGGGCGGCGGCGGCGGCACGCCCTGGCGACAAGCTCGCCGGATTCGGCTTCGACAACGGGAAGTACCCCCTGCCGTCGCTGGCCGAGCTCGATGCCGCCGCGGGGGACCACCCACTGCAGTTCTTCCACACGTCGGGGCACAACGTCCTGGTCAATTCGGTGGTGCTCGCCCGCGCGGGTGTTGACGACGACACGCCCGACCCGCCCGGTGGTCGATTCGTCAGGGATGCATCCGGTCGGTTGACGGGCTTGTGCCTGGACGCTGCGAGCGGGGCTGTCGTCCCGAGCGAGGTCGACATCGGCTCCCACGGGCCGAACTTTCACGAGAGCTCGAGCCTGGAAGCTCTGGTCGGTGCGGTTGACCGAGCCAGTCGTGCCTTCCGGTCGGCCGGCCTGACCTGTGTTGCAGACGCACAGGTCACCTCGCGAGAGCTACGCGCCTACCGTGCGGCGCGTAGCCAGGGTGTTCTCGGTGTCCGCACCGTGTGCATGCCGTTGTCACATCAGCTCGACGAGTTCGAGGCGCTGGGACTGGCTGGGCCCTTTGGGGACGACCACCTGTCCATCGGACACCTGAAGGTCTACGCCGACGGAAGCCTGACCGGCGGAACGGCCGCGTTCAGTCCGGGGTTCGGTGTCCAGGGGCAGAACGCGTCGTACTTCCACGAACCCGAGGCGCTGATCGCTCTGATCGAACGGGCCTCGGCGCTGGGCTGGCGGGTCGGCGTCCACGCCCAGGGGGACGAGGCAATTGGTCACACGCTCACCGGCTTCGAGCGTGGGCTGACGGCATCACCTTTGTCCAACCCGCGGCCTCGGATCGAGCATGCCGGGATGCCCACCCACGCCGGCGTCCAGAGAATGGCCGAGCTCAACATGATCACGGTCAACCAGCCGTCGTACCTCTTCGACTTCGGCGATGAGTACGCCGAATCGCTGGGCGATCTCGCGCACGACTTGCAGCCGTGGCGGGACGAGCTGGAGGCGGGGGTCCGCGTGGTCATCAGCAGTGACTCGGACGTATCCACCTACCGACCCCTGACGACGATCGCCCACGCGATGCAGCGGCGCACGAGGGGGGGCGAGGTGCTCGGTGACCGGCACCGGCTCTCATTGGACGAGGCACTCTTTTCCCACACGATCGATGCCGCGTACGCCGTCGGGCTCGACGACCGGATTGGCTCGTTGGAGCCAGGCAAGGCTGCCGACCTGACGTGGCTCGGTAGCGACCTACGGAAGATCGCCCCCCGTGAGGTACCGGACGTCGAGGTGGTGGCCACCTTCCTCAGTGGGGTGCGGGGGTAGGGACCAGCAAAAGTGCTCGTCTGGTTGGCGCATCCCCTTGACAATATCTATACAGCGTATAAGACTTCCGAACATGACTAAATCCACGACCTCGGCATGGCGCGAGGCGCGCAGGCAATCGGCGCGTGAGTCGATCGTGGACGCGGCATGGGACCTTGCACGGGAGGAAGGCCTGTTGATGTGGTCGCTGCGTGACTTGGCCACGCGGGCCGGCATCACCACCCCCACCGTGTACGCGTATTTCGACTCCAAGCATGCGATCTACGACGCCATGTTTGGTCAGGCCGCCACTGACTTCGCCGAGTACATGGCCAGGCCCTACGACGTCGAAGGCTCACGTGAGCAGCTCTTCGTCTATGTGCGCCGGTTCTTCGACTTCTGCACCAGCGATGTCGAGCGCTATCAGCTGCTCTTCCAACGAACGATCCCCGGGTTCACACCCACACCAGAGGCGTACGCACCATCAGTTCGTGCTTTGAGGACTCTGGGTCAGGTCCTCGCCGAGAACGGCATCTCAGAGGAAGGTCATCTCGACCTGGCTACTGCCTTGATCGGAGGCCTGGTCTCGCAGCAGATCTCCAACGACCCCGGAGGAGTGCGGTGGATGCGTCTGGTTGACGAGGCCATGGAGATGTACCTCGCGCACTGTCAAACCTCTGAAGCAGGGCACTCGCCCACATCACGATCAGGCCGAACGACAGGAGCTAGAGGATGACCACTACTACCGTTGACGTCGATATCATCGAGCCCTTCAGCCATCACGAGGCGATGCGAGGTCAAGCGCGCGAACTGGACCGCGTCATTGCGGTCCTGCGTTCACTCGACCAAGGATCATGGGCGGCGAGCACTGACTGCCCTGGGTGGGACGTTCGTACGCTCTACCTCCACGTCCTTGGTGCATGTGAGGCTGGGGCGTCGGTTCGAGAGAACCTTCACCAGATGCGCTTGGCCATGATCCACCGGAGGCGACACGGTGGGCCGCTTGAGGCCGCGCTCACTCATGTCCAGATCCACGATCGAAGCGAGGTCACGCCGAAGGAGCTCGTTGACCGACTGCAGGCGGTCGCTCCACAGACGGTGCGCGGGCGTACGCGCCTACCAGCCGTCCTGCGCAACCACGTCACCATGTCGATCGACGGACCTGTCTTCGAGAAGTGGAAGCTCGGCTATCTCGTCGACACCATCTACCTCCGCGATCTGTGGATGCACCGCGTCGACCTGGCGAAGGCTTTGGGCACGCCATTGGAGCTCAGCGCCGATCATGACGGACGCGTAGTTGCAGAGGTGGTTGCCGAGTGGGCGCGACGCCACGGCAAGCCCTTTCACCTGGAGCTCACCGGACCGGCCGGGGGCAGCTACACCAGTCAACCTGACGCAGCCGATGCGGAGCACCTGACGCTCGACGCCGTCGAGTTCACTCGCACTCTGGCCGGGCGAGCTCCGGCCACCGGCCTGCTCACCACTGTGGTCCCGTTCTAAAGGCGCCGACCCTCACCGATAGGAGTATCCCCATGATTACGACGTACCAGGCTGCGCCCGGGATCGACGTCCTGACCTCAGCCTTTCCGATTCCTGGCTTCGGGTTCGTTCCGGTCAACGCCTTCGTCCTGCAGGGTTCAGAGCCCGTTCTGGTCGATACCGGCGCGGTGGTGGACCAGGCCGACTTCATGAAAGCGCTGCGTTCGGTGATCGATCCGGCCGACCTGAGGTGGATCTGGCTCACCCACACCGACTTCGACCACATTGGCTCCCTGCACCAACTACTCACGGAGAATCCGAAGATCCGCGTCATCACCACCTTCCTGGGTGTCGGCATCATGAGCTTGACCGCGCCGTTGCCGATGGACCGTGTCTTCCTGGTCAACCCTGGCCAAGACATCACCG
>JAHELE010000024.1:0-6459 GCA_024644345.1 Actinomycetes bacterium | reverse complement strand
TGGCGGTGAAACCTCCCGTGTTCGACAACCCCTCGACCACCGGCTTCTTGGACCGGAAGTCGAAGACCTTCTTCAGCTCTGACTGCTTCGGCGCCCTCCTTCAAGACGTTCCTGAAAATGCCGGGGACTTGTCCGATGGCGATCTCCGGGAGGGCCAGGTCACGTGGGCGACGTTGGACGCGCCGTGGCTCCACAAGGTCGACGCGGGAGCTTTTGCCAAGGAGCTCGACGGCATTCGCGCGATGGAGCCGAGCATGGTGCTGAGCAGTCACCTCCCGGCAGCCGCCGGCGCCATGACCGACCAGCTGCTGGCCTCTTTGGCCGCGGCGCCGAGCGCACACCCGTTCACCGGTCCTGACCAGGCAGCGCTCGAGCAGATGCTCGCGCAGATGACCGGGCCGTAGAGATTTGGTGGGAGGCTAGTGGCGGGCTGGCGGCGACGGCGCCGCAGCTGGGACCTAGAAGGAGGATGGCTCATGGCTCATGTGCATGCCGAGTTCACTGTGAGCGAGTATGGACAGTGGAAGGCAATGTTCGACAGCGATCCCGCGGGACGGCAGGCTGGAGGTGTCCGCTCTTACCGAATCAGCCGCGGCATCAACGATCCGAACCATGTCCTGCTGGATCTGAACTTCGACGATGTACCGACCGCCGAGGCCTTTCTGGAGCGGTTGAAGCCGGTGTGGGCGTCCGCGCCAGCAGGAGCGATTCAGAACGCCACCGGCGTTGTGGTCGAGGCTGTGGATGAGGTTCAGCTCTAGGGCGACGCGTATTGGCTCGTCTCCTCGGGCCGTGTCTGCTATGCGCTGCGCAGGGAGTAGGTGAGGACGGCGTTTCCTGCCGGCGTGATGGTGTGATCGACCAGATTGAGGCGGGTGAGGGGGACCGAGTCGTCGAAGAGGCGCCTGCCCTGACCAGTAACGGCAGGGTGAATGGTGAGTGTGAGGGTGTCGATCACGCCGGCCAGGAACAGTGACCGGATGGTCTGGACCCCGCCGGCGACGATGATGCCGCCCTCGTCATCGGAGGCTGCGAGCGCACGGACGTAGTCGGTGGGGTCATCGTCGATGATCTGACTGTTCCAGCCGAGGCCGCCCTCGAGTGTTGCCGAGAGAACGTGTTTGCGAACCGGGTTGATGAAATCGCCGAACCCGTCGTCGCTGTTCGAGGGCCAGTACTGCGACCACTCCTGCCAGAGACTGCGCCCGATGATCACGTCGGTCACGCCAGCGAGCGTGCGGCCCATCAGTTCGCCCTCGGCCGCTCCGAACGAGTCGAACTGAAACGTGTGCGGCGCCTCAGAGACTCCGTTGACGGAGGAGAAGAGATGTGCGGTCACCTTGCGAGCCATCGATGTCCTCTTTGGAAGTGGGTGCTGAGGCAATCGGTGGAGCATACGCTCCAGTGGGTCCCATCGGCTTGCTCACGTGTTTCGGTTGCTGTCGCCAAGACATGTGCCCGGAACCAAGGCGAGTCTCGGTCATCTGGTCTGGATCCTGGCGCTAGATTGCCTTCCGATGCCAAGGGGGAACATGACGACACCTGCGGGTTGGTACCCAGATCCTGGGGAACCCACGAACCAACGCTACTGGGATGGCCAGCAGTGGACCGAGCGCACCGCCCCTCTTGCGCCCGGTGCGCGCATGAGCGACTTCGGGCGTTCCGAAGAAGATGTTGCGCGCGCCGTAGCGGCGGTCCTGTGGAGGCACGCCAAGACCACACCGCTCGCCGCCACGAGCAGGTGCAGCGGCGGTGAGACGCGATGCGCGTTCTCCATGGATGCCGACGCGTTTCAACGGCACCAGGCGCGAGCTGTTGTCGATGAGGTGTTTGTCCCTGAGCTCGAATTGCTCGTCGAACAGACGCAGCTGGCAGCACGGACGGTGGAACGAATCGCTGAGACGTTGGGCATGGCCGCGCAGCCACACGAAGCGAACACGGGGCGCGAACAGCGCTGGGGGAGCTCATCGCTCGTGGGGTGGGTGGTCACCATTGTCGTGGGCGCGGTCTTCCTCACAGTCTTGCTGAGGGCGTGGTTCGCATGATTCCCGTCGCCGCCGCACCGAGCTGAACCGCACGTTTGACACTGATTCCCGCTGCCTCTCTCACGGACACCCTGCGGGCCCTCCCCGAGTCGACCGAACGGGCTCGATACCGAGCAGCCCAGTATGTTGGGCAGCGGCTCTGCGACCACCATCAGTGAGGGAGCACCGTATGCCTGACGGGAAGAAGCCCAACATCCTGATCATCTGGGGTGATGATATCGGGATCTCCAACCTGAGCTGCTACAGCGATGGGTTGATGGGCTACCGGACCCCGAACATCGACCGCATCGCCGAAGAAGGGGTGCGATTCACCGACTACTACGCGGAGCAGAGCTGTACTGCGGGTCGTGCCGCGTTCATCTGCGGCCAGAACCCATACCGGACCGGTTTGACCAAGGTAGGCATGCCGGGCGCGAACCTGGGGATCCAGGACAAGGACCCGACAATCGCCACGGCCCTGAAGGCCCTCGGTTATGCCACGGGCCAGTTCGGCAAGAACCATCTCGGAGACCGGGACGAGTTTCTTCCGACCAACCATGGCTTCGACGAGTTCTTCGGCAACCTCTATCACCTCAACGCCGAGGAGGAGCCGGAGCACGTCGACTATCCGAGTGACGAGGAGTTTCCCAACTTCCGGGAGCGCTTCGGTCCGCGGGGCGTGCTGCACTCCTGGGCGGACGGCCGCATCGAAGACACCGGTCCGTTGACCAAGAAGCGGATGGAGACCATCGACGACGAGGTGCTCGTCGAGAGCCTGCGGTTCATCAAGGACGCGCAGGCGGCTGAGACGCCGTTCTTCGTGTGGTTCAACTCGACGCACATGCATTTCAGAACGCATGTGAAACCCGGTAGCCGTGGTCAGGCTGGACGGTGGCAGTCTGAGTACCACGACACGATGATCGACCACGACAAGATCGTCGGTGACCTCTTGGCCGCCATCGACGAAATGGGGCTGGCTGAGGACACCATCGTCATGTACAGCACCGACAACGGTCCGCACATGAATACCTGGCCCGATGCGGGCATGACCCCCTTTCGAAATGAGAAGAACAGCAACTGGGAGGGTGCCTACCGAGTGCCAGCGATGGTCCGCTGGCCAGGCCACATTGAGGCCGGCACGATCCTCAACGGGATCTTCGCCCACAACGACTGGTTCGTGACTCTGCTCGCCGCCGCGGGTGAGCCCGACATCGCCGAAAAGCTCCGAGTCGGACATGAGCTCAACGGCACGTCATACCGGGTGCATCTGGACGGAAAGAACCAGCTCCCGTACATCACGGGTGAAGCCGAATCCAGCGCACGAACGTCGTTCTTCTACGTCTCCGACGATGGTGACCTCACGGCCTTGCGCTACGACAACTGGAAGGTTGTATTCCTGGAGCAGCGCGCCACGGGCACGCTGCAAGTGTGGGCCGAGCCGTACACCGAGCTGCGTGTTCCCAAGATCTTCAATCTGCGCACCGACCCCTATGAGCGTGCGGACATAACGTCCAACACCTACTACGACTGGCTCCTCGACCGCGCCTGGATTCTTATTCCGGCACAGGCGTTTGTCGCTGAAATGCTGCAGACGCTCGCGGAATTCCCACCGTCCCAGGAGCCCGCTAGCTTCTCGCTGGAGCAGGTCCTGGCCAAACTGCAGGCAGGGGTGACGAGCGCCTGATGCTCGTAGTGGCGACTAGCTTCAGATTCGTTCCAAATAGTCGTGCATATGCGGCAATCGGTGAGAGTCTGATATCGGCCCTTCCGGTCGAATCCAGCGGGGCGATCAGCTGTAGCTAAGGAAACGCACGCCGGTGCAAGCCGACTTGGAGGACCGCATGGCGATTGTCGTTGTTGTCGAGTTTCAGGCGAAGCCGGGTCAAGGAGCCGAGCTGAAGAGAGTGCTCAAGCACATCTCGGCAACATATGGGCCGCTGGCTCCCGGCTTCCTCGGTAGCACGGTATACGACATGCTCGACAGCCCCGACGGCCTCGTCGAGATTGCCGAGTGGGAGTCAGCTGAGAAGCAGGCTGCCGCCGTGGCGCAGGCAATGGAGTCGGGTGTGTATGCACCTGTCGTCGAACTCGTTTCGGCCCCGTTCAAGGTGACCCGAATCGGATAGTCGCCTCAAGGCTCGCAGAGCTGAACAACAACTGGTAGCTGGCGCAGGGGTCCCCCCTGAGGTCCGGGGCTAGGAAATGACTAGGGGGCAGACATAGGCGTGGCGGGCGGCGTCTGGCCCATTGGGTGGAACGTTGAAGTTGATCGCCTTGGTGGTGCGGGTTTCGTAAACACCCGGGAGCTGGGCAATACGGGACTCGATGCCGGAAACCTGGTCTGCTGGTACAACGGCGTGCACCTCGATGTCGATGGCCCCGCCGAAGTTCCTTGCGGCAAGGTCGTAGAACTGACAGCGATCGGCTTGGGAGATACGACTGATGGCTTGCGGGGTGGTGTGGTTCTTCGGCGGGGCCCCCGGGTTGTCGCTTCCCATGTACCGAACGATGAGCATGACACGCCCCGATGAGGTGTCCGAGGGAGAGGCAGCGGTCGGCGGTGGTGTGGGTGCCGCCTCCTGGTCGTTCGAGGTGCAGCCGACGACGCTGACTATCAAGGCGACGCCGACGACTGCACCCGCCGTGTGAAACCGTTGCATGCGATGACCGCCCTGTGGACCGTGGCTGCTGTCCTCAAGCCTATGGGTGCGCTTGTTTCATCGAGCCGTTCACTGTCAGGACCTGGTGTGGATGGCACGCAGAGGCCGACGGGCGACTGTGCGGTTTCGGCGGCTTGTCGAGGTGGCGATGCTCAGGGCGGACGCGGGGCGGCGGACGGCAATCCCATCCCGGCGTCGATGCACTTTGGTACGAGCTGTTCGGGTGGCACGGGGGAAGGTTGACGAACTATCGGATGAGTTCCGGTTCCACGACCTAAGGCGCTACTTCACAAGCCTATTGATCGCCTCATAAGCCTCAGATGTCGTAGTACAGCTCGAACTCGTGCGGAGTCGGGCGTACCTGGATCGGGGCCACCTCGTTCTCGCGCTTCCACGAGATCCACGTCTCAATGAGGTCTGGTGTGAAGACGCCGCCTTCGAGCAGGTACTCGTGGTCGTCTTCCAGCGCGGCGAGGACCTCAGGAAGCGAGCCTGGCACCTGGGGAATGTCCGAGCGCTCGTCCGGCGGCAGCTCGTAGAGGTCCTTGTCGACCGGCTCGGGTGGCTCGATCTTGTTCTTCACGCCGTCGATGCCGGCCAACATCATCGCCGCGAACGCGAGATAGGGGTTTGCCGACGGGTCGGGGACGCGAAACTCAATGCGCTTGGCCTTGGGGTTGCTTCCGGTGATGGGGATGCGGATACAGGCCGAGCGGTTGCGCTGCGAGTACACCAGGTTGACCGGCGCTTCGTAGCCGGGAACGAGACGTCGATAGCTGTTGACGGTCGGGTTGGTAAACGCGAGCAAGCTCGGTGCGTGGGCGAGCAGACCGCCGATGTAGTACCGCGCGGTGTCAGAGAGACCGCCGTATCCCATCTCGTCGTAGAAGAGAGGGACGCCGTCCTTCCACAGGCTCTGGTGACAGTGCATACCGGAACCGTTGTCACCGAACAGCGGCTTGGGCATGAACGTGGCAGTCCGACCGTTCTTCCACGCCACGTTCTTGATGATGTACTTGAAAAGCATGATCTGGTCGGCTGAGTGGGTCAGCGTCGAGAACTTGTAGTTGATCTCGGCCTGGCCCCCCGTGCCCACCTCATGATGGGCACGCTCGACCTCGAGGCCGGCATCTTCAAGCGCCAGGCTCATCTCGTCGCGTAGGTCGGCGAAGTGGTCCACCGGGGGAACCGGGAAGTATCCGCCCTTGAAGCGCGTCTTGTACCCGAGGTTGCCGCCGTCCTCCTTGCGGGCGCTGTTCCAGGCGCCCTCGATGGAGTCGACGAAGTAGCTAGCGGTGTTCTGCTTGGTCTCGAAGCGCACGTCGTCGAAGACATAGAACTCAGCTTCGGCGCCGAAGTACACGGTGTCGGCGATACCGGTGCTCTTGAGGTACTCCTCGGCCTTGGCCGCGATGTTGCGCGGGTCACGGCTGTACGGCTCGTCGGTGAACGGGTCGCGGATCGAGAAGTTGATCACCAGCGTCTTCTCGGCTCGGAACGGGTCGATGAAGGCAGTCTTGGGATCGGGAACCAGCTTCATGTCGGACTCGTGGATGGCTTGGAACCCACGGATCGAGGATCCGTCGAACATCAGGCCCTCGTCGAAGGCGGCGTTGTCGAAGTTGGTGGCCGGCACGTTGAAGTGCTGCATCACCCCCGGCAGGTCGCAGAAGCGGACATCGACGAACTTCACGTCGTTGTTCTTGATGTAGCCGAGGACTTCGTCAGCGCTGGTGAACATGCATCCTCCAGAAAGGCCGGCTCGCTTCCCCACG
>JAHELE010000023.1 GCA_024644345.1 Actinomycetes bacterium | reverse complement strand
GCTACGCCACCGCCGTCGTCCACGAGTACGACAAGATGCGGGCCGCTCGACGCGTCCAGTAGCTACCGGGTAGCGACCACACCCGGCCACAGACGAAGGGGCCGCCGACCGTGTGAACGGTTCGGCGGCCCCTTTGCCGTGGCCTGATGCGCCCTAGCTGCGGTTGAGTATCGCCAGCAGGCGCAAGATCTCGAGGTAGAGCCAGACGAGGGTGACCGTGAGGCCAAACGCAGCACGCCACGACTCTCGCTCGGGAACACCCATCTTGATCCCGGTCTCGATCGCGTCGAAGTCGAGGACCAACGAGAAGGATGCCAGCGCGACACCGGCGGCGCAGAGCAAGATGCCCATCCCGCCGACGCCGTAGAAGCCCCAACCATCTCCGACACCGAAGAGCGCCGCGACAAAGCTGATCAGCGCGATCCCGATGTAGGCGATGAATGCCATCGCCATCATCTTCTTGAACCGGCCGGTTACCTTGATGATGCGGGTGCCGTAGAGGAAGAGCATTGCAGCGAACGCCGCAAGGGTGCCGATGACCGCCTGGAGGACGATGTTGGGCGGGTTTTCCTGGCCGGCTGCCCACTGGCTTTGATTGACGTAGTCCTGGAGATAGAGGCTGAAGCCACCGAGGACGACGCCCTCGACGGCTGCGTATGCCAGGAATACCGCGGGGCGGACCTTTCTCGAAGCAATCCCCCAGAGGGCCAGGCCGAGGGCTACGAACATCGCGACCAACACGATGCCCATGCTCACCTGCATGGTCCATGCGAAGTACGCGGTGATCAGTAGCGGGACGAACAGCATGGCCGTACGCACGACAACGTCGTTGATCGTCATGGTCTGACCCGCTGGGGTCATCTCGATCGGCATCGCGGGAGGTGCACCGGAGCCGGCAGGTGGCGCCTCGGTGGCGGTCGCAGTGCCGAATCCGGCGTAGCCACCGTTGGCCTTGGCTTCCTGCTCCATCCGGGTGAGGACGGGGTTTCGTGATTCCATCGGGACCGATCGACCCTTTCGTGAGCTGGTGCGGCGTCCACCAGGTGTGGCCAGCGGATAGCCGGCAAGACAACGGTAACTCATTTCGGGTGTGAGTACAGCCCGGTCCCCCCCGATGGGAGCCTGGCGGTGCCGTTCCGCTCGTGCCCGGAGTGGGACTCGAACCCACACGCCTTTCGGCAAACCATTTTAAGTGGTCAGCGGCTGCCAGTTACGCCATCCGGGCGGCCCACCCAGGCTAAGCGGTCAGGTGGCCGAAGACGCCGTCAGGCGGCGGGTGGCGTCTTGCGTTTCGGCGGGGCTGCTGCATCCTGGAACTCGGTGAACGGTTCGTGCATCGACCAGAGCGAGACGATCTCGCGCTTGAAGAAGAGCGCCAACGTCCAGTCGGCGATCACCCGCATCTTCCGGTTGAGTGTGGGCACCCGGCTCATGTGGTACGTCCGGTGCATGAACCAAGCGGGAACCCCCTTGAGCTTGATCCCGTAGACATTGGCCACCCCCTTGTACAGTCCCAGCCCGGCCACTGACCCCACGTACTTGTGCTTGTAGCTCTGCAGCGGGAAGCCCCGCAGGGACGCCACCAGGTTGTCGGCCAAGACCTTCGACTGGCGAACGGCGTGTTGCGCGTTCGGCGCACACTCACGTTCGTCGTCGGTTGTGAGATCGGGGACGGCAGCTCCGTCGCCGGCCCCCCAGGCGTTGGCCGCACCGACGACGGCCAGTGTCGCGTCGGTCAGCAGTCGCCCCCGCTCGTTCAACGGCAGGTCGGTGTTGCCCAGCACCGGGCTCGCCTTGACGCCCGCCGTCCAGACAACCGTCTCTGAGTCGAAGCTCGTGCCGTCGGACAACACGACGTGTCCGTCAACACATGACTCCAGTCGGGTCTCGAGCTTGACGTCGATTCCGCGGCTGCGCAGCTGCTCCAAGGTCCACACACCCATCTCGGGCCCGACCTCGGGCAGGATCACGCCAGCCGCCTCAACCAGGTGAAACCTCACGTCGTCCGGCTCGATGCTGGGGTAGTAGCGCGTGGCGTACCTGGCCATGTCCTCGAGCTCAGCCAGTGCCTCGACTCCCGCAAACCCACCGCCGACGATCACGAAATTGAGGTTGCGCTCGCGGATGTCGGGGCTGTGCGTCGACTCAGCGATGTCGAGACACTCCAAGACGCGGTTGCGCAGTTGGATGGCCTCTTCCACAGTCTTGAAACCGGTCGCCCACTCGGCGAGCCCGGGAATGGGAAGGGTGCGTGACACCGACCCCACCGCCATCACCAGATGGTCGTACTCGAGTGAGTAGGCCGCCCCCTCCAGGGGCTGGACGGTGGCGCGGCGCTCCTTGTGGTTGACCTCGGTCACCTTGGCCGTGATGATTTCCGCGCCCTTCAGCACACGCCGCAGCGGCACCACCAGGTGCCGCGGCGAGACTGCCCCGGCCGCGGCCTCGGGCAGGAACGGCTGGTACGTCATGTACGACCGCGGGTCGACGACGGTCACGATCGCCTCGTCCGTGCGCAGCTTCTTGAGCAGCCGTAGGGCGGTGTACAACCCGACGTACCCGCCCCCGACGATCAGGATGCGCGGGCGCTCAGGTCGGGTGGCGGGGGCAGCACTCATGCGTCCAATCTAGGCAGGGTGGGCAACCCCCCTGGTGGACACAGAGGCAAAAACTTGACATCAAGTTATTCGTCGAGGCCACCGAGAACCCGGGCTTTGCCCACGACATCGTCCAGCATCTGCTCGGTCAGCCGGCCGGTGAAGGTGTTCTGCTGACTGGGGTGGAAGGATCCGATCACGGTCCAGCGGCCAAGGTCGGCCTCGGCGCCGTGGCCGAACCGGGGACGCGGTCGCGGCACTGTGACGCCAGCGCGCGCTGCCGCCGCAAGAGTGGCCGCCCAGGCCACTCCGCCCAGCGCCACCAGCACCCGAGCCTCCGACGCCAGACGGAGTTCGGCGTCCAACCAGGGCGCACAGGTGTTCCGCTCGTCGGCTGTGGGCTGGTTGGCCGGCGGAGCGCAGCGCACGGCCGCGGTGATGCGCACCCCACTCAGCCGAAGACCGTCGTCGACCGAGACCGATGTCGGTTGATTCGCCAGCCTGGCTCGATGGAGTGCGGCATACAGCCAGTCACCGCTGCGGTCTCCGGTGAACATCCGACCGGTGCGGTTGGCGCCGTGCGCGGCGGGGGCGAGGCCGACGATGAGAATGCGTGGCTGGGGGTCTCCGAAGCCGGGGACCGCCCGACCCCAGTAGTCATCGGCCGCGAACGCACGTCGCTTCTCGAGAGCAACATGCTCTCGCCACTGCACCAGCCGCGGGCACGCGCAGCACGCACTGACCTCGGTGTCCAAGCGCGCCAGAGTCGTCGTCGCTGCTGCGGCAGCGGAGACCGACTCTGCGTCCTGCGCAGGGGCGACCGGTGAGTTCAATCTGCAAGCCGATCGCGGAGAAAGCCGATCGTCCGGTCCCACGCCGTCTCCGAGGCGGAAGCGTTGAAGACCTCAGGCCGTTCGTCATTGAAGAAGGCATGTCGAGTACCCGGGTAATCGAACGTCTCGACACTCCCTCCGGCCTGCTCGATCGATGCCTTCGCCTGCTGGATGCCGGCGGCATCGGACGTCCCGTCCTCCTCCGAGCAGTGGATCATTGCCGCCTTGCCCCGGTAGTTGGGCCAATCCGGGCTCATCCGCTCCCACGGCAGTGCCGGGTAGAAGCCGACCGCAGCGGTGAGCTGCGGCGCGAGCGTCGCCGACCACAGAGCCAGAGACCCACCCATACAGAACCCCACCGCACCGATCCCGCTGCCATTGGTCGGGTCACTCTCGAACAGGAACCGTGCTGCCCCGGCGATGTCACGCGCCGCTGGGTCCATGGCCAGCGCCATCATCATGCGCATCGCCTCGTCTGGTTCATCGGTCTTGGCACCGTGGTACAGGTCTGGCGCAAGCGCGACGAAGCCAGCCTCGGCGAATCGGTCCACGAGGCTCTCGACGTGAGGAACCAGCCCCCACCACTCCTGGATCACCACCACTCCAGGACCCCGCCCTGAGGGGGGCACGGCGAAGAGTCCGCCACAGTTGCCACCGTTGCTCGCAAACGTCACGCGCTCTGCCATGAGACCTCCTGGGCGTCGACTTCGGGCACCATCCTGGCCCACACCGGGCCGAGTTCCCACCAGGTTCACAGATTTGGCCGCGGGTGCCGAAGACCCAGGTTCCACCTGTGCCACGTCCGAGGGCCACCGTCACCCAGGTGTGCACTCGGCACGCTCAGGCGTCACCCAGGTGTGCACTCGGCGGGAATTGGGGTTAGGTGCTTGCTGCGAGGGACGCCGCGATGCCGTCGAGGATGTCGTGCTCGCTCACGAGGATCTCGGAGACCCCGGTGTAGGCGACGATCGCCGACAGGACCAATGATCCGGCCGCGATGACATCGACCCGTCCCGGATGGACCACCGGGTTCGCCGAGCGTTTGTCGCGGTTGGCATACAGCAGCTCTTCGCACACGCGGTGCACATCAGCGGCCGTTATGACCGCACCATGGATCTTCTGGGCGTCGTACTCCCACATACCCATGGCCAGGGCTGCCACCGTGGTGACCGATCCGGCCAGCCCTACCAACGAGCCAGCGCGGCGCAAGGGAACCGTCCGGGCGACCTCGGCGATGGCGGCGTCGATGTCGTCCCGCGCTGCGGCGACCTCCGCGGGCCAGGGAGGATCGGTGACGAAGTGACGTTCGGTCATGCGGACGCACCCAATATCGATCGACGCTGACGCCGTGGGTGGGCGACCGGGCTCCCCCATCACGAACTCGGTCGACCCACCACCGATGTCGACCACGAGACACGGGGTGGCCGCTCCGGCGATCTCCAGGGTGTTTGTTGCTCCGGTGAACGACAGCTGGGCCTCTTCGGCGCCGGAGATGACCTCAGGCTCGACGCCAAGTCGTCCCCGGATCCCGGACACGAACTCGTCACGATTCTCAGCATCGCGGGTGGCCGACGTCGCCACGAATCTCACGGCACCGACGTGAGAACGTTCGATGAGCGTGCCGTACTCGTCGACAGCTTCGAAGGTGCGCCGCAGGGCAGCGTCGGTGAGCCGCCCCGTAGCGTCCACTCCCTCACCGAGCCGCACGATACGCATCTCTCGGGCGACGTCCGTCAACAGACCTGACGCCTCATCGACCTCGGCGATCAGGAGCCGCACCGAGTTCGTGCCGCAGTCGACCGCGGCAACTCTCTTGCTGCTCATGGCTCGGTACTCCGTTGAGCGCAGGTGAGGCCGCGGACCAGTCCACGATCCTCGATCTCGTCCAAGGCTTCGTCGCCGAAAGGGTTCACACCCGCACCTGACGCCAGCGCCTGGCCGACCAGTACATGCAAGCACTTCACCCGATCGGGCATACCTCCTGCCGAGATCCCGGAAATCTCAGGAACGGCCTCCAGACCCTCACGATCGGCGAGATACCTGTTGTGCGCCGCACGATAGCGATCGGCCAGCTGCGGGTCGTCTGCGAGGCGCTCCTGCATCTGCCGCATCCGGCCCTCGGCCTCGAGGGTGCTCACCGCCGACGTCAGCCGCGGACACGTGAGGTAGTACACGGTGGGAAAGGGGGTGCCGTCGGGCAACCGAGGGGACGTCGTCACCACATCGGGCTCGCCACAGGCACACCGATGGGCGACGGCCAGCATCCCCCTCGGTGCACGTCCAAGCTGACGGTGAACAGCGGCGCGGTCGACGTCCGACACCGCGGCGGGTGCCGCACCACTCACTGCCGGTCCGCCTCCTGCACCGACGACCAGAGTGTGTCGAACCACGCCACCTCTGGCTCAACGGCAACGGTGATCTCCGGCTTTCGCGCCTCCTCGACGTCACCCGGAGACAGCAGGACCAGTCCGGTCTCACCGGGCATGACGTAGTGCAGTCGTTCGCGGGCCTGCTGCTCGACGAAGTTGGGGTCGCGCCACCGATCGACCTGGTCCTGAAGGTTGCCGACCCGGTTCTCCAGCATCGCCGCACGGTCCTCAGCCGCGCTGATCGCCGCACGTTGTGCCAAGTACTCACGGATGGGGAAGGCCAGCGTCATGACCAAGGCAGCGGCGACCAGAATCAGCACAACAGCCCGCCCGGTGAGCCGGGCCCACAGCGGGCGGTCGTCGACAACCTGAAGGTGGTCACGCGACCTACGTCCGTCGTCGGTGGCTGCCATGGCTATGCGGAGAACCTTGGGAAGGCAGCAGCTCCCGCGTAGCGGGCAGCATCGTTGAGCTCTTCCTCGATGCGTAGCAGCTGGTTGTACTTGGCCACCCGCTCGGACCGAGCGGGTGCACCTGTCTTGATCTGACCGCAGTTGGTCGCCACGGCGAGATCGGCGATGGTGGTGTCCTCGGTCTCACCTGATCGGTGGCTCATCATGCAGCTGTACCGGTTGCGGTGCGCCAGGTCGACCGCGTCCATGGTCTCGGTGAGCGATCCGATCTGGTTGACCTTCACCAGAAGTGCGTTGGCCACTCCCTCGTCGATGCCGCGCTGCAGGCGCTGGGGGTTCGTGACGAAGTTGTCGTCCCCCACGATCTGCGTCTCATTGCCGAGGGACTCAGTCACCTGCTTCCAGCCATCCCAGTCATCTTCTGACATCGGGTCTTCGATGGACACCAGCGGGTAGTCGCGCAAGATCCCCAAGTAGTAGTCGGTCATCCACGCGGCATCGCGACGCTCACCCTCGAACAGATAGGCACCATCGGTGAAGAACTCACTGGCGGCCACGTCGAGCGCGACGGCAACATCGCGGCCGGGTGTGTACCCCGCCCGATCGATGGCCACGAGCAGCAGGTCGAGAGCATCACGGTTGCTCGGCAGACTGGGCGCGAACCCACCTTCGTCGCCGAGGCCGGTTCCCAACCCGCGCTCTTTCAACACCGTTTTCAGGGTGTGATATACCTCGGCACCCCAGCGAACCGACTCTCCGAACGTCGCGGCACCAATGGGCGCGATCATGAACTCCTGGATGTCGACGTCGGTGTCAGCGTGCGCTCCGCCATTGAGAACGTTCATCATCGGAACCGGAAGCAGGTGAGCGTTGGGGCCACCGACGTACCGGAACAGCGGCAGGTCAGCGGATTCGGCCGCTGCCTTGGCCACAGCCAGGGAAACCCCGAGGATCGCGTTCGCCCCGATCCGGGCCTTGTTGGGCGTGCCGTCGAGATCGAGCATCACCTGGTCGATCAGCCGCTGCTCGCTTGCCTCGTAGCCGAGCAGCTGCGGCGCGATGTCATCGTCAACGGCGATCACCGCCTTCTCGACGCCCTTGCCCTGGTAGCGACTCGGATCGCCGTCACGAAGCTCCACCGCCTCGTGCGCACCGGTCGACGCGCCGGAGGGAACGGCGGCCCGCGCCATGGTTCCGTCGTCGAGTGCGACCTCGACCTCGACCGTCGGGTTACCCCGGGAGTCGAGAATCTCACGCGCGATCAGGGCGTCGATGGTCGCCACGAGGCGTACTCCTTCGAGAGGGTGGGCTTCTCAACCAGACTACCCGTCGGTGGTTGGCAGGCCGGCGCGGCGCGCCTGGTCCGCGAAGTCGTGGGCGAACCGGCGTAGAGCCGATTCGGCGTCGAGTCCACGTCGTCGAGCGGCACTGACGATGCCGAACAACAAGGCGCCGAGTACCTGCTCGTCGATCTCCTCCGGGAGATCTGGCTCTTCGATCTCGATGTCGAG
The DNA here is from genome assembly GCA_024644345.1 of Actinomycetes bacterium. Lineage (GTDB taxonomy): Bacteria > Actinomycetota > Actinomycetes > JAHEKZ01 > JAHEKZ01 > JAHEKZ01. The sequence continues at coordinate 22,627 of JAHELE010000023.1, read as the reverse complement.
CCCCGCACGAACGCTACGGCTCAGCAGCTTCTCGCTGAGCGACAGTGCCGGAAGCGCGAGCGGCACCCCGTCTACCACCGATCGTCTCGGACGCTCCTCCGCCTTGAGCTGGGCCCATCGCTCTTCGACGTCGGCAGGGCTGCCGGCAGCGGCGTCCCCGAAGACGTGTGGGTGTCGTCGAACGAGCTTGTCGACGAGGCCGGCTGCGACATCATCGATTGACCAGGCGCGCTCCTCCGACTCCTCACCGATTCGTGCATGAAAGGCGACCTGCAGCAGGACGTCGCCCAGCTCTTCACGAAGCGCGTCCGGGTCGTCGCCGTCGATGGCCGCCAGCGCCTCAAAAGTCTCCTCGACCAGGTACGTGGCAAGCGAGCTGTGGGTTTGTTCAGCGTCCCACGGACAGCCGCCTGGTGATCGCAGCTGATCCATCACCGAAACAACGTCAAGCAGTCGAGATCCCGGCAGGTCGTACGACCCGTGCACGACTTCCAGCTCAATCGCCGCACCGCTCTCGGCCCGCTCAGCAATCGCAAGCGCCAGGGCCTCGGTGAGGGCCGGGTCACCGTCGTCACTGACCAGCCACACCACCGGGCCCTGGGAGGCAGCGTCCAGCAAGCAGCCGGCCAGGGCACGCGGTGTCTCGGGGACATCCGTCAGGACCTCAAGCCCCGCGTCGGTCAGCGCGGGAAGCAACGGGTGCGCGGGCCGCGCGTACCTGACGACCGCATCGTCGAGCACCTGCCACGCCGATCGGGTGAGCAGTCCAGCCGCCACCCGGTGGGTCGTGACCACCAGGCAGAGGCGTCCCGACACGACTTACCCCTGGTCGGGGATGTTGAGCCCGGGGGGAGTCGCCACCCCACCGGCCGGAGCCGACAGCCGGTCGGGGTTGCGCGGTTCCACCGACACAGTCTCGGAGTTCCACGTGGCGAATCGCGGGCTCACCGAGACGCCGAGGTTGTCAGCCGTATCCCCCAGAAGGGCAACCAGGGCGGCGTCGACCTCGTCTGGTGCCGCGCCGTCGGCGGAGAGCGACTCGGTCAGGGCGTTGCTCAGGACGAACACCTCGGCCGCGGCGTCCAGGCGTGACGGAGGAATCCCGTTGCTCAGGGCGATGGCATCGCGCTGTTGCTGGTCAGCGCCTAGGACTTCATCGACCTGAGCGGCGGTGGCCGTCAGGCCTCTCTCGCGGGCGACGGTCCCGATCAGCTGCTCGTTGATCCACCAGGAGAGGACGCTCAACGTGAGCTGGTCGTCGGGGAGCCGCTGGGCGTCGGGATTGGCTTCGTAGAGAGTATTGAGCTCATCGAAGAGGTCGGTCAGCTCGGCCTCAGTCAGCCGGTTGTCGCCTGCGACAGCGGCTGACCCGGCCTTCTGGGTGGAGCACCCGGAGAGAAACAGGATGCCGAGGACACCCAGGACAGAGACTGCCAGCGCGACTCGACGCCGCCTCGCACCATGCATCAGCTTCACCGTTTCCTCGTCAGGTTCCACACACGGTCACGCTGCCTTCTGGCCCACCAACACCGCATCAATCAGGTCCGATGCCCACTGCAGGAGCGCGGCGTCGCGAAGGGGCTGGCCGCCCACCCGCGCCGTGGAAGGTCTCGGCACCAGGATGGTACGGACCGTGGGCTTGATGATCGTGCCCGGGTACAGCCGAGAGATCCTCATAGCCACGGACTCGGGTAGCTCGACCGGGAAGAAGCGCACCTTGCCCCCCTGGGCGACGACCTCCGAGAGCCCCGTCTCACGCACCAGAGTTCTCAGGGCGGCCACGTCAAAGAGCCGCTCGACCGGCTCCGGCAGCTGGCCGAACCGGTCGACCAGCTCGCTCCTGACCTCGGCAAGTGCGCCGGCGTCATGCGCGTCCGCGATCCGTTGGTAGGCCTGCAGGCGAACCCGCTCGGACGGCACCCAGCTGTGCGGGATGTGGGCATCGACCGGGAGCTCGACCTTGATCTCGGTCGGTTCCGTTGCCTCGCCCTCGGCCTCTCCCTTCAAGACGGCGACGGCCTCACCCACCAACCGCAGGTAGAGGTCGAACCCGACGCCCTCGATGTGACCGCTCTGCTCACCGCCCAGGACGTTTCCCGCGCCACGGATCTCGAGATCCTTCATCGCGACCGCCATACCCGAGCCCAGGTCGGTGTGTTGCGCGATGGTCGCAAGCCGGTCATGGGCCGCCTCGGTCATGGGCTTCTCGGGAGGGTAGAGGAAGTACGCGTATCCGCGGTCACGCCCACGCCCCACCCGACCGCGCAGCTGGTGCAGCTGAGCGAGACCGAGCATGTCACCGCGTTCGACGATCAAGGTGTTGGCGTTGCTGATGTCGAGTCCAGACTCGACGATCGTGGTACACACCAGGACGTCGAAACGCTTCTCCCAGAAATCGATGATGATGCGCTCCAGCGCATCCTCCGACATCTGACCGTGCGCTATCTCGACCCGCGCCTCCGGCACGAGATCTCGGATGCGCGCACCAGCACGCTCGATCGACTCGACCCGATTGTGGATGTAGAAGACCTGACCTTCGCGCAGCAGCTCACGGCGTACAGCGGCCGCGATCTGTTTCTCGTCGTAGGCACCGACGAAGGTCAGAACGGGGTGCCGCTCCTCTGGCGGAGTGAGAATGGTCGACATCTCTCTGATCCCACCCAGCGCCATCTCCAGCGTGCGCGGGATCGGGGTCGCGGACAGTGTCAGGACGTCGACATGGGTGCGCAACGCCTTCAGGTGCTCTTTGTGCTCGACGCCGAACCGCTGTTCCTCGTCGACGATCACGAGGCCTAGGTCCTTGAAACGAGCCGTGGCCTGCAGCAGTCGATGGGTGCCGATCACTACGTCAACGCTGCCGTCGGCCAGGCCCTCGAGTACCGCTGCGGCCTCACGGTCGCTCTGGAACCGGGAAAGCGCCCGCACAACGACGGGAAAGGCGCCGAACCGCTCGGCGAAGGTGTTCGTGTGCTGCTGCACCAGGAGCGTGGTCGGGACCAGCACCGCAACCTGCTTGCCGTCCTGCACGGACTTGAAGGCAGCACGCACCGCGATCTCTGTCTTTCCGTAGCCGACATCACCGCACACCAGACGATCCATCGGAACCGGTCGCTCCATGTCGCGCTTGACCTCATCGATGCAGGCCATCTGGTCGGTCGTTTCGATGTACGGGAACGCGTCCTCCAGCTCTCGCTGCCACGGAGTGTCCGCGCCGAAGGCATGACCGACAGCCGACTGCCGCGCCGAGTAGAGACGGACCAGCTCGGCCGCGATCTGCTTGACCGCCTTGCGGGCGCGCCCCTTGGTCTTGGCCCAGTCAGCTCCACCGAGTCGGTGCAGCGCGGGAGCCTCACCACCGACATATCGCGTCACGAGGTCGAGCTGGTCGGTCGGGACAAAGAGTCGGTCGGCCGGCTGGCCCTTGCGCGCAGGGGCGTACTCGATCACCAGATACTCGCGGGTGGCCCCCTGAACCTCCCGGCTCACCATCTCGACGTACTTCCCCACACCGTGCTGTTCGTGCACGATGTAGTCGCCAGGGACCAACGCCAATGGATCGACCGTCGCACGACGCCGTGACGGCATACGTCTCATGTCTTTGGTCGACGAACGTTGCCCCACGAGGTCAGACTCGGTCAGTACCAAGAGCTTCAGCTCGTCGCTGACAAGTCCGTGCTCCATCACCCCGGTGGTCACTTGCACGACGGACGCCGGCCGAGCTGCGTCGATCTCGGCGACCAGCTCGGCCGGGATCCCCTCGTCCCTGAGCTGTTCGGTGAATCGCTCGGCTGGTCCGTGGCCGGCTGTGACGAGTACAACGCGCCAGTCCGCCTTCACCGCGGCCTTCACGGCGGCCATAGCACGGGGGATGTCCCCGTGGTACTCCTCCGACGGGCGCAACGATGAGCGCACCGCGTCCGCTTCGAGATCACCGAACGGCCCGACACCGACCCAACGCAGCTGGCGCTCACGCGCCGCCCACTCCACGTCGTGCAGTTCGCGGTAGGACGCCGAGCCCAGGTCGATCGGAGTGGCGTTTCCGGCTGCGGCGTTCGCCCACGACGCTGCCAGAAACTCCTCGCTCGTCCGGTGCAGCTCGACCGCTCGCGCCCGGACCCGGTCAGGATCGACGAGTACAACGGTGCTGTCGGTGGCTAGCACGTCAACCAGGAGCTCCATGCCATCGGTGAGCAGTGGCGTGAGCGACTCCATCCCCTCGACCGCGATGCCTTCGGCCAGCTGTCCCAGCACATCCGCGAGACCCTCGTGCTGCGACGCCAGCGCCGCCGCTCGAGACCGCACAGCCGCCGTCAGGGGCAGCTCACGCACCGGCGGTGCCCAGACGCCGTGCGGCGCGACCTCAAGACTGCGCTGATCGGCGGCCTTGAACCAGCGGATCTCCTCCACTGCATCGCCCCACAGCTCGACCCGGAGCGGGTGCTCCTCGACCGCGGGAAAGATGTCGAGAATGCCTCCCCGCACGGCGAACTCTCCCCGACGCTCGACGATGTCGGCCCGCACGTAGCCGCCCTCGACCAGCCGCTCTGCAACATGGCGGAGGTCGATCTCGTCACCCACCTGAAGCTGTAACGGCTCGATGTCACCGAGCCCCTTGGCAAACGGTTGCAGGAGAGCCCGCACGGGCGTCACGACGATCGACAACGGACCCGCCCCCGGGTCTCTGGGGTCGGGATGGGCCACCCGGCGCAGGACCGCCAGCCGCCGCCCAACCGTGTCACTGCGCGGCGACAGTCGTTCATGAGGCAACGTCTCCCATGACGGAAAGTCGCCTACGGCGTTGGGGTCGATCAGCGATCCCAGTGCCTCGGACAGCTGGTCGGCCTCACGGGTCGTCGCGGTCACAGCGACCACCATGGCCGGCGAGCGCGTGACCCCCGCTGCCAGCGCCGCCAGCAGCGGCGCAGTCGCAGGCGGGGGAAGGACCACCTGACCCTGGAAATCGGCGCGCGTCGCCTCGGCAACCGATGGGTCATCGGCGATCAAGCCGATCAGACCGGCGAGCGACAACAACCCTCCCAAGACCGGACGCCACTGCACATGGCGAGAACCCGACGCCGTCGACGCCGGGGGTTCCCAGGCTACCGGGCAGGGTCAGCGGCTGACGGCCACTTGGGGCCGGCCCCTCGCAGCCGCAACCTCAAGCCGGGCGTCGACAGCATCGAGGACGCCGGGATATCGCGCCTCGTCGAACTTCCGGGCGAAGTCGGCTCCGCTGGCGAAGGCGGCCGGCAGGTTCTCGCTGCGGAGAGTGCGCGGGTGGTTGAAGGTACTTTCGGAGAAGTCGAAGTAGCGGCGGCAGTTGTTCTCGACCACCAGCTCGCTCGCCTGGCCACCATGGGTAACGGCCGACCCGATCGCCGTTTGCAGATAGACCTCGTCGGGCGCGATCGAGCCGGAGAGATGTTCGGCGACGTCCGGACGCTGGTCGGCAAAATGGAGAACAGCTTCGACGGCCCTGCGCGACAGGGTGCAGAAGAACGAACCACCACGAAGAACCACGTCATCTCCCCAGGGGCCAGGGTCGCGGCGTCCCCACGCGAGCCCGGTCGAGGTCGTCATCCGTACCCACGGCTGGACAACGTTCACGATCTGCATCGGGCGCAGAGCCCGCTGCTGCCAGGCCGAGAGTCCCCGAAGCCGTCGATGCCGGAACTCGTACCTCGTCCGCCCCCGCGTGACCCCCCATCTGCTCTCGGCAGCGTCGAAGACACCGAACGTCTGGATGAAGGCGTCCACTCCGGAGTCGGACAGCTCGGCATGTATGTCAGCCGTGGGCCGGAGGGGGTAGTCCTGCCCGGTGAGGTTGGACAGATACCGGTAGTCGACTCCCTCCTCACGCAGCCAGCGTGCCGTCGAGAACCAACGGTTCACGTGCGTCATGTCGCCGTAGCCGCCGTCAGACAGCCGTAGCTCAGCACCCAGCCCGGCAAGCACAGCTGGATCGGGTGACTCGAACGACCTGTCGTGGTCGACGATGACGAGGGCGTCAGGCGCTCCGCGCACCAGGGCCTTCACGAGCCGCTCGATCTGTCGGGGGTTCCGGTGGGACTCGACGTGGTAGACGAATGTCACGAGAGCCTCCGTCAACCAGTCGTTCTGAGCACGATCGTGGCCATCGTGGCGGTAGTCGTCTTGTCAGACGCGATCGCAGTCAGACCAACCCGGGCGCCAACCACTGTAGGCGCTCCGTCGTCCGTCAACAGACCGGACATCCGCACCGAGGTGGGGGACGCCGGGTCGACGTACGAGGTGGCATCGACACGTTCGACCTGTCCAGCTGGCGAGTCCCATGCGGTGGTGCCCGCCGTCTTGTCGGACCAGTAGGACACCACCCAGTCACCGGTCGCAGGAACGTTCACGTCAGGCGTGGTGTGGTCGTAGTGCTTGCGGGCAGCATCTTCGGCCGCAGTCGTGACGGGGCCGATGGAGGAGACACCGGAGTAGACACCCATGCTCACCACAGCTTTGGTCGACACGGTGGTCGTGCCGTCCGAGTACTCCACACCAATGGTTTGGCCGGCATCGGCAGCAACAGCGGTCTTGGCATACAGAACGGTGCGTGAGTCGGTGTCAGAGACGTCACCCACGACCGTCCAGCCACTCAATCCCACCTTGGCTGAGTCAAGGATCGGACCAGGATCGGCGGTGTTGAAGCCAGATACTGCCATCACGACGGTGTCACCGGCCTGGATCGATGCCGGTAGCTGCCACTTGTGGAATCGCAGCTGCTTGCCCTGATAGACGGCGGCATCACGGAAGGCGATCGAGCTGGCGATCGGCGCCACCACCACATTCTGCGTCACGCTGTTCGTCGCTCCGTCGTTGTCCGTCACGGTCAGCGTGACCGGGTAGCTCTGACCCGACGGGAAGATGTGGTTCGGCTTGGCCACCGAGGCCACCGGCGAACCGTCTCCGAAGTCCCACGAGTAGGAGGCGATCGTGCCGTCGGAGTCGCTCGATCCGGTTCCGTTGAAGGCACAGGAAAGCCCCACACACGACTGGTTGAACGCCGCACTGGGCGCCGCGTTCGGAGCCTGGATCGACGGCTGCGTCGACAGGAACAGCCCCTTGGCGCGCCAGTCAACAGCAGAGTTGACCGCCGCCGACGCACCGACGAAGCCTGAGCTGGAGAACTGGATCTGACGCAGAGCCCCGGCGGACGTCACGAAATGCAGCTGGTCGCCAACGAGGAAGGCCCCACGGATGTTCGACGCGTCGATAGCGGTGCGGGAAGCAGCTCGCAGCGCACTCGACGCCACGTCGCCGACGACTCGGGACTCCGGGGTGAACGCGCGATAGAACAATCCACCATCGTTGTTGCTCTGGCCCTGCTTACCCGAGCTGTCCTTGCGTGTGTAGTAGAGACGCCCGGTGCGGCGGTCGTAGAACATGCTGGTCACGGGGCTCGTGTTGCTCGACAGCTCACCGGCGAACGTGTTGGTGCCCATGTCGACCGTGGAGAGCGGCCCGAAGGTGTTTCCGTCGAAGGCCTGCTGCTTCAGGGTGCCGTCACTCCAACCGGTGAACAAGGTGTCGTTCACCATGAACGCACCACGCAGCTTCGACCAGTCGACTCCACCGGCACCCAGTGCCGTCGTCACCGGGCTCGCAGTTCCCGTCAGGAAGCGCGAGGTGGCGTCGGCGCCGTTGACGGCGTCGGCGTCCAGCTGGACGACGTCACCTGGCAGGTTGCCGAGCCGGTCGTTCGGGATCGGCAAGCCACCCGACCACGGGAAGGCAGCGAGGCGGTCGCGGCGCTCACCGGCCCAGATCGCGGTGTCCGAGCCGGCCCACAGCTCGGTCTGAGTGACGTGGAAGTCGAAGACGCCCACACCGCGCGTGCGGGTCGGGTTCCACGAGAACGGGAGACCGTTGCGGGTGTCGAGCGCCGCCAGGCCTTCGCGAGAGATGGCACCCTTGCCGGCGGCGTCGCCGGCAGTCAGCAGGTTGTTCATCCAGCGGAAGTGTCCGCCGACGTACGCCACGGGGCCAGTGACCTCGACGGCCCAGAAGGTGTCGCCACCGGTGTAGTCGACCCAGGTTGGCTGCTGGCTGCCCGAGCCATATGTCTCCCAGCGAGACGCCGAGTCGCACAGCTTGACGCCACTGCTGCCGCCGAACCCACCGGTCGTCACGACGACGAAGAACGAACCGTCCGGGGAAATGTCGACGTCGCGCGTGTATGTGTCGAAGAAGCCGCTGCAGTCGGTTCCCCCAAAGCGCGTTGTACTCCAACCGTCCACGGTCGCCGTCGCTCCCCCGGTGTTGAGCATGGCGATCTGCATGCGGTTGATGCCGTCGACCGAGCTGAAGTTGCCGATCGCTACAAGTCGGTCACCACTCGGTGTCAGGTCGATCTTGCGAACGGTCGTGGTTCCGGCCCCGCCAGCTGTTCCGTTGAACGGCAGGTTCACGGCATCGGTCAAGTCGCCGGTGGTCGCGTCCAAGGTCGCGAGCCCCCTGCGTGCAACACCACCGACCGACTTGAACGAACCTGACGCGTAGAGCCGGTTTCCCACCAGCGCGAGGTCGAACACTTTGCTGCTGAAGGCTTTGTTGGCAAAGCTGGAGTCACGCGTGCCGTCGGACAGCTTGAGCAGCTGCACACGGGCAGGTCCGCCACCATTGATGCTCTTGTAGTCGCCGCCCACGTAGACCGACTGACCGTCGGGGGTGACGATCAGTGCATTGACACCCGGGGTCTTGCCTGGCTTCTTGGTCAGCACAGGGTTGAACGAGGTGCTGACCGCGCCGCTGTTCACGTCGAAGGCGAACAATCCGGAACGCGAGAGGATGGTGGAGTTCGGTGCGGCCTCCTGCACCTGGGTGAAGGTACCGCCGACGATGACGGTGTCTCCGATCCGCTTGATGGCCTGCACTCGGCCATCAAGCACCCGCGGAGTGTTGTTCTGCGGATTGGCGCTCGCCAACAGCTCATCAGCCGGAGCCGCGCCTGCGACCGTCGCCGGTCCCACGACCCCACCCACCAGAGTTGCGGCCACCACGGCCGCTCCGAAGACGCGTCTCCAACCCATCACTGCTACCCCCCACGTCGGTCACCCGCGCCGTTGCCTGGTCGCCGTGACCAGTGCGGATGAGTCCCCATTACAGGGCGTGACGACGAGCGGCGGAAGCCAGAGGGGCAGAAAGGAAACTAACGGCGGACGGGCCGGTGCTGAGAGTGATCTTGCGCCTACTGAGAGTAGGCACAGCGGCGACCACACGGGTGAATCCGGCCGACGCCGGGCCGTCGCCCCACCAGTCGCCCCGTACGCTTCCTGGTACCGACTCGGGCAAGGGGACAGACGTGGAACAGGTCAGCGGTCAGCAGGGGGGCGCCACCCTGGGTGAGTACTCAGGTGCTCTGCGCAGGCGGTGGTGGGTCGTGGCCCTGGGGGCCTTCATCGGGCTCGGACTGGCGGCCACCTACCTCCTCATCGCCCCGAAGACCTACATCTCCACGTCGTCGGTCCTGGTCAATCCGATCGGCGGCGAGTTGGACAATTCGGTCGAGGGAGCTCGCACCAACTCGCTCGTCAACTTGGACACCGAGGCGCAGCTGGTGGCCTCCCAAGCGGTGTCATCGCGGGCCAAGGTGATTCTGCAGACGCCCGAGATCGTCGGTCAGCTCGTTCAGCACGTGTCGGTGGCTGTGCCGCCCAACACCAATGTGCTCCGCATCAGCTTCGCCGGCAGCACGCCGGAGGACGCCCGCAACGGCGCAGCGGCGTACGCGGATGCCTATCTGGCCAATCGACGCGACTCAGCCGATGCGCTCCTTGAGCAGCAACAGCGTTCGCTCCGCCAGCAGATCGCCGAGCTGGAGTCGCAGTTGCCCAGCGCGACCAATGATGAGCGCCCGGGACTCGAGTCGTCCCTGCAGACCGTGAACACGCGGCTTGCCTACCTGGTGGGCACTCGGGTCAACCCCGGCAAGGTGATCAGCGAATCCCTCATCCCGCGGCGGCCGGCGAGTCCGAACACCGTGCTGGTTCTCACCAGTGGGTTGGCATTCGGACTTCTGCTGGGCTTGATGGCGCTCTACCTGCTCGAACGGCGCGACGGTCGCTGCTATGACTGGCGATCGGTCGAGCGAAGGCTGGGGCTCGCCGTCCTGGCCGACATCCCAGGATCACCCGGCAGCCCGGCCTCGCTCTTTGCGCCTCACTCGCCCGGCGCCGAGTCGTTCGGGCAGGTCAGGAATGCCATCCTCAGCGGTCTCGGCGACAAGCCGGCCACGCTGGTCATTGCCTCGCCCAGCCCAGGGTTCGGGGCGGACGTGGTGGCGGCCAACCTGGCAGTCGCCCTCACCAGGGCCGGTCACTCCACGACACTCGTGATCGCCGACCAGACGTCGACGATCGCCGATCTCTTCGGGCTGCCCGCCACTGATGGCCTCACCGAGGTCCTGCGGGGACGCGTGCCGGTCGCCGAAGCCATCCGGCGCGTCCCTGACGTCCCCCAGCTCTCCCTGCTGACGTCCGGCCACGGCCTCGACTCACAGATAGACGATCTCGAAGGCAGCGGCATCGAGGCCGTCCTCGGCGATCTTGCCAAGCGAAACCACTTTGTCCTGATCCGTTCCCGAGCAAACGACGTCGCTGCTGACGCCCAGTTCTTCGGACGCCTGGCGGACGCGGCGATCCCCGTCATCGAGGTGGGCAAGACCCAACGCGAATCTGTTGCGGACGGCGTCCGGCAATGGCAACTTGTCGGCACGACCGTTCCTGGCGCCGTCACCGTTCCCGTGTTCGACACCCCCGAGCAGGCAGCACCGCTGGCTGTGACATCCACGCCGACGAAAGCCGACTCCCCCGGCACCACAGGTGGCCGCCCAGCGGACGGCAAGCCGACCAACGGTTCAACGAGCCGCGATGCGCCACTGGGCAAGGCATCACCGACCCGCTGACCATGACGATGTCCACAGCCCCGGTGTCCGGGCACCCCGACTCCACCACGCTGGTCCAGCGGGGCGGGCGCGCCGCTGGACCGTGGTGGTCCCCCCGCAGTTGGCCGGCGGGGTGGCCGCTGATGGCTGCCCTCGTGGGCTACCCGCTGTGGTGGGCGCTCGGGCTTGGCGCCCTTGTCTTCCCGATCGCCGCGATTCCCATGGCGTGGCAGCTCAGGCAGCGACCTCATATCCACGTGCCACCCTGGTTCGGACTCTGGATGCTCTTCGTCGGGTGGACTCTGCTAGGCCTGATCGTCCTGGGCATCAACGCCCCTGACACGCTGCCCACCACCTTTGCACAGGGCCTGGACGCCTACGTGCTACGAAGTCTTCAGTACCTCGGCGCCACCGTGGTGCTGCTCTACGTGGGAAACCTGACCGAGGCCGAGGTGCCCCGCCTTCGTATCGTCCGCTGGCTGAGCACCCTCTTCATCGTCACTCTGGCCGGGGGGTTCGTCGGACTTGCGTTCCCCTCACTCGAGTGGAAGTCGCCGGTCGAGATGCTGCTACCCGGACCACTCGCGGCCCGGCGAGGCATCGTGTCGATGGTGCATCCCCAGGTGGCTCAGATCCAGGACGTGATCGGCACCGGCGACGCCAGGCCCAACGCACCCTTCGAGTTCACCAACGCCTGGGGCAACAACCTCTCGATTCTGATCATCTGGTTCATCGTGGGCTGGATCGTCTACGGAACCGCACGGCGCAGGATCTGGGGCCTGGCCGCCCTTGCCGTCGCCGTCGTGCCCATCGTCTACTCGCTGAACCGCGGGCTATGGCTCGGTCTGGCACTGGCGACGTGCTACGCCGTCTTCCGTCTCGCTCTCGCAGGGCGCCCTTGGCTGATCGGTGCACTCCTGGCGGTGGGGGCAGTGGGCCTCTTCGTGCTCGCTGTCACGCCACTGGGCGGGGTGGTGCAGAGCCGGGCCGACGCCGGTCACAGCGACCAGGTCCGCAGCTCGCTGGCCCAGGCATCGATCGACGGCGGGCTGAGCTCGCCACTCATCGGCTATGGGAGTACCCGCGAAACCGTGGGAAGCGACGACTCGATCGCTATCGGCGCGACGCCCGAATGTCCCCGATGCGGTAACCGAACCATCGGGAGTACCGGCCAGGCATGGAACGTTCTCTACTCGCACGGAATAGTCGGGCTGGCCGCGTTCATGGGGTTCTTCCTGGCCATCCTGTGGCGTTTCCGACGCGATGTGACACCCATCGGTATCGCCGCCCACACGATCGTCATCGTGCAGATGCTCTACGTCTTTGTGTACGTGGGCATCAGCTCGACGCTTTCCCTGCTCCTGATATCAGTTGGTCTGCTCTGGCGTAACGAGCGCGACCGGCTGGACGGACACCCGGACCCAGTCGTACCCCAGCTCCACGACACCGGCTTCCGGCGACTGACGCCCCAATGGAAGGCACCAGCAGCCATCCCGTGGACTCGACGGCGGGCAACGTCATGACCGGCGCCTCGGGGGGCGTCCTCAACCTGCTGTGGGATCAGGACGACCTGGACGGACAGACACAGCTGGCGTCGTCCGCACGCTATGTGCTGTATCCCAACCAGGTGGAGCCCCGACTGATTCTGCCGACCCGCCCGCACGCGGCAGCCGGCGTCATCCTGACCGCCCTGCGCGACCGGACGTCGTTCGCGGCGCGCCTCCGCACCCAGGTCGCCAGGGTCGCTCTCGCTACTGGCACCCGTGCCGTGCGACTGCCGGAGCCGGCCATCCTCCGCGATCTCGTTCGACACCTGCCGACCGAGGAGTACGTCTTTGGCGTTCACCTCGGCCCACCGCGCGCCAACCGCAAACCCGTTGTCGCACTTGCAACGACATCCGGTCGGCTGACCGCTTTCGCCAAGTGCGGCGTCGACCAGCTCAGTGACCGGCTCGTCAGGTGTGAGATCGACGCACTCGCCTCACTCGGTGAACTCCGCTCGGTCCGCGTCCCGGCGCTCATCGGATCGGGGACGTTCGCCGATCACCCATACGTCGTGCAGGCCCCAGTCCCCACGCGAGGCACGAGTCGGCTTGACGACGCGGTTGTTGTGACGGCCCAGGTCGAGGTCGCCTCAGTAGGCAGGAACTCGATCGACGTCGACGAGGCGCTGGATGCTGTGACCGACCGCTGGCGCCGCCGCGCTTCCGCACCAGATGTGTCCGGGGTCGAGCGCGGCTTCGCAGCCGTGGCCGAACAGTGGGCACGAGCTGCCCGGCAGACCACCGTGCCGTGGGGTTCATGGCACGGCGACTGGCGACGTACGAACATGGCCACAGACGCCGACGGCTGCTCAGTGTGGGACTGGGAGCGTTTCGCCACCGGGGTTCCTGCTGGATATGACGCGCTCCATCTCTTCCTGACGTCGCGGGTCCCCTTCGTCAGCGAGCTCGCATCACTTCCGGATGACCTGTACGACAACGCCACTCCCCTTCTGCGCCCGTTCGGCGTGCTCAACCAGGCAGCGGCAGATCTCGTGACGACCGGCTATCTGCTCGAGCTCGCCGGTCGCTATCTCGACGACGACCAGACCGGAGCCGGGGCCCGTCTGGGACCGGTGGGAGAGTGGCTGCTACCGACTCTGACGAGCCGGGCAGCACTCCAGCCGTCACCTTCCACGCGACCAGGAGCAAACGAGTCATGAGCGGCACCGTCAAAGACGCCAGTCGCAAAGTGGCTCTCGTCGCTGCCGACCAGCTCGGCCGACGCACTGCCAAGCACCGGGTGCTGCCGGACATGTTGATTGTCGGCGGTCAACGGTGCGGCACGACCACCCTCTTCAAGGCGCTGGCTCAGCACAACGGCTTCATGGGCCCCACACTGCGCAAAGGTGTGCACTACTTCGACCTCCACCCCGAGCAGTCGATCGATTGGTATCGGGCCCACTTCCCCACCCGTGGGGCCGTCGAGGCTGCGTGGAGAGAGGGTGACGGACGAGTGGTGGTGGGCGAGTCGAGCCCCTACTACCTCTGGCACCCACTGACAGCGGCCCGGATCGCCCGTGCGCTGCCGGGTGTGCGGGTGATCGCACTACTGCGCGACCCCGTCGAGCGCGCCTACTCAGCCCATGCCCACGAGCTCGCCCGAGGGTTCGAGACCGAACCCTTCGAGCGCGCTCTCGAGCTCGAGACCGAACGGCTGGCGGGTGAGGAAGAACGGCTACGGACCCAAGAGGCTCAGCGGAGCCTGGCGCATCAACACCTGGCCTATGTGAAGCGAGGCGAGTACATCGACCAGCTCGAGCGAATGTCGCGTGCCATCGGCGCGGAGAACATGTTGGTCCTCGACAGCGCCGACTTCTGGGCAGCCCCCGAACGGGACTGGCCGAGAGTCACCGAGTTCCTGGGTCTCTCCGACCAGGCGGTGTCGCTGAAGCGTCACAACGCGCGATCGCGTGCCCCCATGGGCGACGCCCTCAGAGCGCAGCTCGATGCCCACTACCAACCATTCGATGAACGACTGGCCCGGTGGTGGGGCCGCGTGCCTTCGTGGCGGCGATGAGCGACCCGCACGCACCCGCGCACCTTCACCGCATCGGCAGGGGTGGTTCACAGAACATCGTGGCGGCAGCTGCCGCCGCCGGCCTTGGTATCGCACTCTCGGTCATCGTCGCGCGCTCCTTCTCCGAGGAGGACACCGGGCTGTACTTCGCGGCGACGTCAGTGGTGCTGCTGATTGCCACCATCACCCGACTCGGCACCTCCATCGGCCTCGTCTACTGGGTGGCCCGGTTACGTGAGCTCGGGCGCACCGGCGAGTTGAAACCGTTGCTGCGGTCCGCCCTTCGCCCCGTCCTCGTGCTGTCGGTCGTCGGTGCCGTTGCACTCTTCGCGTTGGCACCAATGGCGTCAGAGCTTCTGCTCGACGGCAGCAGAACGGGGGCGCAGCTGCTCCGGGTGCTGGCTTTCGCGCTTCCCGCCATCGTCTTGTTCGACGCCCTGCTCGGTGCCACCAGAGGGTTGGGCACGATGGGTCCCACCGCAACCCTCGACCGTCTGCTCCGCCCCACCCTGCAGGTGATAGTGACGATCGCGGCCGTCGTCCTGGGTGGCGTCGTCGCTGTGACGGCCGCATGGGCACTGCCGTATCTGATACTTGTCGTTCTCACCTGGCTCTGGATCAGCCGCCGGCTGCGCGGCAAGGAAACGCCGATGGAGCCAGGGCTGCAGAGACAGTTCTGGAGCTTCACCTGGCCACGGGCGATCACCAGCGTCGTCCAGCAGGCTCGGCAACGGTTCGACATCGTGTTGGTGTCAGCGCTCCAGGGTCCAGCCGAAGCCGCGGTGTACGCGATCGCCACTCGTTTTCTGGTCGTCGGCCAGCTGACCAACTCCGCCCTGGCTCTCGCGGCCCAGCCGCAGGTCGCCAGCCTCGCGACCGCCGACCGTCGGGGCTCTATCTCGGCGGTCTATCGGTCGACGACCACCTGGATCATCTTGATGAATGGTCCGCTGTACATCGGCGTCGCGATCTTCAGCCCCTTGCTGCTCAGCATATTTGGTGAGTCGTACACGTCCGCATGGCCGGTGACGGTGGCGCTGTGCATAGCCGCATTCATCGGCAACGGCTCCGGCATGGTGGACGTCATGCTGAGCATGACGGGACGGACCGGGATCACGTTGACCAACTCCCTGGGCGCCCTCGTCACCCAGGTCATCCTGATCTTTCTTCTGGTGCCGACGTACGGTGCCTTCGGGGCGGCAATTGCCTGGGGAACCAGCATCATCGTGATCAATGGGCTCTCCGTCGCGCAGCTGGCCCGCACCGACGGTGTCCACCCCTTTGAGATCGGTACCTTCTACGCCGTACTCGCCAATCTCGTGGCCGTTGGTCTCCCAGCCGGGCTGGTCGCGATGTGGCTGGGGCAGACCTGGGTGGCGTTGGCGGTCAGCATCATCGTCTGTGCCGCCGCCTATGTCGGCTTTGTCCGGATCTATCGCCGGCAACTTCATCTCGCCGAGCTGTCAGCCGCCCTTCGGCGGCGCAGTCCGGGCACCCAGTAGGCACGTCCCGGGGCATTCACCCGATCGGCGTCACCCGTTTGCCGGGTCTTTGGTGGTGGCCACCTCATCGATCGGGCAACAAGGAAGAATGGGGCACAACAACACGACGCGCAGACCGGGGGAATCGTGGAGGCACTCGCTGGCCTGTCCGGTCGAGCGCTCCTTGTCGGCTCGAGCGGCGGGCACCTGGCCCAGCTTCTCGCGCTGGCTCCCCTGTGGCCACGCGACCAACGCCACTGGGTCACCTTCGACACGGCCGATGCGGTGTCACAGCTGGTGGCCGAGGACGTCACCTGGGCCTATCACCCGACCACCCGAAACGTACGAAACCTGGCCCGCAACACGGCGCTGGCCAAGCGTGTGATCGGTGAGCAGAAGCCCGACATCGTCGTCTCGACCGGCGCGGCCGTCGCGTACCCGTTCTTCTTGCTCGCGCGCGCCAAGGGCATTCCTACTGTCTACGTCGAGGTGTACGACCGCATCGACAGCCGAACGGTCACGGGTCGACTGTGTCGTCCCGTGAGCACTCTCTTCTGCGTGCAGTGGGAAGAGCAGCAGAGGCTGTACAAGGACTCCGTGCTCGTGGGACCGCTGCTGTGAGCCGCATCCTGGTGACGGTCGGCACCGACTTCCATCCCTTTCAGCGCCTCGTCGACTGGGCAGACGACTACGCCCGGCGCCATCCGGAGCATGAGATGTTCATCCAGTACGGCACGGCTCGGCCGCCGGTGAACGGAGAACGGTCGCGTCTGCTCGACCACTCGCAGCTGCAGACCGAGATCGCCAGAGCCGACGCAGTGATCTGCCACGGCGGCCCCGCGACCATCACCGACATCCGGCGCAGCGGACTTGTCCCCATCTGCATCCCTCGAGACCCCGACCGGGGCGAGCACATCGATGGACATCAGCAGCGCTTTGCGCAGCGGATCGCCGCGGCCGGAATTGTGACGTCGGTATCTGAAACCGCCGACCTGGATGCCGAGGTGGAAGCCTCCTTGACCCACGCACGGAGTCAGTCGCTTGACGATTCAGCGTCTCCCGACGGCGTGCTGCGGATTCGGGAGCTGATCGCCGAGCTCCAGACGTCGCCGGCCGAGTCCCCGGCATCGGATCCTCTGCGGATCGTCTACATCGGGGGCCAGGGCCGCAGCGGAACGACCCTTCTCGAACGGGCACTCGGTGAGCTGCCTGGCGTCGTGGGAGTGGGCGAGACAGTCCACCTGTGGGACCGCGGACTCCGTGACGACGACCTCTGCGGATGTGGCAAACCCTTCGGGTCGTGCCCGTTCTGGCAGGACGTAGGCGAGACGGCCTTCGGGGGCTGGGACAGCCTCGACGCAGACGAGGCAGTGGCACTGCGATTCGCCGTCGATCGCAACCGCTACGTGCCGTTCATGCTGCGCCCGGGCCTCTCCCCGTCCTACCAGCGTCGGCACGCGCAGTACCTCGGGCGCATCGCCCGGCTGTACCACGCCATCGCTGAGGTATCCGGTGCCCGCACGATCATCGACTCCAGCAAGCACGCCTCGTACGCCCTGATGCTCGCCCAGGTGCCGGGGATCGAGCTGCGAGTCCTCCACGTCGTGCGTGACAGTCGGGCAGTGGCGCACGCCTGGACCAAGAACGTGGCTCGACCCGAGGCCGGCGGCATTCCCATGCCCGTCTACGGCCCAGCCAAGGCTGCCGTGCTGTGGGACGTCCAGAACTCGATCATCGAGCGACTAGGGCACCACCACCCCTACCTCCGGGTGCGGTACGAGGACTTCGTCGAGGCCCCTAAGGACAGCCTGCTGGCGGTCGCCGGGTTCGCCGGGGTCGCCGACGATGCCGACGTGCTGCAGTTCCTCGACGGCGACACCCTCACGGTCGGACCGTCTCACACGGTTGCCGGGAATCCGATGCGCTTCGTGTCAGGAGACATCACCATTCGCTCCGACCAGTCCTGGCGGGACGACATGCCAACCTCACGACGACGGTTCGTCTCGGCGCTCACCCTGCCGCTCCAGAGGCACTACGGCTACGGGCCGAGGACGCCGTGACCGAGTTCCCAGACGTCGATGTGGTCGTAGCTACTCGCAACCGACCGGAGCTCCTTCGCACGACGATCTCGTCCGTTCTCGCATCCGACTACCCAGGCGTCGTTCGGGTGCTGGTGGTCTTCGACCAGTCTGACCCTGATCCCACGCTCGAGACCGACCAGTCACTGGGGGCCACGCCACACGATCGACGGATCGAGGTGCTGTCGAACACCCGCACCCCTGGGCTTGCCGGAGCCAGGAACTCGGGTCTGGTGGCCGCTCAGGCCGAGCTGGTCGCCTTCTGCGATGACGACGACACCTGGATGACGACCAAGCTGCGCCGCCAGGTGAGCGCGCTGACCGACGAGCCGACAGCGGAGTTCGTCTGTTGCGGGATCGACGTCCACTACGACGGTGTCTCGCACCCGCGGGTACTCGACAGCCGCGCCATCACCCTCACCGACCTATTGCGGGACCGCCTGACCGAACTCCACCCGTCCACCTTCGTGATGCGTCGAAAAGCAGTACTGGACGGTTTCGGGCTGGTGGAGGAAGAGATCCCCGGCAGCTACGCCGAGGACTACGAGTTTCTGCTACGAGCCGCCCGTCGACACCCGATCATCAACGTGCCGGAGGTCGGGGTGCGGGTCCTCTGGTCCAAGGCGTCCTACTTCTCGGCGCGCTGGACCACGATCCGCGCTGCCCTCCCGTGGCTGCTCGATCGCTACCCCGAGTTCGCCGATGTCCCGTCCGGAGAGGCGCGCGTCCTCGGACAGATCGCCTTCGCCACCGCAGCCGACCATGAGCGCCGAGCCAGCGTGCATTGGGCATGGCGGGCCTGGCGACGACGACCACTGGAACCACGCGCCTACCTCGCCCTCGGCGTCGCTTCGGGCCTCATGTCACCTGATTGGGTGCTGCGTCAGCTCCATCGCACGGGACGCGGTATCTGACGTCCGCAGCGCAGGTGTCAGTCCTTCACCACGGAACGCCAGGCCAGGCGGGAGGGCACGTCACGCAGCTGGTAGTTCTCGTTGGGGATCTTGGCATCCCAGTAGGTGACGAACGGTGCATTCCTGGCGGACGCGAACCGCGCGGCGTCGACCAGCCACCGGGCCCGGCGGCTTCCTTCGTCGCCCGGAACCAAGACGCTGCCGAGCTCTCCGATGGCGAACCGCTTGCCGAGCCGCTTGGTCTTGGCGGCCGCCGACCCGAAGATCGCCTTTGGCGCCGCATACCCGGTCGCCCCAGGAGGGTTGTAGCCGTCCCACGCCACGACGTCGATGAAGTCACCGGGGTAGTAGTCGCTCACAGAGCGTCCCGACCCGGACCGGGCGGTCCACGCCATCAGGATCAGCGTGGGATGCAGGTTGTTTCCCGCCACCTGGCGTGCGATGGCGTTGATGTGCTGCCAGGCCAACCGATAGCGCCTGGCCGTCATCTGACCGGCCGCGATGTCGTCCTCCGGCTCGTGCCAGTAGGTCCACCAGATTGGAAAGCCGCCCGGTGCGTTCCGGAACCAGGTTCGGAGCATCGCATCGTGCTCACCGGACAGCACCTGCCCAACGGGTGCGCGGAACGAGACGGACATCGGACGCTTCACCTCGCCGAGCTTTCCGCTCCAGCCGTCGCGGATCACCGGCTCGAAGAAACGCACCGCCTCCATTCGCGTGAAGCGCCGGTCCGACAGGCGAAGAGCGCGCCGGAACTCCAGGCGCCCCTGGTCCACGAAGGTGCCAAAACGCGTGCCGGCCAGCCTTCGGTTGCTGGCCGACGGCCGCGGCGAGCGCATGATACGAACGTCGTCGACGAGGACCGCCCCGCCTGGTCGGAGGTCGATCGCGCGGACCGTGAGGTCGAGGCGACGGCCGTCATGACGCGACGTGAAGGGGACCGACACCTGCTGCCAGCGCGTGTTGTGTAGACGAGAGAGCCGCCACCCGGTTACCCCGTGCCCCTTCTGTGTCACTTCGCCAAGAGACAGCCGCACCCTGACCGGCCCCGATCGCAGTGCATCGCGGTTCGCCTTGACCCAGACCCGGGCCACGTACCTGGCGCGAGCTTTCGACGAGCGGATGAGAGCCGGGGCGTCAGTCATGCCGACGGTGGCGGTCCGACCCCGTGGGGGCCGCAGGCGAGCGGACGCGCTCTTCTTGCCATGGCCACGGTC
This sequence comes from Actinomycetes bacterium, assembly GCA_024644345.1. Lineage (GTDB taxonomy): Bacteria > Actinomycetota > Actinomycetes > JAHEKZ01 > JAHEKZ01 > JAHEKZ01. Next base: position 2,467 of record JAHELE010000023.1, on the reverse strand, counting down.
GACGCGATCGAGCCGGGTGGACCGCCCCGTTGGCGACCACCCCCTGAGCGACCTTTCGAAGGAGGATCCGTCGATCACGCGGCCCGAGCCGGCTGCTGATGGCGTCACATAGACAGCCGGCAGAAGCGCCACTGCCATCAGGAGTGCGGTCGCGCCCGCACCGCCGATTCGCCGTGTCGTGCTCATCGCGTGCCTCTTTCCCTGCTCGGTCGTTCCGGGAGCGAGTCAGTCATTGAACTGGGACTGCGCCCGGTCGAGCCCCTGAGACATCAAGGCGGCGGTGGCATCGGCCACCCGCTCCACGAACGTCGGGACCTCACTGCGCTCGGCCGCACTGAAGTCACGAAGTACGAAGGCGGCGGGATCCATCCTGCCCGGGGGACGTCCGATACCCACACGCGCACGGTAGAACTCTCCCGAACCGAGCGACTGCCGCAGCGACCTGAGCCCGTTGTGCCCGTTGTCGCCGCCACCGAACTTCAGTCGCAGCGAGCCGAACGGCAGGTCGAGCTCATCGTGGACTGCGATCACTCGGTCCGGGCTCACCTTGAAGAAGGAACACAGCGGTGCAACTGATTGCCCGGTCTCATTCATGTAGGTGGTCGGTTTGACCAGCAGGGTGCGCTGGCCGTCGACCCGACCCTCCCAGGTGAGCGCCCTCGCCCGCTTGTGCGCCTTGAACTTCTCACCGCCAGCCAAGCACTCGACGACCTGATACCCCACGTTGTGGCGGTTTCCGGCGTACTCGGAGCCGGGGTTACCAAGGCCGACGACGAGCCACAAGGCATCGTCGTCAGCGGAGGCGTCCCCCGAACGCCTGCGGCCGATCAGTCTGACTCCTCCACCTCAGCGGTCGCTGCCGCTGTCGCAGCCGATGCCTCAGATGCCGCTGCCGCCACTGCCAGGTCGGCTGCCTCATCGGCCTCGGCCTCGGCCGACTGAGCGGCCAGGACGTGCAGCAGCACGAGCTCGGGATCGGCCAGCAGGACGACTCCGGACGGCAGGGCGACCTCGCTGGCATGGATGCTGCTGCCCACCTCGAGACCCTCGATGGAGACAACCAGCTCAGAAGGAATGTTGGTGGCTTCAGCCTCGATGGTGATGGTGTCGTGCACGTGCTCGAGGAGACCACCTGGGGCGATCTTCCCGTCGGTGCTGACCACGACCTCGACAGTGACCTTCTCGCCCGACCGAACCGCGACCAGGTCGACGTGCTCAATCGTGTGGCGCACCGGGTCGCGCTGGACCGACTTCGGAAGCACCAGCTGAGCGCCGTCGTCGAGCTGCAGGGACAGCAACGCGTTGGACTGCTTGAGAGCGAGCATCAGCTCGTGCGCGGGGAGCGCGAGGTGCTGAGTGGCTTCTCCGTGCCCGTAGACAACCACCGGCACCAACTTGGCGCGGCGCAGTCGGCGAGCGGCCCCCTTGCCGAACTCGGTGCGACGTTCGGCGGCAATGACGATCTCTGACACGGCGTGGGCTCCTGACGGCGGCTGGCTGCGGGCTGGGCGTCGGCGATGCGGGTGATGAAAGAGCCGCACCCGCGCACGAGGCGCCAGCACCGCGTCGATCACGGGTACCCGACCCATATCCAGCATGGGCCCGGCACACCCTCGCCGAGACGGAAGGAGTCTACAGGTCAGTCGCCAGCGGCCGAAATCGACGACGGCTCGTCAGGGCCGCGGGCCAGTCCCCCGATCGGCTGGTGTGGGCCGATGTCGGTCACGACCTGTCGCCACGCGTTCTGCGACGCCTGGTCGAGCAGACGGAACTCGCCCCCGACCACCGAGTCGAAGTAGCAGGCGAAGGTGGCGTCCTGGTCGTTGAGCCAGCGTCCGACCGACACCAGCCAGGCCGCCCGCTTGGTGCCGTCGGAGTCCCCGGGAGCCAACAGTGAGCCGGTCTCGGCGACCCCGAACTGCAGACCCAGCTCGCGGGTCTTGGCCAGCGCACGACCGTAGACGTCCTCAGGCTTGGCGTACGAGGTCGTCGAGCTCGCGACGCTGTAGCAGTCCCAGCCCATGGCATCGACCACATCACCCCCAGGGAAGAAGTCGTCGAAGGCCCGTCCCGACCGCGGATTGACCGTCCAGCACATCAAGACCACCGTGTTGTGCAGGCGGGGATTCTTGGCGGCATCAGCAAGACCAGCCAGATGCCGATACGCGTCCCGCCACTGCTGCGCGGTGAAGTCTCCACGCGCGACGTCGTCCTCCGGCTCATGCCAGTACGTCCACCAGATGTCACGGTCCCTCGGTGCCGTGGCGAACCAGTTGGACAAGTACGCGTCATGCTTGCCGGACACGATGTCCACCGGGTCGGCCTTGAACGAGACGACAACCGGTCCACCCACCTGCCCGGCGCGGCCCGGCCACGCACTCGGCAGGCCGGGATAGAACACCCGCACAACCTCCATCCCGCCATACGCCGCGTTCGAATCAGCCACCGCCTCCGACCACGTCCGCCC
>JAHELE010000111.1:4600-7790 GCA_024644345.1 Actinomycetes bacterium | reverse complement strand
GACTCGTTCTACGTGTCGGTGGCCTTCGCCACCTGGCGGCAGAACCCCGCCTTTGTGGACGCCACTCTGGTCACGCTGGATGCACCAGCAACCCAGATGGGGAACTACCACCTCACCAACGGGTCGCCGGCGGTCGATCTTGGGGCCCCGGACAAGGGAGCCGTCACGGCCCCCGACCGCGATATCGACGGTGACTACCGCCCGAATGGCCCGGCGATCGACGCGGGCGCCGATGAGATCGCTGGCGGCATCGCGCCACCGGTCTGCCCACCGGACTGCGCCGCTCCGACGGTTAGTGACGTTGCGGCTACGCCGAACCCGACTGCAGGAGCGGCCACGGTCGACCTGACGGCGCTCGCGACAGCCGGTGACCCGGCAGACCCGGTCACCCAGGCCGAGTGGTTCGTCGGTGCCGATCCCGGAGAAGGCGCGGCAACTGCGATGGACCTCACCGACAATGGCGGCGGTCAATGGGGCCTGGCGGCCCAGATCGACGTCAGCACATGGGCCGACGGTGACTACACGCTGTATGTGCGGGCCATGGGCCAGAACGGGGGCTGGAGTACCACTGCCAGCACGGTACTGACGGTCAGCGCAGGGCAGCCGGGCCCGACGACGCTGTACTTCAGCACACTCGGCAACGCCAGCATTCCGGGGGTGAGCGGACCGTTTGACGACTCCGACATCTACACCTGGAACAACACGGCCTTCGGGCGCGAGTTGACTGCCACGGACCTCGTGGTGCCGGCCGACGCTGATGTTGACGGTTACGACAGGGTCGACGCCTCGCACTTCTACCTGAGCTTTGCCCAGGACACCACGCTTCCGGACGTGGGCACGGTTCAGGACGAGGACGTCGTGTACTACAACGGAGCCCAGTGGTCGGTCTACTTCGACGGGACCGCGCACGGCATGTCAAGAGGCTCCCGAGACCTGGACGCGATCAGCGTCAGCCCCGACGGACAGACGCTGTACTTCTCGACGGTCGGAGACTCCGGGCCGCCTGGGGTCGGTGGACAACGTGACGACGCTGACATCTACAGCTGGAACGGCACTAGCTCTAGCTACGCCCGAGTCTGGGACGCCACAGCGAATGGAGTCAGCTCGACCGCAGATGTGGACGGGTTGTCCCTGGTCAGTGGGACGGACTTCTACCTCTCGTTCAAGAGCAATGTGAGTCTGACCGGTATCGGGACGAACCAGGACGAGGACGTCGTGCACTCCAGCAACGGTGCGTGGTCGGTCTACTTCGACGGCACCGCCAACGGAATGACCGGCGGCGGCCGAGACCTGGATGCCATCGATGTCCCGTAACCAGCTGCACCGCCAAAGCGGGAAGGAAAGCCAGTGACCAGAGGAGACGAGGGAATGAGCGACGCGATGGGCCTTGATCGGCGTCAGTTCCTCAAGTATGCGGGTGGGGCACTGGCTGTCGCCGGAACGGCCACCTGGGCGGGCAAAGTGTTGCTGCCCTCTCAGGTGAGTGCCGCCGGTGGTCCGGTGGACATGTACTTGGGCGGTACGGATGGGTGGATGTACTTGCCTCCGACGCCGGAGATCCCACCTTTCCACCCGGACGTGCTGGCCCCCGAAGGACTGACCACGTACATCTTCGGGTTCCGTAACCTCACCAATGTTGCGCAGGAGAACGTAACGAACCAGAAGTACAAGGCTCAGCACAACGCGCCGTTGTTCTGGACGAATCAGTACAGCGACACGGAGCAGAACGAGTTCCGAGTCAAGCTGACCAACTTGGGTCTGGAACTGCGGCCTGACCTCTTCGACGCGCACACCCTGCACTGGCACGGTTTCCGCAATGTGATCCCGTTCTACGACGGTGAGCCGTCCGGATCTGTGGCTGTGCCCAGTGGCCGAGAGTTCACTTATGTCTACCGGCCGCGGGACCCTGGCACGTACATGTACCACTGCCACGTCGAGGACGTCGAGCACGTGCACATGGGGATGACCGGGCTCGTCTTCGTGAGGCCGCTGCAGGACGGAAGCAGCCACGGCGGCTTCACGAAGTTCATGTACAACGACGGCGACGGATCTACCGGTTATGACCGGGAGTTCGCCATGTTCTTGTCGGAAGTGTGGGCCGAGTCGCACTGGGCCGACGCCCACATCCAGCTGCCGGAGTGGAGCGACTACCGGGCCGACTTCAGCCTGCTGAACGGTCGGGTCTACCCGGACACGATCGCTCCCAACGCACCGATCAACGCGGCTGGATCCACGCACTTCCTCGATGTGGAGACGGACCCCACAACTGGAGACCTGGTCCACCCCCAAGGGCGACCCGAGCTGCAGTACCAGCCGCACTCGTCATTGGTCCGCTGCAATGAGGGCGATCAGGTCGCCTTGCGTTTTGCCAACCTTGGCTTCAAGGAGCAGGCGATGAGTATTGCCGGCATCCGAATGCGCGTCGTCGGTCGCGACGCTACGCATATGCGTGGAAGGGACGGCACCGACACCTCGTACGACACCGACACGATCAACATCGGCCCCGGCGAGAGCTACGACGTGGTCTTCACTGCCCCTGCGCACAGCGGCGGCGGCGGGCACGACACCTACATGCTCTACAACCGCAACTTCACGCGGTCGAACAACCTGGCCGACGGTGGATTCGGTGGCCAGGCGACGGAGATCCGCGTATTCCCCGATGGGGTTGTTCAGCCTCAGCAGTATCCGAACGACTGGGGAGTCTGAGCCATGACGAGAGGTGGAGCTATGCATGGGAGGACTCGCCGACGCGCCATCCGCGTCCCGGCCTTTCTAGGAGCGCTGGGCGTGGTGTTCGCGGTGACAGCGTCGCTCACCGGTGCCACGGTCGCTAGTGCGGCCCCGGGGCCGAAGGTGGGCATCGTGTGCACCAACGGTACGGACGTGGCCGGGAGCAAGGTCTTTGACCTGACCACGAAGACCGGCTACATCAGCCTGCCGGACGGCAACACCGCTTTCATGTGGGGTTACTCCAGCGGGCACGACGACTTCCAGCACCCTGGCCCGACCCTGTGTGTCAACGAGGGCGACAACGTCACGGTCATTCTGCACAACACCCTTCCCGAGGCGACGTCAATCGCCTTCCCGGGGCAGAAGAACGTGCTCGCCAACGGCGTCTCAGCAGAGCCTGAGTTCGATGGGGCGAACACTTCTCTCACCGACACCGCCGCGGCCAACGACGGCACCATCA
>JAHELE010000111.1:0-4500 GCA_024644345.1 Actinomycetes bacterium | reverse complement strand
GTCGGCACCGAGGACTACCCGTTCCACCCGCACGGCAACAACGGCCTGGTGATCGGCCGGGACGGCCAGCCCCTCGAGGGTTCCGGCGGTGAAGATCTTTCGTTCGAGAAGTTCGCCATCAACATCGGGCCGAGCCAGACGTGGGATGTCATCTTCAAGTGGTACGACGCCGAGAACTACAGCGCGGATAACCCGGTGAACGTGACGGTACCCGGCTTGGCCAACCAGGAGATCGGGATGTTCTACAGCGGAAGTCCCTACCTCGGGGCAACCGAAGAGCTGCCACCAGGCATTCAGACGCTCAACCAGTGCGGGGAGTACTACATCATCTCGCACAACCACGCCCTGCATCAGATCACTTCATGGGGCGCCAACATGACCGGTCCGATCACGTATATGAAGATCGAGCCGCCCGCGCCGAATACGTGTGGATGACGGAGGGGTGGCAACAGTGATGACGCAAAGGCGAACCATGAAGAAGCTAGCGACATCGGTTTTGGCTACGGCCACGATGGCCCTCGGCCTGGCTCTGATCGCGCCAGGAGGGACGGCATCGGCGGCGGACGTTTCATTCACCCTGAACGCCGTAGCCGGATCGACCACTCTGCCCGACGGCGCTGCTGTCACGGTCTGGGGATACAACGACACCGGTGGCGCGGTAAGCCAGCCGGGCGGCCCGACGATTGAGGTCACCGAGGGTGACGTCGTCACCGTCACCTTGAACAACAGCTTGGGTGTCGACACTGCTCTGATCTTCCGGGGTCAGGACATGGTTCCCGACCTCACTGGGATCGCCTCCGGCGAAAGCACGGACTACACCTTCACGGCGACGCGTCCCGGAACCTACCTCTATGAGGCCGGGCTGCTACCGGGCGCCCAGTACCAGTCGTCGATGGGGCTTCATGGTGCGCTTGTCGTGAACCCGTCCACTGCTGGGCAGGCGTATGGAGGAGCTACGTCGGCTTACGACCAGGACCAGGTCTTGGTCCTCAGCGAGATTGACCCGTCGCTGAACAACTCGGCGAACCCAGCCGCGTTCGACATGCGCAACTTCAACCCGAAGTACTCGCTGATGAACGGCACGGCCTACCCGGACACCCCTGACATCACGGTGGCGAGCCCAGGCAGCGAACAGAAGGTCTTGCTCCGGTATCTGAATGCCGGCACCGTCTACCGCTCCATGGCGGCACTGGGTGCCGACCAGAGCGTCATTGCCCTCGACGGCAACGAGCTGAATTACCCACGCAACTACGTAGCCGAGACCTTCGGCCCGGGGCAGACCGCGGACTCGATCGTCACCACCCCCGCCCAGACCGACCGCGACAAGAGAATCGCGATCTACGACGGCAGCGCGTTGCTGCACAACAGCAACGCGGCAGGGACCGGGGGGATGCTGACCTTCCTTCTCGTTCCGGCCGGACCATCTGCTGGGGACGACGTCGGTCCGGTGAGCAGCAACCTGTCGTACACCGGCGGGATTCTGACCGCGACGGTCGATGACACCGATAGGGGTGGCAGCCCTGTGGACGAGGCGGAGTACTACCTGGACGGTCAACTCCTGACCGATCCTCCCCTCGATGGCACGTTTGGCACCGCCTCAGTCGAGGTGTCGGCCGACCTGTCCGCCGTTCCTGAGCTCGCCTCGGGCAAGCACATCCTCTACGTGCGGGGTCACGACTCGGCTGGCAACTGGGGCGTCCTCAGCTCGGTGCTGGTCGACGCAGGCGACGCTGACGGGCCGATTACTCGCGGTGCGCGATTGAAGCGCAATCCGACCAATGGTCAGTCGAACGTCAAGATTCACGCGACGGGCGATGACCGGACGACCGGGAAGTCGGTCATCGTGGCCGCGGAGTACCAGATCGACAACCTGACGCCGCAGGTGATGAACATCAACAAGAACGCAACGGTCGCCAGCCTCGACCAGGTCATCCCGAGCGGTGTCATGGGTACCTTGACCGAAGGTCCTCACGAGGTTGCTATCCGCAGCCAGGACTCTGCTGGAAACTGGGGCCCGTGGCTGACCAGTGCGGATGACCCGGATCTCGTGCTGGTGGTCGACCAGACCGCTCCGGAGGCCACCGATCTGTCCGTGGCTCCCGACCCCAACAACGGGACGATGGCCATCAACACGAGCACGCCGGCAGTACGGGTCGCGGCTCACCTGGATGATCCGATCGTGGCCGGTGTAAACAGCGGACTTCGTCGGGCCGAGGCGTTCCTTGACGACCCCAACGGAACGACCGGCAAAGGCATCCAGATGGGGGCGGTTGACGGAGTGCTCGACGGCATCGACGAGAATCTGGTCGCTGGTGACCCCACCACGGGCGAGCCCGCCTACGCCGACATCCCGTTGGCGACCATCCAGCAGCTGTCCAACGGCACGCACACCCTGTACGTGCACGCGCAGGACAATGCCAGGAACTGGAACGGCACCTTCGCCACCGTCACCCTGACGATCGACAAGACGGGACCGAGTGTGTCGGGGGTCTCGGTATCCCCTGATCCGACGCAGGGAGCAACCACCGTCAGTTTGGCCGCAACGGCGACCGATGCCTACAGCGCCGTGGCTGCAGCGGAATGGTGGATCGCGCCGAACCCGGGCACCGGGAACGGTGAGCCGATGCTGGTGACGGGTACCGGACCGTGGTCCCTGACCGCCACCGTTGATGTCAGCGGCTGGGCGCCAGGCGACTACCGCATTCGCGTGCGCGCCCAGGACGCCCTCGGTAACTGGGGTCGACGTGCCAGCACGGTTCTGAGGGTGAACTGATGAGCCTGTCGACCGTCCCGGAGGGGACCCCTGCGGAGGCCGAGGCTCCCGAGGTGCGTCCAACGGCGCGACGCTGGATCGCGTTCGGTCTGGTCGTCGCCCTGGTCGTCGGGCTGGTCGGGGTCTGGTTCCTTCGCCCCGGCCGGGCAGCCGACATCAGATCGGGTACCGAGGTGGTCACCGCTGAGGGCCTGGCCGCGCGCTACGGGATCGACGTGACCTTGATCGGTGTGACGGCGGCCGGCGGCATGGTGGACTTCCGATACCAGGTGGTCGATCCCGACAAGGCCGACCAGGTGGTTCACGACATCGACCTCTTCCCGAAGCTCATCAACGAAGAGACCGGAGCCACTCTGATCCTGCGGTCGTTGCCGCACAGCCACAGCCAGCGTCTGGACCTGGGGGGGAACTACTTCTTCCTGCTTCCCAATGCTGAGAACGCCTTCACCGAAGGCTCACAGGTGACTGTGGTGATCGGAGACGTGCGGCTTGAGCATGTGATCGTCAAGGAATGAGCGGATGGGGTAGGCGCTGGGGGGCGATCGGTGCGCTGATTGCCCTTGTTGTCCTGCTTGCCGCCCCCGCGGCATCGGCCCACAGCGAGCTGGCGAGGTCGGACCCGACAGATGGTGGGACGGTGGCGGTCGGCCGAACGGCCATCAGCCTGTGGTTCACCGAGCCGGTCACCCCCGCGACCAGTGGATTCACCCTGCGAGACGACGACGGAGGGGTGTTCGACGTCTCCGTGTCGGCCGGCGACGGCGAGTTCGTCGAGCTTGAGATGGCCGCTCTCGAAGAGAACGTCTACGTCTTGGACTGGCAGATGGTGGCCCTGGACGGCCATCCCTCGAACGGCACGGTCACCTTCGGGGTGGGGATCCGTCCGCCGGTCACGGCCGGCTCGGGAACGGAGCGCCCGGACACCTTGGACCTTGCGCTCGGCTGGGTGAACCTGTGGGCACTGATTCTGATCGTCGGTGCACTTGCCGTCTCGGGGCGTGTACTCACCAAGGTCAGCGTCATCGGCGACGGTCCCGAGCGACGAGCGCGACGGGTTGCGGCCGTGGCTGGGGTGGTGGTGGTTGGGGTGGGGGTCGTGATCGCCTTCGCCAGGACCCCGCGCGGCGATGGCTCCGTGGCGGACTGGGCAACCTCGGTGGGGGACACCCTGTCAGGGACGTCGTGGGGCCAGCTCTGGGCCGGACGCGAGCTCGCACTGCTCGTTGCGGCAGTCTTCCTCGTTCTGTGGGCACGACCGACCGAGCGTCGTCGGGGGTATCAACGAGCTGCCGTCGTCGCCGTGTCCGCCGCGGTCGTGCTCGGATCGTTCACCGGCCATGAGGTGACACTTCCGAGCCGACCCCTGGCCGCCGTTGCCGCTTCCGCCATGCATCTGGTGGCAGCCGGGGTCTGGGCCGGGGGACTAGCGATCCTCGTGATCTGCGTGGTCCCGATCATGCGGCGTGAACCGGATCTTCGTGGACCTGTTCTGTCGACGGTGTGGCGGCGCTTTTCGCCCATGGCTGCCGTGGCGACCGTCGTGATCCTTGCATCGGGCCTCTACCTCTCCGGTCGCCATCTGCCCGGTCTGAGCGACATCACCGGGACTTCCTACGGGACTGCTGTGACCGCCAAAGTCCTGCTGCTGCTGGGTGCGCTACTGCTGGCCGCTCTGAACACCATGTTGGTCAACCCGCGAATGGCAGCACCACTCCAGCGGGCCTTGG
>JAHELE010000110.1 GCA_024644345.1 Actinomycetes bacterium | reverse complement strand
CGTGTCGCTCATCGCGATGGGCGACGGGTCGGCGGCACTGTCGGCGAGGGCCCCCGGGTATCTGGTCGACGGGGCGGACGGGTGGCAGCGGACCGTCACTGACGCGCTCGGTGATGCCGACCTCGACACCCTCGCCGCGCTCGACCCCGATGATGCGTCGCACTTCGTCGCAGCCGGCCGCGCCGCTTGGCAGGTGTTGGCCGGTGCCGCTCGGGGCAAGTCGTGGCGCAGTGAGCTGCTGGCCGACGACGCTCCGTACGGCGTCGCCTACCTGGTGGCCAGCTGGACCAGGTTGACGTCATGAGCCGGCTGGTCGCAGTCGTCGGGCCCACCGCCGCCGGGAAGTCCGGGTTGGCCGTAGCCATGGCGCGTGAGCTGGGCGGTGAGGTGGTCAACGCCGACTCGATGCAGGTGTACGTCGGCATGGATGTCGGCACTGCCAAACTGACGGTGGGGGAACGCCAGGGTGTGCCGCACCACTTGCTCGACATCTGGCCGGTGACCAAGGACGCGACGCTGGCCGAGTACCAACGCCTGGCCCTGTCCGCCGTTGACGACATCTGGTCGCGTGGCAAGGTCCCGATCGTGGTCGGTGGGTCGGGAATGTACGTTCACGCCGTCGTTGACCGCTGGGAGATCCCCGGTACCGATCCAGAGATCCGTCGGCGACTGGAAGCCGAGCTGGCCACGCTCGGTCCGGCCGCGCTGCACGAGCGACTCGCTGGTCTCGACCCGGTCGCCGCCACGGCGATTCTGCCGACCAACGGTCGCCGAATTGTTCGGGCACTCGAGGTGGTCGAGATGCGTGGGTCGTTCTCCGCCACCCTGCCGCGGTTCGAGCCGAACCCCGACGTTCAGCTGGTGGGGCTGCGACCGACGCGCGATGAGCTCGACCTGCGGATCGAGCGGCGGGTCGAGCACATGTGGCGCTCCGGGCTGGTCGACGAAGTGCGGGCGTTGGAGGACCAGGGTCTTCGCGAGAGCCGCACGGCGTCCCGCGCCCTCGGCTACGCACAGGTACTGAACTTCCTGGCGGGGGAGTGCACGGAGGACGATGCGCGGGACGAGACGGTGCGCGCCACCAAGCGTTTCGCCCGTCGTCAGGAGTCGTGGTTCGGCCGCGACCCACGCATCGACTGGCGGCCCGCCCCGGGCGCGTAGGCTCCGCATCCGTGACCACTTCGCCAGGGTCGAGAACCGGGCCGCGGTTCCTCAAGGGACAGGGGACCGAGAACGACTTCGTCGTGCTCTTCGATCCTGACCAGCGCTACGGGCTGACCGATCGGCAGGTTCGGGCGGTGTGCAGCCGCAATCGTGGCCTGGGAGCTGACGGAGTTCTCCGGGTTGTGCCGGCCGAGGTCGGCCCGGACTGGTTCATGGACTACCGCAATGCCGACGGAAGCCTGGCCGAGATGTGTGGGAACGGTGCCAGGCTCTTCGCCCTGGCGCTTCGGGATGCCGGCCTGGTCGGAACAGACTCATTCACGCTGGAGACGCGCGGAGGGGCTCGCCCCGTGACGGTTGACGGTGACCGGGTGACGGTGGGGATGGGCTGGGCCAGCACCAAGGATGACGGGGTAGCCGTGACTGTGGGGGAGCGTCAGTGGGCGGCAACCCCGGTGTGGGTGCCGAACCCCCATGCCGTGGTGTTCGTGCACGACCTCGCCGAGGCCGGCGACCTCGCTGACCCGCCTGGTGTGACGCCGCCCTCGGTCTTTCCCGACGGCGTCAATGTCGAGTTCGTGGTGGAGCGGGGACCGGCGCATGTGGCGATGCGGGTTCACGAACGCGGCGTGGGTGAGACGCGTTCGTGCGGAACCGGAGCAGTTGCCGTTGCCTGGGCCTGGCGCCGCCGCTCAGGTGCCGAGCAGGAGACGATCCAGGTAGACGTTCCGGGTGGATCGGTGTTCGTCACCGAGCACCACGACGGACAGCTCGACCTAGGGGGACCGGCGGTCATCGTGGCGCGCGGGGTCCTTGACGCGCAGTGGTGGGAGGAGAACGCGTGAGTGACTCAGCAGCTGTGCGGCAGGTCGCTGTGGCGGCCAAGGGGCCGATCGGAACCTTGGGTGGGCTCTGGATGAGCGGCCCGGCAGAAGAGGCCGCCACCGAGGATGCTGGTTTGGAGGGATGGCAGCTGTACTTCCTGGGCCGCCACGGGGTCCTGGGCGACGTCGACGCGGACGTGGTGCTCGCGGCCGGCTATGTGTTCCCGGCCGACCACCTGCGACGGGAGTGGGAGGCAGCACGTCAACGGATGACTGCCGCAGAGGGCTTGGCTCGCTACACCGCTCTCTGTCACGCGTGGGGCGAGGAGCATCTCGCGGACTTCCCAGGAGCTGACAGGTTGGCCGACCTCGGGCAGGCGGTGATCGATGCGTCGGAGGTGGTCATGCTCTCGTTGTTCGCCGGCTGGCGTGCGGAGCCGGTGCCCGCGTCGCCTGGTGCGCGTTGCGCCCACGTCTGTCAGGTGCTGCGCGAGCACCGAGGTGCTTGTCACGGTGTGGCCTTGGCAGCGTTGCAGATGGATCCGTTGACGGCGATCCTCACCAACGTCGGAGGCGAGGCCAACGCCATCGACTACGGGTGGCAACCACCCTTCGCAGCCCCCACCGACGCGGACCGGGCCCTCAGAGACCGCGTCGAGGTGCTCACCGACGATCTCGTCGCCCCGGCCTATGCGGTGCTCAGCGGCGCGGAGCGAGCTGAGCTGCTCGAACTGCTGGCGGCAGCGCACGCCCACGTGACGGGCTGACGACCACCGACCTCGGTCAGGTCAGCTTGACTGCCGTGCCGTAGGCGAGCAGCTCGGCCGCACCTTCGGTGATTGCCGACGTCGTGAACCGCACGTTGATGACGGCGTCCGCTCCGAGGGAGGTAGCCGACTCGACCATTCGGGCGACGGCTTCCTGGCGGGCTTCGGTCAACATGGCCGTGTAGCTCTTGAGCTCACCACCCACGATGCTCTTGAGTCCCGCTCCGATGTCCTTGCCGACGTTCTTCGACCGCACCGTATTCCCCATCACCAGACCCAACACATCGGCAACGCTTCGTCCGGGCACTGAGTCGGTCGTCGATGTGAGCATGGGGTCTCCTCCAGGGCGGGTGTCCGCGCACACAGTAGAGGGCTGGCCGACTCTGTGCGACCACGGACCCCTGTCGCAGCTCATCGCGCGAAACCATTTGCGTCGGCGTGAGACGCTGGAGGCGATGACTAATCCGAACCCGGTTCACAAGCCCGGCTCCGCCGGTGCGCGTATCGAGCCGACAGCTCCCCCCGACGTCGGAAGCCTCGACCTCGAGGACCGATCTGCCCTGCGCCGGGTAGCCGGACTCTCGACCGAGCTGCAGGACGTCTCGGAGGTCGAGTACCGGCAGGTGCGGCTCGAGCGTGTCGTACTGGTGGGGGTGTGGACGTCCGGAACCGTGACGGACGCCGAGAACTCTCTTCGTGAGCTCGCCGCACTCTCGGAGACAGCCGGTGCGGACGTCCTGGACGGTGTGATCCAACGCCGCGACAAACCGGATGCGGCCACGTACATCGGATCGGGCAAGGCGCGTGAGCTGCGTGATCTCGTCATCGAGCACGCCGCCGACACGGTCATCTGCGACGGCGAGCTGACGCCCGGCCAGCTGATCCAGCTCGAGGACGTGGTCAAGGTGAAAGTGGTCGACCGCACCTGGCTGATCCTCGACATCTTCGCCCAGCACGCCAAGAGTCGAGAGGGCAAGGCCCAGGTCGCCCTGGCCCAGATGCAGTACCTCATGCCTCGGCTTCGTGGCTGGGGCGAGTCACTGTCGCGGCAGGCCGGCGGACGAGCCGGCGGCGCGACCGGTGGCGTCGGCACGCGTGGCCCCGGTGAGACCAAGATCGAGACCGACCGGCGGCGCATCCGCGAGAAGGTGGCCAGGTTGCGTCGCGAGCTGCGCGCCATGGAGACGTCGCGGGCCACCAAACGCGGACGCCGACGCGCCAACCGGGTGCCGGCGGTGGCCCTGGCCGGGTACACCAACGCCGGCAAGTCGAGCGTGATGAACCGTCTGACGGGGGCCGGCGTTCTCGTGGACGACTCGTTGTTCGCCACCCTCGACCCCACAGTGCGCAAGGCGCACACGGCCGATGGCCGGCTCTACACCCTGGCCGACACCGTGGGCTTCGTCCGGCACCTGCCGCACCAGCTGGTCGAGGCGTTCCGCTCCACCCTCGACGAGGTGACCGACGCCGACCTCGTTCTGCACGTGGTCGACGGATCCGATGCCGACCCCGAACGCCAGCTGGCCTCGGTACGCGAGGTGCTCACCGAGATCGGCGCGCAGAACCTTCCTGAGCTCGTGGTCATCAACAAGGCTGATCTGGCCGACCCCCTCACTGTGGCCCGACTCCGGCGCCAAGAACCGGGTGCCATGGTCGTCTCGGCGCGGACCGGAATCGGGATCGACGAGCTGCGGGCCAGGATTGACCACGCCCTGCCGCATCCACCCGTCCAGGTCGAGCTGGTCGTTCCCTACGACCGCGGCGACCTGGTCTCGCGGATGCACAGCGAGGGCGAGGTGCTGGACGAGGAACATCGGGAGTCCGGCACGTTCGTCAAGGCACGCGTCCACCCCGACTTGGCCGCGGCCCTGCAGTCGCTGTCGGCCGTCTGACACACGGGATCATCCATGACCCCGACGAGTGCCCCTTCCGGCGAGACGGTGAACCGGTCGTACCTCCTGCGAGGCGGAGCGGTCTGGGCCGGCAGAGGCCGCAGCTGGGATCGGGGAGCCCTCGCCGTACGTGATGGTCGGATTGCCTGGATTGGCCCCGACGCCGACGCCCACAGCCTCATAGAGGATGTCGACGAGGTCATCGACCTCGATGGGCGGCTGCTCACGCCCGGGATCGTCGACGCCCACAACCACGTGCGCCTGGGCACAGGATCCGATGCCGTGCAGTTGGCTGCTGCCCTGACACTGCCGGACGTGCATCGACGAATCGAGGACTGGCTCGGGCAGAATCCGGAGGCTCGCTGGGTGCACGGCGAAGGCTTCGACTACGCCGCCCTGCCCGAAGCGCGCCACCCCAGCGCGGCAGACCTGGCCCGCGTGGGCGGCGGCCGCCCGGTGATGCTTCTCGACTACAGCGTGCACGCGGCCGTACTGAACGAGGCGGCGATGGAGGCGTTCGGTATCGGGGCGGGCTCCGGCGACGTGCCATGGGGAACCGTTGAACGCGCTGCCGACGGCACACCCACTGGGTACGTCGCCGACTTCGCGGTGAAAGGCATTTCTGACCAGGGGCAGAAGGCACTGCAGCAGGTGTCTCCCGCGTATTCACTCGAGGCGCAGTACCGCCGCGTCGTGGCTGGTCTGTCGATGGCTGCCCAGCACGGCATTACCACCGTGGTCGAGCCACAGAACTCCGTCGATGACCTCGAGCTCTTCGCCCGGGCGCGCAACGAGGGAAGCGCCCCAGCACGGATCGTGGCGGCGCTTTTCCATCCCGTCGGCACGTCGGCGTCCACGCTGGACGCGTTCGAGTCGGCCCGGGACCGGTTCAGCGACGACTGGCTGCGAGTGATGCCGGTGAAGCTGTACATCGATGACATTGTCGAGCCACACACGGCGGCTATGCGCGAGCCGTACGCGAACCGGCCGGACACCCGCGGACGTACGTACTACGACGCCGACGACTTCGCCGACGTCGTGACCGAGCTCGATCGTCGAGGGTTTCCGTGCTTCGTGCATGCGACGGGCGACCGTGGGATAGGCGTCTGCCTGGACGCCTTCGCCGCCGCCAGGGCACGAAACGGGGACCGAGGCAACCGTCACCAGGTGGTGCACGTCGAGTGCGTGCATGGGCCCGACCTCGACCGCTTCGCCGAGCTCGGTGTGGTGGCCTGCATGCAGCCGCGGCACTGTGCGCCGGAGATCGTGCAGCAGTGGCGCGAGAATGTCGGCGAGCAGCGGTGGCGGTACGCCTGGCCCATGCGCAGCCTCGCCGACCGGGGAACGACGCTGGCATTCTCCAGTGACTGGAACGTGGCCGAGATGGACCCGCTGGTCGGCCTGTACACAGCCGTGACCCGGGCCGATCTCGACGGGCGACGATCCTGGGTGCCGGAGGAGTGCATCGACCTCGAGACGGCGATGCACGCGTACACCTGGGGAAGCGCCTACTCGGTCGGGGCCGAGGTCGACCAGGGTGATCTCAGCGTGGGGTCCCTCGCCGACCTTGCCGTCTTCTCTTGCGACCTGTTCGGCTGTGAGCCCTCGGCTCTGCTGGAGGCCAGGGTCGACCTCACCATGGTGGGCGGGCGGGTCGTGCACCGGACGTTCTAGCGCCGGTCATGTGGATGGCGTCCCGCGCTCGTCCGAGCCTCGCTCTAGGGTGACGGGGTGTCCTCGCCATCGGTGTCCGACCTGCTCGAGGCTGCCGTGGCAGCGATCGGTGGAACGCCGCGCGAGGGGCAGCAGCAGATGGCTGCCGCCGTTGCCGACACCCTCGAGACCGGTGAGCATCTGCTCGTCCAAGCCGGCACCGGGACGGGAAAGTCGCTGGCCTACCTGGTCCCGGTTCTGGCCCACCATGACAGTGCCATTGTGGCGACGGCCACTATCGCGTTGCAGCGGCAGCTGGTCGACCGCGACCTCCCCCTCCTGGTGGACGCACTCGAGCCGCAGCTCGGCCACCGGCCGACCTTCGCCATGCTCAAGGGGCGTAGCAACTACCTCTGTCTGCATCGGCTCAACACCGGTGAGCAGGAGCCGGACGACGAGGACGCCCTCTTCGCACCGACGCCCACGTCGAAGGCCGGACGCGACGTCGTCCGCATCCGGCAGTGGGCCGAGACCACTGAGACCGGTGACCGCGACGAGGTCATCCCGGCTCCTGACGAGCGGGCCTGGCGCAGCCTGTCGGTGACGCCCCATGAGTGTCTGGGTGCGCAGCGGTGTCCGTTCGCGGACGACTGCTGGGCCGAGATCGCTCGCGAACGTGCGCGCGAGGCGGATGTCGTCGTGACCAACCACGCCATGCTCGCCATCGATGCGCTGTCGGACGCCCGGCTGCTGCCCGAGTCCGACGTGATCGTCGTCGACGAGGGCCATGAGCTCGCCGACCGGGCCACCGGCGCCGTCACCGACGAGCTCACCGCGCCCATGGTCGAGCGTGCCGCACGGCGGGGGCGACAGTTCGCCGGTGAAGCCCCGACGGAGCGACTGATGGACGCCGCCGGGGCGCTGGACGGAGTGCTCGCGGAGACGGCCGAGGGGCGCATGACCGAAGTAGCCGGTCGGCTCTTCGACGCACTCGTCGCGGTCCGCGATGCCAGCCATGACGCGCTGACCTCGATCGGCAGCGCCAAGAGCAGCGATCACGACCTGGCGACACGGGTGCGTGCCCGGGCAGCGGTGGAAGATGTGCACGAGATCGCCGGTCGCCTGGTGGTGGCAGGGGAGAAAGACGTCGTGTGGCTGACCAAGCCCGAGCGACGTCCGCCGACGCTCTACCGGGCCCCGTTGTTCGTGGGCGGGCTGCTGCGGGCCGGGCTCTTCGATGAGCGCAAGGTCGTGCTGACCTCGGCCACCCTCGAGCTGGGTGGAGGTTTCGAGCCGGTGGCGCGTGGCGTTGGGCTGACGGGCGAGGGTGCGCCTCCCTGGCGCGGGCTCGATGTCGGGTCGCCCTTCGAGTACGGCAAGCAGGCGATCCTGTACATGGCCGCGCAGCTACCGGCGCCGGGCCGCGACGGGCTTGCCGAGGCGACGCTCACCGAGCTCGCTGAGCTCATCGAGGCAGCGGGTGGGCGCACTTTGGGGCTCTTCTCGTCCATGCGCGCAGCGCAGCAGGCGGCCGAGGAGATGCGCGAGCGGCTCGACCTGCCGGTTCTCTGCCAGGGTGACGACG
>JAHELE010000022.1 GCA_024644345.1 Actinomycetes bacterium | reverse complement strand
GTGCGGCGTCCGTGTGATCGTTCGGGGCTGATCGGGCGACTCGCCCGGGCTGACAGCGGGTAAAGCGCGCGCCGACGGGGTACCGTCGTCGGGTGCGACGCCCGTCCGGACGCCAGCACAGCTGTTCATGACCCTAGTTCTCCAAGACGTCCATGCCGGCCGAGTAAGGGAGTCACGTGGCACGCATCGGTGAGAGCGGTGACCTGCTCAAGTGCTCGTTCTGCGGAAAGAGCCAGAAGCAGGTCAAGAAGCTCATTGCTGGCCCTGGCGTCTACATCTGTGACGAGTGCATCGACCTCTGCAACGAGATCATCGAAGAAGAGCTGTCCGAGTCGACCGAGGTCACCTGGGACGAGCTGCCGAAGCCGCGTGAGATCTACGACTTCCTCGGTGAGTACGTCATCGGCCAGGACACCGCCAAGAAGGCGCTCGCCGTGGCCGTCTACAACCACTACAAGCGTCTGCGAGCCGGCGAGTCGGGGCGCAAGACCGATGACTCGGTCGAGCTGGCGAAGTCGAACATCCTGCTGCTCGGCCCGACCGGCTGCGGCAAGACCCTGCTGGCGCAGACCCTGGCGCGGATGCTCAACGTCCCGTTCGCCATCGCCGATGCCACCGCGCTCACCGAGGCCGGGTACGTGGGCGAGGATGTCGAGAACATCCTGCTCAAACTGATTCAGGCGGCCGACTACGACGTCAAGAAGGCCGAGCAGGGCATCATCTACATCGACGAGATCGACAAGATCGCCCGCAAGAGCGAAAACCCGTCGATCACTCGTGACGTGTCAGGTGAGGGAGTGCAGCAGGCGCTGCTGAAGATCCTCGAGGGCACGACGGCATCTGTGCCCCCGCAGGGTGGACGCAAGCACCCACACCAAGAGTTCATCCAGATCGACACCACCAATGTGCTCTTCATCGTGGGTGGCGCATTCGATGGTCTCGAGCACATCATCAACCAGCGTGTGGGCAAGAAGGGCATCGGCTTCGGCGGCGAGATCGAAGGCAAGGCTGAGCGCGACGCCAAGGACATCTTCGGCCAGGTCAAGCCCGAAGACCTCGGCAAGTTCGGCATGATTCCCGAGTTCATCGGACGCCTACCGGTGCTGACCGCTGTTCAGCGGCTGCGTCCGGAAGACATTCAGCAGATCTTGACCGAGCCGAAGAACGCGCTTGTCAAGCAGTACGTCAAGCTCTTCGAGCTCGATGACGTCGAGCTCGAGTTCACCGAGGACGCTCTGGAGGCCATCGCCGAACAGGCGATCATGCGCGGAACGGGTGCCCGTGGTCTACGGGCGATCCTCGAAGAGGTGCTTCTGGCCGTCATGTACGAGGTGCCGAGTCGCGCCGACGTGGCGCGCGTCGTCATCACGCGGGACGTCGTCCTCGAGCACGTGTACCCGACCCTGGTTCAGCGAGAGAAAGAGTCCAAGCGCGAGCGTCGCGAGAAGTCGGCCTAGTCCACGTCCGACCGCTCGACCCGTGCCCGAGAGCTACGAAAACGCTCTCAAAGACGCCGTCGGAACGACAGTTTCGTAGCAGTCGCGCTAGTGGTCGGCGAGCTGCACGGTGACCGACAGCTCTGATGCTCCCTCGTCTGATGCGCCATCGACCAGGTCGAGAGTGGCGATCCGGCCGACGGCTGACAGGTCGGCGTGAGCGTCCCGCAGCTGGGCGACCTGCTCGGCTGAGCCTCTGACCTCAGCCCTGGTGACCTCGGTACGCATCGACGCCTTGGCGTCCGACTTGGCCTTGCGGATGTCACCCAGAACGGTGGAGACCGTGTCGAGCAGTGCGACGTCACCGTCCCCGGCGACAGCGCGTACCTCGTCAGCGGTCGGCCAGGGGGTGCGGTGCACAGAGCCGTCTTGCCACCACGACCACACCTCTTCGGTGACGAAGGGCAGTACTGGCGCAAAGAGACGGTGCAGCACCGACAGCGCCGTGGCAAGGGTGGCCTGCGCCGAACGGGCACCCGAGTCGGTGGCATCGCGGTAGGCCCGCTCCTTGACCAGCTCGACGTAGTCGTCGGTGAACGACCAGAAGAACGACTCGATCACCTCGAGGGCCCGCGCATAGTTGTAGTCGTCGAAGGCTCGGGTGGCGTCGTCCACGACATTCACGAGCCTGGCCAGCAAGGCGCGGTCAAGCGGCTCGTTGACAGCTGACGCATCGAAGGCCAGCGATGCGTCAGCGCCGACACCGAGGACGAATTTACTGGCGTTGAGCACCTTGATCGCCAGGCGACGGCCAACCTTCATCTGGCCGATGTCGAACGCTGTGTCGGTTCCGGGCCGGCCGCTGGCCGCCCAGTAGCGGACGCCGTCGGACCCGTACTCGTCGAGCAGGTCCATGGGTGTCACCACATTGCCCTTGGACTTGCTCATCTTCTTGCGGTCGGGGTCGAGGATCCAGCCAGAGATGGCGACGTCGCTCCACGGCACGACGTCGTGCTCGGCATTCGCCCGCACCACCGAGGAGAACAACCAGGTGCGGATGATCTCGTGTGCCTGCGGGCGCAGGTCCATCGGGAAGACCCGTGCGTAGAGGTCGTCGTCGTACGACCATCCGCCGGCGATCTGAGGCGTCAACGAGGAGGTCGCCCAGGTGTCCATGACGTCTGGGTCGCCGATGAAGCCGCCCGCCGTGCCGCGCTGTTCTTCTGCAAATCCAGGCGGAGTCTCTGATTGCGGGTCGATCGGCAGGGTGTCATCGGGCGGGATGATGGGATCGTCGTAGGCGGGTTCGCCGTTCGCGTCGAGGCGGTACCACAGTGGCAGCGGAACGCCGAAGAAGCGCTGGCGCGAGATCAACCAGTCGCCATTGAGGCCGGAGACCCAGTTGTCGTAGCGCACCTTCATGTGGGCCGGGTGCCAGTGCAGCTCAGAGCCTCGAGCCAACAGCCGCTCGCGCAGGAGCTCGTCACGTCCACCGTTGCGGATGTACCACTGACGGGTGCTGACGATCTCGAGCGGTTTGTCGCCCTTTTCGAAGAACTTCACCGGATGCTTGATCGGTCGCGGGTCACCGATCAGGTCGCCGCTCTCGATGAGCATCTCGACGACGGTCTTCTTTGCGGTGAAGACGGTCGACCCGGCCAGCCGTGCGTAGGCGGTGCGTCCGTCCGGTGAAGAAATGGCGTCCGGGATGTCGGCGATCACCCGTCCATCGCGACCGATGATCGCTCGGGTGGGCAGATTGAGCTCGCGCCACCAGATCACGTCGGTGAGGTCACCGAACGTGCAGATCATCGCTATGCCCGTGCCCTTCTCGGGATCGGCAAGGGGGTGGGCCAGGACCGGCACCTCGACGCCGAAGAGCGGCGTACGCACCGTGCTGCCGAACACCGGCTGGTAGCGCTCGTCGTCGGGGTGGGCGACGAGGGCCACGCACGCGGGGATCAGCTCTGGGCGCGTGGTGTCGATGGTGATGACGTCGCCGTCGGGCCGGTGGAAAGTGATGGCGTGGTAGGCGCTGTCGCGTTCGCGGTCCTCGAGCTCGGCCTGGGCCACGGCGGTGCGAAACGAGACGTCCCACAGCGTGGGGGCTTCGGCCTGGTACGCCTCGCCGCGCTCCAGGTTGCGCAGGAAGGCCCGCTGCGAGACGCCGCGGGCACGCTCGTCGATCGTCTGATAGGTCATCGTCCAGTCGACAGACAGACCGAGCTGGCGCCAGAGCGCCTCGAAGACCTGCTCGTCCTCGACGGTCAACCGCTCGCAGAGCTCGACGAAATTGCGTCGCGAGATCGGGATCTGCTGCTTGCCCGGCTCAGCAGGCGGTTCGAATTCGGGGTCGTACGGAAGCGTGGGCTCGCACCGGACGCCGTAGTAGTTCTGCACGCGCCGCTCGGTGGGCAGGCCGTTGTCGTCCCATCCCATGGGGTAGAAGACCTCACGGCCACGCATCCGCTGGTAGCGGGCAATCGTGTCGGTGTGGGTGTAGCTGAAGACGTGGCCGACGTGGAGCGAACCGCTGACCGTGGGTGGGGGGGTGTCGATCGAGTAGATCTGGTCGCGGGTCTTGGTGCGGTCGAAGCGGTAGGTGCCCTGCTCGTCCCATACCTGCTGCCACGCGGCCTCGATGCCGTCGATCGACGGTTTGTCGGGAACGCGGGCGCTGGTGGTGTTCGACGGCTCCATGGGAGGCAATCGTAGAGAGGTGCCTCTCCCTAGACTCACCCCCGTGACCCCTGACAAGCAGATGCCCGACCCACCCTCCGACGAAGAGGCCCAGGGGCTGCTCGCCCTGGAGGTCGAGCTGATCCGTCGGGCACCCGAATCTCAGATCGAACCGACCCTCGACCGGGTGCGTGCCGTCCTCGACCTGATGGGCAGTCCCGAAGGTAGTTTTCCGGCGATCCACGTGGCCGGAACCAACGGCAAGTCGTCCACGACGGCCATGATCGATTCCCTGCTCACGGCGTACGGCCTCAGGACCGGCCGCTTCACCAGTCCACACCTGGAGACGATCCGTGAGCGGATCCGGCTCGATGGCGAGCTGATCGACTCCGGCCGACTTCTCGCGGCGTGGCAAGATCTCGCCCCCTTCATCGCGATCGTCGAAGCTGATGGCGGACGCGCGCTGACCTTCTTCGAAGTTCTGACGCTGCTGGCCTTCGTTGCCTTCGCTGACGCCCCGGTGTCGGTGGGGGTCGTCGAGGTGGGCCTGGGTGGGGTCTGGGACTCGACCAACGTGATCGCGCCCCCGGTCGGGGTCGTTCTGCCGATCGGCATGGACCACATGGACTGGCTCGGGGACGATCTCGCCACGATCGCCGGCCAGAAGGCAGGAATCATCAAACCCGGCATGGTGGTAGTGATCGCCGAACAGGATCCCGTAGTGACCGACGTCCTGCTGGAGCGGGCAGAAGAGGTTGGAGCCATCGTGCTGCGCGAGGGTGTCGACTTCGGAGTGGTCGACCGTCAGGTGGCAGTAGGCGGCCAGCTGCTCACCCTCCGAGGAGTCGGCGGAACCTACGAGGACGTGTTCCTGCCGCTGCACGGTGAGCACCAGGCGCGCAACGCCGCCTGCGCCCTGGTGGCGGTCGAGGCGTTCCTGGGAGGCGGCTCCGGGGCCCTCGACGGCGAGGTCGTGGGTGAGGGGTTTGCTGCTGTGGCCGTCCCCGGACGGCTCGAGGTGATCAGACGCACACCAGCTGTGATCCTCGACGTCGCGCACAACCGCCAGGGAATGGACGCCCTCGTCGAGGCGGTCTCCGGAGCCTTCACGTTCAGCAGGTTGGTCGGTGTCGTCGGGGTGCTCAGTGACAAGGACGCCGAGGGCATTCTGTCGGCACTGGAGCCTCTGCTGGCCGAAGTGGTGATCACGCGATCGAACTCTCCACGGGCGATCGATCCCGATGATCTCGGTGAGCTGGCTGCCGACATCTTCGGCGAAGACCGAGTGATCGTCGAGCACGCGCTTCCGGATGCCCTGGAGCGGGCTGTCACGGCCGCCGAGGAATCCGGCGACCTCGCCGGTGTCGGCGTCCTCGTGACGGGGTCGGTCACGGTGGTGGGCCAGGCCCGTGCCCTATTGCGGTCTCGTCGCTGAGCTGGCGTCCCCGATGTGTCTGCAGAAACCCAGGTGGTCGATGTGGCCCTGGATGGAGTGGCCCAGTGGGGTGTGGTGATTTCACGGCATTGAACCGGTCGACCTACGACCGGATAGCAGCACGCTATGCCCAGAACCAGGACAATCAGCGGTTGGGAAGCACACAGTCGTTCTCAATGCTTCACGAGTCCTTTGTTGCGCGGATGCCGACGCGGGGACTCGTTGCGGACTTGGGGTGTGGACCCGCATCGGATGCGCTTGGCCTTGTCCGGAATGGCTTCCGGGTCGTCGCCATGGATATTTCCTTGGGGATGCTCGCGGTCGCTGCTGAACGGCTCAGCGGTCGGCTTGCGCAGGCAGACCTGCGGGCGCTGCCGATTGCCTCGGGACGACTCGACGGGATCTGGTGCGCAGCGGCCTTGCTGCACATTCCCGAGCAGGACACCGACCGGGTGCTGAGTGAGTTCGCGCGCACGCTGCGACCGTCAGGGGTCCTTGCCCTCGTCACGGCCACTGGAGAGTCCTCGAGATTCGAGGAGGTTCCTTATGCACCAGACGAGCGGAGATGGTTCGTCTACCGAAGTGCCGACCGGCTGCGTGAGCAGTTACGGCTTGCTGGCCTCGCGGTCCGATCGGAGTCCCAGGTGCTGGGCAATCGAGCATGGCTGACAGTTCTTGCTGAGCGGGTATGACCAGCACTATCGATCGTCCTTACGGGATGCCAATGGCTCCGCACATTGGCAGACTGTCGGCATGCGCGTCATTGCTGCGAGCGTCCTGACCTTCGAGGGACTGATTGTTCTGCTCGCGATTCCGGTCGCCATCACCCTGGGCGGAGTCGAGCCGGCGGTCGCCATCGCTGGGGGTCTTGCGCTCGCCCTGTTCTGCGTGCTCGTTGCTGGATCGCTCTCGAGACCATGGGGATACCAGGCCGGCTGGGTCGTGCAGGGCTTGGTGCTGGCAAGCGGATTCATTGTCCACGCCATGTTCTTGGTGGGTGGTCTCTTCGTCGTGCTGTGGGTGGTCGGCTTGCGCGTCGGGCGTCGGGGAGAGGAACTTCACGCGCAACGATGGGCGGGCGTCGAGGACCCAGACGGCGCGCCACCGGAGCCTGCTGGCTAGAGTTTCGCCCGTCCTCGTCGGCTTGCCGGCCTTTCGTAGCCAGTCCCAGGAGTTCTTCGTGTCAGAGCGCACCCTTGTCCTCGTCAAGCCGGACGGCGTCCGCCGTGGTCTCGTGGGCGAGGTCCTCTCGCGGATCGAGCGCAAGGGCTACACCCTGGTGGCCACGGAGCTACGCACCCTCGACCGCGCAACCGCCGAGGCGCACTACGGCGAGCACGCCGACAAGCCGTTCTTCGGTGACTTGGTCGACTTCATCACCGGTGGACCACTGCTGGCCGCAGTCATCGAGGGCCCGGACGCCATCGAGGCATGGCGGACCATGATGGGCGTCACGAACCCGATCAAGTCGGCCCCTGGCACGATCCGCGGCGACCTCGCCAACGTGATGCAGGAGAACCTGGTCCACGGCTCCGACTCGCCTGAGTCGGCCGCCCGAGAGGTAGCCCTGTTCTTCCCGTCCCTTTAGGTCAGGTCGAGACTTTTTCGGGCTTTTTGGGGGAGGGGCCGGACGCGGGTATCGTGGGCCGCTGACGCTCCGCCCGTTGCCGCGTCCTGCAAGGCGCGTTTCCCCGTTCTCGGAAGGCTCTCATGAGCAACATGTCTTTCATCGGCCGTGACATGGCCGTCGACCTCGGCACCGCCAACACGCTGGTCTACGTCCGCGGCCGCGGCGTCGTGCTGAACGAACCATCTGTGGTGGCGATCAACCAGACCTCCGGCGGCATCTTGGCCGTCGGGGCCGATGCCAAGAAGATGATTGGCCGCACACCGGGCAACATCGTGGCCATCCGCCCGCTCAAGGACGGTGTCATCGCCGACTTCGACACCACTGAGCGCATGCTCCGCTACTTCATCCAGAAGGTGCACAAGCGGCGTCACCTGGCCAAGCCCCGCATCGTCGTCTGCGTGCCGAGCGGTATCACCGGCGTCGAGCAGCGGGCGGTCAAGGACGCCGGCTACGCCGCCGGAGCCCGCAAGGTCTACATCATCGAAGAGCCGATGGCTGCGGCGATCGGTGCCGGGCTGCCGGTCCACGAGCCGATGGGAAATATGGTCGTCGACATCGGTGGCGGTACCACTGAAGTTGCGGTGATCTCGCTCGGCGGCATCGTCACGGCGCAGAGCATCCGTGTCGGTGGTGACGAGCTGGACAACGCGATCATCCACTACGTGAAGAAGGAGTACTCGCTCCTGCTCGGCGAGCGTACGGCTGAAGAGATCAAGATGGCGATCGGCTCCGCCTTCCCGATCCCTGACGAGCCACACGCTGAGATCCGCGGACGTGACCTGGTCTCTGGGCTGCCGAAGACCATCGTGGTGTCGGCCGAAGAGATCCGGAAAGCCCTTGAGGAGCCGGTCAACCAGATAGTCGATGCGGTCAAGACCACTCTCGACAAGTGCCCGCCCGAGCTCTCCGGCGACATCATGGACCGCGGAATCGTGCTGACCGGCGGCGGTGCGCTGCTCAAGGGACTCGACGAGCGGCTCAAGCACGAGACGGGGATGCCCATCCTGATCGCCGACGACCCGCTGGACTCGGTGGCCATGGGGTCGGGCAAGTGCGTTGAGGAGTTCGAGGCCCTCCAGCAGGTCCTGATCTCCGAACCGCGTCGCTGACCCGACGCCCGCCCACGGCGTCCCCACCAACACGGTCGCCTAGGCTGCGCTGACGATGAGGGACACCCGCCGAACCAGGATCGTGCTCGCAGTTCTGCTGCTGACTGCGTTCACCTTCATCACGCTGGACGCCCGTGGCGGAGAAGGATCACTTCTCGATCGAGTGCGTGAGTCCGCCTCGTCGGTGTTCGGTCCGATCGAGCGGGCGGCGGCAGCGGTGGTGAATCCGGTATCCGACTTCATCGACGGCATCACGTCCATCAACTCCACATCCGACACGATCGACGCGCTCGAGGCCGAGAACGATGAGTTGCGTCGGCAGCTGCTCACGGCTCCGCTGGACCAGGCGCGCTTGGACGAGCTCGACAGGCTGCTGCGGGTGTCCTCACTCGGCGACTACGAGATCGTGCCCGCGCGGGTGATCGCCGTCTCGGCTGAGAACGGCTACGCGCGAACGGTCACGGTCGATGCCGGAAACCGCGATGGCGTCAAGCGTGACCAGACGGTGCTCAATGGTGACGGGCTTGTCGGGCGAGTGATCGCAGCCGGCCCGGGAACCGCGACGATCCTGTTGCTGACCGATCCCGAGTTCGGGGTCGGGTCGCGTCTGGCCGCGTCGAGCGAGACAGGCTTCCTCCAGGGCAACGGGCGTGACCAGCTGGGTCTGGAGCTCTACAACCCCCAGGCGGTCGTGGAGGAGGGCAATGTCGTGCTCACGCTGGGCAGCCCCAACGGTCGACCATTCGTGCCCGGAGTCCCGATCGGCGAGGTGACCAACGTCATCGCCACACCCGGTGGCCTGTCGCGGCTGGCGGAGGTCGAGCCGTTCGCCCAGCTGACCTCTCTCGACCTGGTGGGTGTCGTGATCGAGCCCCCGAGGCGCAATCCGCGCGATGCCCTCGTCCCGCCCACGACGGGTGCCTCGCCGTCGCCCAGCACCTCACCTTCACCATGAGGTCGAGACCATGACGGTGGGCCGGGTGCTGCTCAGCACCCTGCTGGTCGTGACCGCGGCCGTTGTGCAGGTCACGGTGGTGAACCGGCTTCCGCTACCGGGCGCCGGGCCTGACCTGGTGCTGCTCGTCGTGATCGCCCTGGCGATCGTCGTGGGGCCGACGGCAGGGGCCTCGATCGGCTTCGCCGCCGGGCTGCTGGTCGATCTGCTGCCACCAACGGCAACGGAGTTCGGGCGCTGGGCACTCGTCTTCTGCGTGATCGGCTATCTGGCGGGGCAGATCCAGATCGATGCCCGCCGTTCTGCGCTGATCGTGCTTGGTGCTGTGGCCGGTTTGGCGGCCTTGTCGTCCTTACTCTTTGCCGGGGTGGGGCTGTTGTTCGGTGATCCCCGGGTCAGCGGCGAGCTCGTCGTTTCGACCACACTGTCCAGCGTTCTGTACGATCTGTTGTTGGCTCCCTTTGTGATTCCTGGCGTGATGGCATTGGCGCGTCGAACTGCCCTCAACCCAGCGGCCCTTTAGCGACCGCTGATCGTGACTGTGTGGTGTGACTGCGATCACGACCACATGACGGAACGCCCCCGTGGCAACGAGCGTCAGAATACGGGGACACCGCTCGCACCGCTGACCTACGCCGCTTGGAGACCACCGTGACCGACCGTTCGCGGACGCGTCTTGTGGTGCTGCAGGTGTTGGTCTTCTCGCTGCTGGCCGCTCTCGGTGGCCGTCTCTGGTACATGCAGGTCGTGGCTGGCGAGCAGTATCAGGCCGCTGCGTCGGAGAACCGCATCCGCGAAGTGGTCACCCCGGCCGTCCGTGGGGCCATCCTGGATGCACAGGGCCGTCCGTTGGTGCAGAACCGCACATCGCTGGTGGTCTCCGTCGACCGATCCACGCTGCTCGACCTCCCCGACGACGGCGACCCGGTGGTGCGCAAGCTGGCCCGGGTCCTCGAGATCCCGTATCGCAGGCTCGACCGTCAGCTGACGCTCTGTGGCGCTCCTGGAGCCGCCGAGCCGCCCGTCTGCTGGAACGGCTCGCCCTATCAGCCCATCCCCGTCGCCGAGGACGTTCCCGCCGACGTCGCGCTGCAGGTGATGGAGCGGGGCGAAGAGTTCCCGGGCGTTGCCGCCGAGATGACCGCCATCCGTGACTACCCCTCCCCGTTCGGAGCCAGGGCGGCACAGCTGCTCGGGTACATCGGTCCCATCTCGGCGGACGAGCTCGCTGCGGCTGAGGCGAAAGAGGGACGCCGTGGTAGCACCTACACGAACTTCGATCTCGTCGGTCGCGGCGGCCTCGAGCAGGTGTACGACAACTACCTTCGGGGCAAGGCAGGCGTCAAGAAGCTCGCCGTCGACTCGGCCGGGAACGTCACCGGGACGGTGGCCGAACGTGAAGCGACCCCGGGCGACTACCTGGTCACCAGCATCGATGCCCATGTGCAGAAGGTCGTCGAGGATCAGCTGAAGGCAGCGATCCAGCGTGCGAACACCCCAGGAGAGAACGGGCAGGATCGCTCCTTCCCAGCCAAGACTGGTGCGGCCATCGTGATGGAGGTCGACACCGGTCGCGTTGTGGCGATGGCCAGCTACCCCGACTACAACCCTGGGATCTGGGTTGGGGGAGTTACCAACGACCAGTTCAAGAAGCTCTCCAGCGAGAAGGCGGGAAACCCGCTGATCAACCGAGCCATTCAAGGTGAGTACGCACCCGCCTCCACGTTCAAGATCGTCGGGGCGGCGGCGGCTGCTGCCGCCGGCTACAGCCTCGACGGGCCCTACCAGTGCTCTGACCAGTTCACGGTTCCCGGGTCGACCCAGACGTTCTCGAACTTCGAGGCTGGCATGACCGAGTCCATGACGCTGGCTCGCGCCATCGAGGTCTCGTGCAACACCGTCTTCTATGGTCTGGCCTACCGGATGTACGTCGAAGAGGGCGGCCAGGATGCCGGGCCCAACGCCCCCGAGTACCTGATGAACACCGCACGCGGCCTGGGATATGGATCGACCACCGGGATCGATCTGCCGTCCGAGGCCGCGGGCCGTCTTCCCGACCGTGCGTGGCGTCAGAAGTACTGGGAAGACAACAAGAACTACTACTGCAACTTCGACGAGGTGGCGTCGGCCGCTGACCGGGCGAACGACTACCTGCGGGCCATCGCCAAGGAGAACTGCGTCGACGGGTACCTGCTCCGCCCCGGTGACGCGGTGCTGGCCGCGATCGGTCAGGGCGATGTCCTCGCCACCCCGCTTCAGGTTGCCCACGCCTACGCCGCGATCGCCAACGGCGGAACGCTGTACCGCCCCCAGATCGCCAGGGCAGTGCTCTCGCCGGAGGGCGATGTCGTCAAGAAGTTCAAGCCCAAGTCCCAGGGCAAGGTCCCGGCGTCCAACGCGACAGTGCGGTACATCCAGAACGCCCTGGCGAACGTGCCTGTCTCGGGGTCGGCCGCCTACCGGTACACCACCTTCCCGCTGGACAAGGTCCCGGTGGCCGCCAAGACCGGGACCGGCCAGGTCGAGGGAAAGGCGACCACCTCGTGGTACGCCTCGTACGCGCCGGCCAACGACCCGAAGTACGTCGTCCTGATGATGGTTCCCGAAGGTGGCACGGGGTCGGGTACCTCGGCCCCGAGTGTGAACGAGATCTACAAGGCGCTGTTCGGAATCGAGGGAATGCAGGTCGACCCCAAGCAGGCCATCGTCCCCGGCGGTGAGCCCATCAAGACGCTGCCAACGGTCAACGACGACGGCACCATCGACCTGCCCAAGGACGACGGGTTGCCTGGTTCGTCCGAGAGCGGGATCCCGGCTGCGAACACCGACGACAAGAAGTCGAAGAAGAACGGTCGACGGCGAAGGCGGCGTGCCTCATGACGCTGGGCTACCCACAGACCGTCCTGTCACCTCGGCGTCGACGCCGCTCGTTGCGGGCCCGAGCGATGGGCCGCGACTCCATCTTGCGTCGCTTTGACTGGGTGCTGTTCATCGCCGCCCTCGGGCTGAGTGTGGCGGGGGCGGTCTTCGTCTACTCCGCAACTCGCGTGGTGCCCGCGGGGGAGGACCCCCAGGCGTACTTCAAGCGTCACCTGCTCAACCTGTTGATCGGGTTGGTGCTCGGGTTCGCCACCATGCTCTTCGACTACCGCACGCTGCGCGCCTACGCCCCGTTCGTCTATGTCGCCTCGGTCATCGGGCTCGTCGCCGTGCTCATCGTGGGAACTGAGGTCAACGGAGCCCAGGCTTGGATTCAACTGCCCGGTGGTTTCTCCATCCAGCCGTCAGAGTTCATGAAGGTGGCCCTGGCCGTCGGGTTGGCCATGCTGCTGGCCGAGCGTCGTGACGGCGAGACCGAGCCACAGCTTCCTGACGTCGCGTTTGCGCTGCTGATCGCTGCGGTACCCATCGGGCTGGTCATGCTGCAGCCCGACCTCGGCACCGCCGTCGTCATGGGCATGATCGTGCTGGGCATTCTGGCCGTCGCCGGTACCCGGATCTCGTGGCTGGTGGCACTGCTGGTGATCGGAGCAGTTGGGGCATTCATTGCGGTGCAGGTCGGCGTGCTCGACCAGTACCAGATCGATCGCTTGCTGGCCTTCGCCAACCCTGAGCTCGACCCCCAGGGCGTTGGCTACAACACCAATCAGGCCAGGATCACCGTCGGTGCAGGCTCAATCTTTGGTTCCGGGCTCTTTCACGGAACGCAGACGGCTGGTGGGTTTGTCCCGGAGCAGCAGACCGACTTCATCTACACCGTCGTTGCCGAGGAGATGGGCTTCGTCGGCAGCATCGGCATCATTGTGCTGTTCGGGGTTGTCCTCTGGCGTGCGCTCCGGATCGCGGTCCGGGCCGAAGACCTCTTCGGCACTCTTATGGCAACCGGAATCGTGTGTTGGTTCGCGTTCCAGATGTTCCAGAACATCGGCATGGTGATCGGGATCATGCCCGTGACGGGCGTCCCGCTGCCCTTTGTCTCTTACGGCGGCACCAGCATGTTCGCCAACTGGATGGCCGTCGGGTTGCTCGAGAACGTCCACCTGAGACGCTCTCTGCGCTGACCCGGCCGGCTTGCCGAGTGCACACCTGGTTGACGTTTCAGTGCGCCGAGTGCACACCTGGTTGACGCCCCCAGGGTCCCCTTGCCGTCCGAGTGTCACTCAGCTGTGCACTCGGCGTCGAATTGCGGCAACCAGGTGTGCACTCGGCGGGAAGTGGGGCACTCCTGACTGTGCACTCGGCGAGGTTGGGAGGGGCCGCGTACGCTGGACGGGTTCCCACCCCACGGAGGTCCTTCATGTCGGCCGAGCCGATGACCACGGTCGCAGCCGCAGGAGCCGCCGACACCGTCGAGTCGGTCTTCCCCCAGCTGGAAGCCCTGCTTCCGCTGGTGCAGAAGCCGATCCAGTACGTGGGTGGCGAGCTGAACGCCGTCAGCAAACCATGGCAGTCGACGACCGTCCGATGGGCTCTGATGTACCCGGACGCCTACGAGGTCGGCGTCCCCAACCAGGGTGTCCAAATCCTCTACGAGGTGCTCAACGAGCAACCGGATGTGCTGGCCGAACGCACCTACGCGGTGTGGTCAGACCTCGAAACGCTCATGCGTCAGCACGACGTCCCCCAGTTCACCGTGGATGCCCACCGCCCGGTAGGGGCCTTCGACGTCTTCGGGCTCTCGTTCGCTACCGAGCTCGGCTACACGAACATGCTGACCGCTCTCGATCTGGCCGGAATTCCTCTGCAGGCAGGCGAGCGGGGAGACGAGCACCCGATCGTGCTCGCGGGTGGACATGCTGCCTTCAACCCTGAACCGATCGCGGACTTCATCGACGCTGCCGTCATCGGGGATGGCGAGCAGGCTGCGCTTGAGATCACCGCGCTCATCCGCGACTTCAAGGCCGAAGGGTCACCCGGTGGCCGCGAACAGCTGCTGATGCGCCTGGCCCAGACCGGCGGTGTCTACGTGCCGGCTTTCTATGACGTCGAGTACCACGACGATGGGCGTATCAAGCGCGTGATTCCCAGCCGGCCAGGCGTGCCGTGGCGGGTCAGCAAGCACACAGTCACCGACCTTGACGCCTGGCCGTACCCCAAGAAGCCGCTCGTTCCGCTCGCCGAGAGCGTGCACGAACGCGCCAGTGTCGAGATCTTCCGGGGCTGCACCAGGGGATGCCGCTTCTGCCAGGCGGGCATGATCACCCGACCGGTTCGTGAGCGCAGCATCACTGGCATCGGAGAGATGGTTGAGCAGTCGCTGCAGGCCACCGGGTTCGAAGAGGTCGGGCTGCTCTCGCTCTCGAGTGCTGACCACTCCGAGATCAAGGAGGTCGCCAAGGGGCTCGCTGACCGCTACGAGGGCACCAACACCTCGCTCTCGCTTCCCAGCACCCGGGTGGACGCTTTCAACATCGACCTCGCCAACGAGCTGAGCCGAAGCGGACGACGCTCGGGTCTGACCTTCGCTCCCGAGGGCGGTAGTGAGCGCATCCGTAAGGTGATCAACAAGATGGTGACCGAGGACGACCTGATCAGGACCGTCACCACCGCCTACGGCAACGGGTGGCGGCAGGTGAAGCTCTACTTCATGTGTGGCCTGCCCACCGAGACCGACGACGACGTGCTGCAGATCGCCGAGCTGGCTCGCGAGGTGATCAAGACCGGGCGCGAGGTTGCGGGACGCAAGGACATCCGCTGCACCGTGTCCATCGGCGGGTTCGTGCCCAAGCCCCACACCCCGTTCCAGTGGGCTGCACAGCTCGACCACGAGACGACCGACGCGCGGTTGATGAAGCTGCGCAACGTGATCCGCGACGACCGGCAGTTCGGAAAGTCGATTGGGTTCAGATATCACGACGGCAAGCCCGGCATTGTCGAGGGGCTGTTGTCTCGCGGTGACCGACGGGTCGGACGGGTCATCGAGGCGGTCTGGCGCGACGGTGGAAGGTTCGACGGGTGGAGCGAGCATTTCAGCTTCGAACGGTGGATGCGGTGCGCCGACCAGGCGTTGGCCGACCTGCCCGTCGACGTCGACTGGTTCACGACTCGGGAACGCGAGTTCTCCGAGGTCCTTCCGTGGGACCACCTCGACTCTGGTCTCGACAAGGACTGGCTCTGGGAGGACTGGCAGGACTCGTTGAACGAGGTCGAGGTCGACGACTGCCGGTGGACGCCGTGTTTCGACTGCGGCGTCTGCCCCCAGATGGGCACCGACATCGAGATCGGCCCGACCGGGAAGCAGCTCCTGCCGCTGACGGCCATCGGGGCGGGCGCCGAGGCGCTCCGGGGATGAACTATCGCTGATGGCCCGTCAACCTCCCGAGCGCGACAACGCACCGGCCGTCCAGAAGCTGCGGCTGCGGTACGCCAAGCGCGGCCGGCTGCGCTTCACCAGCCACCGCGACATCCAGCGGGCCCTCGAGCGTGCGTTGCGCCGGGCCGGGGTTCCGATGGCCTACAGCTCCGGGTTCACGCCGCACCCCAAGATCTCGTATGCGGGGGCAGCCGCCATGGGCGCCGCCAGCGAGGCGGAGTACCTCGAGATCTCGGTCACCGAGCGGCTCGACCCCGACCGCGTACGGGCCGCTCTGGACGCGGCGCTTCCCCCCGGACTCGACGTCGTTGACGTCGTCGAGGCGGCCCCCGGTGCCCTGGCCGACGTGTTGCAGGCCTCCGAGTGGGCGATCCAGCTGCCCGACGTTTCCGCAGGTCAGGCAGGTGACGCGGTCGCCGCGTTGATGGCCAAGGGGGAGGTGGAGGTCGAGCGGATGATGAAGTCGGGCCCCCGGCGGTTCGATGCCAGGGGTCCGATCGTCCGACTCGCCGCCGACAGCGGCCAGACCACCTCCGGAGCCCCCTGTGCGATACTGCGCTTGGTGGTACGGCAC
Source organism: Actinomycetes bacterium (assembly GCA_024644345.1). Classification (GTDB taxonomy): domain Bacteria; phylum Actinomycetota; class Actinomycetes; order JAHEKZ01; family JAHEKZ01; genus JAHEKZ01. The sequence continues at coordinate 14,917 of JAHELE010000022.1, read as the reverse complement.
GCCACACCCGCCGTACGACCCGACGACGTTCTCACCGCCCTGCGACAGGTGGCGGGCCTGACGCCGCCGGTCCCACCCCTGGTGACCCGGCTGGCGCAAGGCCCCCTCGACCCGGAGAGCGGGACGGTTGCCGATCCTTTGGCAGCCGACCGTGCCAGCGTGGACGACGCCGTCGCGGCCAACCCGCACCCGCGGTAGGCCTCATCGCCCCACGAGGGGCCGAAGACTTCGCCCGTGGCGGTGCGCCGCCCGGGTCTGACAGGAGTTGCCCGGATGCTCGACGACGAGCCCACGACCAGCACAACCGAAACACCGGCCGCGAGCGCTGCCCCGGCCCCACGCTCCCGCCGCCGCGCGGCAGCCAGGCCAGCCGGCCCACCGAGCGCCGAGTCTGCTGGGGACGCCCCAGCCGCCAAGAAGACGGCCAAGAAGACGGCCAAGAAGACCCCCACCAAGAAGACGACCAAGAAGTCGACCGCCCCGAGCGACGAGGGGGACGCCGCCGCCGCGGCGCCGGCGAAGAAAAGCACGAAAAAGGCCGCAAAGAAGGCCACGACGAAGAAGGCAGCTGCCGCTGAGGTAGAGGCCGGCGCTCCGTCCGTCCTGTTCAAGGCGCCGGACCCCACGACTGCCGACAAGCCCGCGAAGAAGACCGCCAAGAAGTCGGCGGCCAAGAAGTCGGCGGACGACACCTCAGGTGCCGCCGAAGGACCTGCCGCTGAGGGTGAGTCCGGCGGCGACGCCGACGACGAGGGCGGCACGCGTCGTCGGCGCAGACGTGGTGGCCGGGGGCGCAAGGGCAAGTCCTCGACCGATGACGGCGGCACCGACGACACCGCGGAAGACCGCGAAGGATCTGCCGAAGGAGACGAGTCCGACGAGGGTGGCTCGGGAACCACTCGCCGTCGCCGTCGTCGCAGGCGGAAGGGCTCGGGCGGCGACGCGGACGGGGCAGATGCTGACCCGGCCCGTACGGTCGTCCACGTCCGTGAGGGCCGCAAGGCGTCCGACGAGATCTCCGGAGTCAAGGGGTCGACCCGGCTCGAGGCCAAGAAGCAGCGACGCCGCGAGGGTCGTGAGCAAGGACGCCGTCGGCCTCCCATCCTGACCGAGTCAGAGTTCCTCGCCAGGCGCGAGGCCGTCGACCGCGTGATGGTCGTTCGCCAGCAGGGTGACCGTACGCAGATCGGTGTCCTGGAGGACGACGTTCTCGTCGAGCACTATGTGGCGCAGCGGTCGGCGTCCACGATGGTCGGCAACGTGTACCTGGGCAAGGTGCAGAACGTCCTGCCCAGCATGGAAGCCGCCTTTGTCGACGTCGGACGTGGTCGCAACGCCGTGTTGTACGCCGGCGAGGTGAACTGGGACGCCGCCGGCCTCGATGGGCAACCGCGCCGAATCGAACACGCCATGAAATCGGGTGACTCCGTTCTCGTCCAGGTGACGAAGGACCCCATTGGCCACAAGGGGGCGCGACTCACGGCCCAGGTATCGCTGCCTGGGCGCTACCTGGTCTACGTGCCGGATGGCTCGATGACCGGCATCAGCCGCAAGCTTCCCGACACCGAGCGCTCGCGGTTGAAGACGATCTTGAAGAAGATCGTCCCCGACGAGGCCGGTGTCATCGTGCGCACGGCAGCAGAGGGCGCCAGCGAGGAAGAGCTGGTGCGCGACGTCACCCGGCTCCAATCCCAGTGGGAGGCGATCTCGAAGCAGACCGCAGACGCCACGGCTCCCGCCCTGCTGCACGAGGAGCCCGATCTCACTGTCCGCGTGATCCGCGATGTCTTCAACGAAGACTTCAGCAAGCTGATCGTGTCCGGAGATGAGGCGTGGGAGACCGTCGAGGACTACGTCACGAACGTTGCCCCCGACCTGGGGGACCGGCTCTCGAAGTGGACCGGCAGCGACGACGTCTTTGCGGCCAACCGCATCGACGAGCAGCTTCTGAAGGCGCTCGACCGCAAGGTCTGGCTGCCCAGTGGTGGCTACCTGATCATCGACAGCACTGAGGCGATGGTCGTGGTCGACGTCAACACCGGCAAGTTCACCGGGTCGGGCGGCAACCTGGAGCAGACAGTCACCAAGAACAACATCGAGGCGGCTGAAGAGATCGTTCGCCAGCTGAGACTGCGTGACGTCGGCGGAATCATCGTCATCGACTTCATCGACATGGTGCTCGAGAGCAACCGAGAGCTGGTCCTGCGGCGACTGGTCGAGTGCCTGGGTCGCGACCGCACCAAGCACCAGGTGGCCGAGGTGACGTCGCTGGGGCTGGTCCAGATGACCCGCAAGCGGGTGGGGCAGGGGCTGCTCGAGGCCTTCTCCACGACCTGCGAGGAGTGCGGCGGACGCGGACGTCACATCACCCTCGAGCCCGTCCCGGCCAAGAAGCCGGCCGAAGGCGGCAGCAAGAAGGGCGATGACAAGTCGCCTCGTCGCCGTCGGGGCAAGGCCGCTGCCGCCGCAGCTCCCGAGGTGGATCCGGAGGCCGCAGCCCGCGAGGCGGCAGCGAAGGCCGCCCTGGCCAAGGTCGTCGGGGCAACCTTGGGTGCTCACGCCGATCACGACGATGCTGAGGCCCCGGAGGCGACCGACGAGCCGGTTGAGACCGAAACTGAGGCCACGACCGAGTCCGAGGCGGACGCGACCCTGGTTTGACCCACCACGGGGGCACTCCGTACCCTTATGACTCGGCGCTGGTGTGCCTTAGCCCCAGACCAACCCAGACCAACCCGCAAGGCCACTGGCCTCGCATGAGTGTGTCGCTGCTGACTGGCAGCGACGTGAGGAGTTCGCGGTGTACGCGATTGTCCGCGCTGGCGGCCGCCAGGAGAAGGTCGCCGTCGGCGACGTCCTCCAGATCGACAAGGTCGACGGCGAGCCCGGCAGCTCCATCACCCTTCCGGCCCTACTCGTGGTCGACGGCGAGACCGTCACCAGCGACCCGAAGGCCCTCGCCGGCGTCACCGTCACCGCCGAGGTCGTCGGAGCCCTCAAGGGCCCCAAGATCACCATCATGAAGTTCAAGAACAAGACCGGGTACCGCAAGCGGCAGGGGCATCGGCAGAAGTACACCGAGGTCAAGGTCACCGGCATCGCAGCGGGGAAGTGAGAAGGAGCCATGGCACACAAAAAGGGCGCGTCATCCACCCGCAACGGTCGTGACTCGAACTCCCAACGTCTGGGCGTCAAGCGCTTCGGCGGCGAGGTCGTGAACGCCGGCGAGATCATCGTGCGTCAGCGCGGCACCCACTTCCACCCCGGCCGCAACGTCGGACGCGGTGGCGACGACACCCTCTTCGCCCTGGCCGCGGGTGCCGTCGAGTTCGGAACCCGCCGCGGGCGCCGAGTCGTCAACATCGTTTCGGCTGAATAGCCACCCGGCACGCCACGGAGTCTGGCCTCGCCCGATTTCGGGTGGGGCCGTTCGTGTGTCGATGCGCGTGAAGGAGGCGGGTGGTCATGGCCACGTTCGTTGACCGCGTCCTACTGCACGCAGCGGGCGGTCGCGGCGGCAACGGCTGCGCCTCCGTCCACCGCGAGAAGTTCAAGCCCTTCGGTGGCCCTGATGGTGGCAACGGTGGTCGTGGCGGCGACGTCGTGCTGGTCGTCGATCGCAACGTCACGACCTTGCTGGACTACCACCACAGCCCCCACCGCAAGGCCGGTCACGGCAAGCCCGGCATGGGTGGCCACCGCAGTGGGGCCGACGGGGAAGATCTGGTCCTCCCCGTTCCCGAGGGGACAGTGGTCGTCGGAATCGACGGCGAGGTGATCGCTGACCTCACGGGGGACGGCACCCGGTGGGTCATCGCGCCAGGCGGGTCCGGTGGGCTGGGCAACGCGTCGCTGGCGTCCCCCCGTCGACGGGCACCGGGATTCGCGCTCCTCGGCGAGCCCGGCATCGACGCCGATGTGGTGCTCGAGCTCAAGACCGTCGCCGACGTCGGCCTGGTCGGATTTCCCAGTGCCGGCAAGTCGAGCCTGGTCGCAGCGGTCTCAGCTGCCCGCCCCAAGATCGCCGACTACCCCTTCACCACGCTCGTCCCGAACCTTGGAGTCGTCCAAGCGGGTTCGACGCGGTTCACCATCGCCGACGTTCCTGGGCTGATCCCCGGTGCCAGCGAAGGCAAAGGACTGGGCCACGAGTTCCTGCGCCACATTGAGCGGTGCGCGGTTCTGGTGCACGTGCTCGACTGTGCGACCCTCGAACCCCACCGCGATCCCTTGACCGACCTTCAGGTGCTCGAGGACGAGCTGGCGGCCTACGGCGGTCTCGCAGACCGGCCACGGGTCGTCGTCCTGAACAAGATCGACGTTCCCGAAGCTCGCGAGCTGGCCGACCTGGTGACACCAGACCTGCAGGAGCGCGGCTGGCCGGTCTATGAGGTTTCGGCGGTGAGCCACGAAGGGCTCCGGCCACTCACCTTCGCGCTGGCCGAGATCGTCCAGCAGTACCGCGCATCCCTTCCCGAACCTGAGGCAACCCGCATCGTGTTGCGCCCGACGCCGGTTGACGACGCCGGGTTCACCGTGACGGTCGAGGACGGCCGGTTCCGTGTACGTGGCCACAAGCCCGAACGCTGGGTCCGCCAGACCGACTTCAGCAACGATGAGGCGGTGGGCTACCTGTCCGACCGGCTGGCGCGTCTCGGGGTCGAAGAGTCCTTGGTGGCCAAGGGCGCCGAACCCGGAGCCGAGGTCGTGATCGGTGACGATGAAGAGGGTGTGGTCTTCGACTTCGCACCGCAGCTACAGGCCGGGGCCGAACAGCTCCAGAGCCCACGCGGTACCGACCGCAGGGTCGAGGCGTGGGAGCGGGAGCAGTGAGGTCTTCCGGGTCTGCAGCCCAGCCGGCCCGCCGCGAAACGGTCGTCGGAGCACGCCGGATCGTGGTCAAGGTCGGGTCGTCGTCCCTGACGACGCCCAGCGGTGCCATCGATGAATCGCGCGTTGTGGACCTTGTGGGGGCCTTGGCCGGGCGCCGCACCTCGGGCACCGACCTCGTGCTCGTGACGTCGGGGGCGATCGCGGCGGGCCTGGAGCCGCTGGGCCTGAAGACACGTCCTCGCGATCTGGCCACACAGCAGGCGGCAGCGAGCATCGGCCAAGGCCTGCTGATGCACCGCTACACCGCTGCCTTCGCCGAGTACGGCGTCACCGTGGGCCAGGTGCTCATGACAGCCGAGGACGTCGTGCGTCGGGCTCACTACCGCAATGCCCAGCGCACCCTGTACCGGCTTCTGGAGCTGGGTTCGCTGCCCATCGTCAACGAGAACGACACCGTGGCGACCGACGAGATCCGGTTCGGCGACAACGATCGGCTCGCAGCTCTGGTCGCGCACCTGGTGCATGCCGACTTGTTCGTCATGCTCTCTGACGTCGATGCGCTGTACGACGCCCCTCCGACGCGCAAGGGGGCGTCCAGGGTGGCTGAGGTCAGTCACCCCGACCAGCTCGATGCGATCGATGTCGGCAAGCGAGGCTCAGGGGTCGGGACCGGCGGCATGGTGACCAAGGTGACGGCCGCCCGGATCGCCTCTGGCGCGGGGATCCCCGTTGTGCTGGCGCACGCCGAGTCCGCGGCTGCGGCTTTGTCGGGGGAGCCCATCGGCACGTGGTTCGCAGCTGCGGGTCGCCGCATGCCAACGAGACTGCTCTGGCTGGCCCATGCCGCGTCGCCCCGCGGCCGGTTGTCCCTCGACGCCGGGGCGGTACGTGCGGTTGCGGGACGGCGGGCCTCCCTGCTTCCGGCGGGCATCACGGCGGTCGAGGGGGGCTTCGTCGCCGGAGATCCGGTGGACCTGGTTGACGAAAACGGCCACGCAGTAGCCCGCGGACTGGTGAACTTTGACGCAGCAGAGCTTCCCCCGCTTCTGGGTCGTTCGACCCGTGAGCTGGCACAAGAGCTCGGCACGGCCTACGAGCGCGAGGTCGTGCACCGCGACGACCTGGTGCTGCTGGGTCGTCGGCCCGACGACAACGGAGGCCGAGCATCGTGACAGACCAGGACACCGCCCCCGGCCCGCGTCGGATGTGGCATGTGGTCATCACGACGGCCGGCCCACCCCTACCCCCCGAAGAGGTTCGCGAGGCACTCGAACGGCTCTCCTTGCAGCACCAGTTCCTGCTGTCAGCCAGGTACGCCAGCGACCGCGCCGAGGTCAGGTACTGGGACGAGAGCGGGCACGTACGCGACATCGCGGCCAGGGCATTCTCGGTCTGGTCCGACTACGGCGAGATCGCCGCTCTGCCTCCGTGGGAAGTCGTCGGCCTCGAGGTGATCGAGCGTGACGCCTTCCACGCGCGTCTGGGCGGACGTCCAGGGCGCCGAGCAAGCGATGCGGACGTCATTGGCCTGGCGTCAGGTGACATCCACCCCTTCTAGTCCCGACGGTTACCGCCGACGCCAGGGCGACATCAAGAGTGGTCGGATGTGCACCCTGGCGGTACCTATGAGCGGTGGCGCCCACCGCTTCTGACCCCCTTGGCTACCCTGGTGCGATGAGCACCGCAGCAGCTGACGTCCCCAGCGAGCGCGACGCCGTCCTCGACGTGGCCCGGCGTGCCCGAGAGGCGTCGACCGTGCTCGGGCCGGCAAACCGGTCGACCAAGGACGCCGCCATCCTGGCCATGGCCGACGCCCTTGATGCCCGGGTCGACGAAGTGGTCGCTGCGAACACTGGGGACGTCCAACGCGCCGTTGCTTCCGGAACCGCCGAAGGACTCGTCGATCGACTCACCCTGACCCCGGAGCGGCTCACCGGAATTGCCGATGCGCTGCGCGACGTGGCCCAGCTGCCCGATCCGGTCGGTGAGGTCATTCGTGGGTACACACTTCCGAACGGGCTCGAGGTGCGGCAGGTCAGGGTGCCCATGGGGGTCGTCGGCATCATCTACGAGGCCCGTCCCAACGTCACCGTGGACGCCGCCGGCCTGGGCCTGAAGTCGGGCAACGCCGTGCTGCTCAGAGGGTCGTCGTCCGCCTACGACTCCAACACCGCCTTGGTCGGGATCATGCAGGACGCACTGGCGAGTTCGGGGCTGCCGCGCGACTGCATCCAGCTGGTGCCGGGGACCACTCACGAGGCCGCCAAGCACCTGATGACCGCACGCGGACTGGTTGATGTGCTGATCCCTCGGGGTGGCGCCGGGCTGATTCGGTCGGTCGTCGAGGAGTCGACAGTGCCGGTGATCGAGACCGGCGTCGGAAACTGTCACGTCTACATCGACGCTGCCGCCGACATCTCCAAAGCTGTGCCCTTGCTGGTCAACTCCAAGACTCAACGCACCAGCGTCTGTAACGCTGCTGAGACGTTCTTGGTGCACGCAGACATCGCTGACACATTCCTTCCGGTGGCCCTTGAGGCGCTCAAGGACGCTGGCGTCACAGTGCACGGCGACGCGCGGATGCGTGCCTACGCAGAGGCAAGCGATATCACGTTCGCAGACGCTACCGACGCCGACTGGTCGGACGAGTACTACTCGCTCGACATCGCTGCTGCGGTGGTCGACTCGCTCGATGCCGCTGTGCGGCACATTCGGCGGTGGTCGACCGGGCACACCGAGGCCATCGTCACCGAGAACCAGTCGGCCGCGCGCGCCTTCGTCGCGCAGGTCGACGCCGCGGCCGTCATGGTCAACGCCTCCACCCGCTTCACCGACGGGGCCGAGTTCGGCTTCGGCGCCGAGATCGGGATCAGCACCCAGAAGCTCCATGCCCGCGGGCCGATGGGGCTGACCGAGCTGACCAGCACCAAGTATGTGGTCACCGGCGACGGCCACATCCGCCCCTGACGTGGGGTCTTGGGTAGGCTGACCCCGTCCGATTCCAGCACCTGAGGTGACGCATGCTCGCATTGATCCTGCTCTCGGAGACGGTGGCCGAGGAAGAGGCCTCCGCCCTGCCCCTGGCGCTCTCGCTCGCCATCGGCACGTTCCTCCTGTTCGCGGTTCTTCTCTTTGCCGTCTCACGGCTCAATCCCGACCGCTGAGCGCGACACCGAGCCCGCCGCCCCAGCAGTTCGGGCCAACGCGCGGCTCTCGACAGTAGGGTCGCCACCATGCAGCGGATCGGTGTCATGGGGGGCACGTTCGACCCCGTTCACCACGGCCATCTCGTGGCTGCCAGTGAGGTTGCCTTCGCATTCGAGCTCGATGAGGTGGTCTTCGTTCCGACGGGTGCTCCGTGGCAGAAGTCCGACCGAGAGATCTCGTTGGCCGAGGACCGCTACTTGATGACCGTGATCGCGACAGCCACCGACCCACGCTTCACTGTCAGTCGCGTCGACATCGATCGAAAGGGCCCTACGTTCACCCTCGACACACTGCGCGACCTCAGGGTCTCCTATCCCGACAGCGACGAGTTCTACTTCATCACTGGCGCCGATGCGCTGGCCCAGCTGCTCACATGGCGAGACGTCGAGGAGCTCTACGCGCTGGCCCACTTCGTTGGTGTGACGCGTCCCGGCCATGCGCTGACCGACCCCGGTCTACCGGCGGGTGAGGTGAGCCTGATCGAGATCCCCGCCCTGGCAATATCTTCCACCGATATCCGTGAGCGGGTCGCGGCCGGCCGGCCAGTCGACTACCTGGTGCCCGAAGGGGTGGCTCGCTACGTGAGCAAGCGCAAGCTCTATCGACAGGACGCCGCGTGAGCGACCGCCACCGGCACCGCCCGGACAAGAAGGCCGGCAAGTCCAAGGCCGCAAAGGGCGAGACGAGCAAGGCTTCGGCATCGCGACGTTCCCGGGACGGCGTCTCGCTCGCCGACCGACTCGGCGATGCGCCCCAGCGCGGGGCTGGGCCAGCGACCGTCCTGCCCGGTGGTTCGAAGTCCCGGGCCGTTGAACCCCAATCGCGCCGACAGCTGCGACAGCAGCGGGAGGCGGAGCGGCAGAAGGCGCGACAGCGTTGGATAGTGACAGGTCTTGCTGTCCTGGCAGTCGTCGTTGTCGGTGTCCTTCTCGTGCTGTGGCTTGCCAACCGTGGTGACCAGGGCGCGGCCCCCCTGGAGGACCAGCGGACCGAGCGCACACTCACGATGACGCTGGCCGCGGCCGGCGACCCCGCTACTTCAGGTGCCTTGATGGTGTACGACGCCGACAACGGCATGGCAGGAGCTGTGCTGGTGCCGTCTCGCTTGTTCGTCGAGGGTCCTACCCCCGGCGGGCTGCCTTTCGGTGACACGGTGCAGCTTGGTGAGACGGGTGCTCCCGGCACGTCTTTGGCCGACACTCTCGGGGTGGTCGTCGATGACACGTGGCAGGTGTCGAACGCGATGCTCGGTCAACTGGTCACCGCTGCCGACGGGGTTCTGGTCGACGTGGATACCGACATCATCGCCAAGACGCCTAGTGGTCAAGATGAGGTCGTGGTCAACGCTGGTGAAGGCCAGCTACTGGGGCCGAAGGACGCCGTTGCATTCGCGACCTACCTCGGGCCCGATGAGAACGAGGAGTCACGTCTCGCGCGCTTTGGGCAGGTGCTCGCCTCGACGACCCAACGCCTTCCGGAGCAACGTGATGATCTGCTTGCAGCGCTCGACGACATCGACGCCACCGAGAACGCGACGCTCAACAGCGAAAGCCTTGCTGACTTCCTGCTCGGATTCGGCGATGTCGGACGCGGGGGTGACACCAGCTACCAGTCGCTCCCCGTGAAGCCGCTTGAGACCGGTTCACGCAATCCGGCCCTCATCGTCGAGCCGGAAGGGCTCGATCGGCTGCGTGCCGGCTTGCTCGCCGACTCCCTGCCGCCGGATGCCGGTGGTGACGAGATCGTCGTGCTGGTCCAGAACGGCGTCGGCACGCCAGGGCTGGAGCAAGACGCGGCCGCGCTGCTTCGCGACGAGGGCTACGGATTCTTCAACGGCGGCAACGCCAATCAGTTCGGCCGAGATCAGACGCTCGTGCTCATCCCTGATTCGACCCCGGCGTCAGAGGCCCTTGGCGAAGATGTGGCTGCGACGCTCGGTGTTCCCGCTTCGTCCGTGCAGGTGACCGAGCAAGGCAGCTCGATCGCCGACGTCATCGTGATTTTGGGCGCCGATTTCAAGCCGTGAGAAGGTAGGGGCACCACACCAGCGTCATCAAGGAGTCGAGTGACCGCCATCTCATCGTCCGTCCAACTGGTGCAGGAAGCCGCGTCCGCCGCCGCAGATAAGCTCGCCGTCGATATCGTGGCGTTCGACGTGAGCGACCAGCTGGCCGTAGCGGATGCGTTCGTCCTCTGCTCGGCACCGAACGACCGGCAGGTCCGGGCGATCGTCGAAGCCATCGAGGAGCGGCTCTCAGGCCTCGGGCAGAAGCCGGCCCATCGCGAGGGCGAGCGTGAGAACCGCTGGGTGCTGCTCGACTACCTCGACGTCGTCGTCCACGTGCAGCACGAGGAAGAACGCGTCTACTACACGCTCGAGCGCCTCTGGGCTGACTGCCCCACGATCCCACTGGACCAGGCCGTCGAGGTGACCAGCTGAGCGTCGAGTTCACGCCCGGAGTTCCTCGCCGTCGCGTGGTTCTGTGGCGGCATGGCCGCACCGAGTGGAACGACTCGCGTCGATTTCAGGGGCAGACGGACGTGGCTCTCGACGACGTCGGCCGCACTCAAGCAGCCAGGGCCGCAGCGCAGCTCGCATCGTTGAAGCCCGAGCTCATCGTGTCGTCGGACCTGGCGCGCGCTGCTGAAACCGCCGCCGCGCTCGCTGTCCTCACCGGCATCGAGGTGCAGCACACCGAGGCGCTGCGTGAAACGCATGGCGGTGTGTGGGAGGGGCAGTACGCCGACAACCTGAAGAGCGACCCGATGTATATCGCGTGGCTGGCCGGAGATGACGTACCGGCCGGAGGCTCTGAGACCCGCAGCCAGGTGGGCGATCGCGCGCAGGTAGCGGTGCGTGCTGCCGCCGAGCAGCTCGACAAGGGTGGCCTCGCCGTGGTGGCGTCGCACGGGGGAACCATCCGCGGTGCGATCGGGCGGATGCTCGGCCTGCCGGTCGATCGCTGGCGGGTTCTTGGTGGGCTGGCAAACTGCTGCTGGTCTGTCCTGGAGGAAGGACGCAGCGGCTGGCGGCTCGTGGAGCACAACGCCGGAAGCCTGCCGCAGGTCGTTCTGGGGGACGACCGCTGAGATCGAAACCCGACGGTGCTCAGTCGGATTTCGACGCCCTGGGCCAGTTTGGTGCGGTGATGGGCCCCCGGTAGAGTTGGGGGTTCGCGGGGCTATGGCGCAGTTGGTAGCGCGTCTGCATGGCATGCAGAAGGTCCGGGGTTCGAATCCCCGTAGCTCCACCCTCGAGACCCTCAATTTCAAGCACGGTGGGGTCATGTCTCTGCTGACGTAGGGCCAACCACGCGGACGTGGTCTAGCACAACCCCGAAGCCTGGTCGCGTATCCGGGGGTGTCACAATCGGCCGTTTGTGCGGTCGCATGAGTCGACCAGGGTGCCGTTAATGCTTATCGAGGCGACCCATGTCCACTTCTTCCCGAGACCGCGCCCAGCCTCAGCAGTGAAGTCCGCTCCCCCCCCTCCGTACAGGATGTCGAGGCGCGCGCCGGTGGCCGCGTCGAGGATGTACTGCTCGACCACGCTCCCGTCGACGGTTCGTTGGACGAGCTCGTGCGAGCGTCTGCCGTCTGCGCTCGTTTGCTTGATGCGAAACTCAACGACCCCTTCGGAGGGCATGTCACCGGATACGAGACCGTAGTGGAAATACGCGCTTAAGTCCTTGGCGAAGTAGTCGACGTCCGGACCGCCAACGACGTCACCATCCGCATCGTCGCACACGCTGTACGCGGCTTCGTGTGGCTGCCCATGCAGAACGAGCTTGGCCGGCGTTGGAGATGCGGGGAGCAGCGGGAGTGGGTTCCATGCTCCAGACCCGCCGAAGGAGAACTCGGTGACGTTTGAGCCATCGGCGTCGGCGATCCGCAATAGGCCACCTCCCGCCGAGGTCAGGCCCGCCTCCTGGTAGGAGATCCTGGTGCCGTCCGGCGACCAAGCTGGGTTGATACCAAGCGGGACCACCTGGGTGAGATCCGAGCCGTCGACTCCGACACTCCAGATCCCACCCTCACCTTGCTGGAAGGAGAACATCAGGCGCGTGCCGTCCGGCGACCAGTCCAGGTCGTCGATGTGGCTTAGCTCAGGACGGAACAACAGCGTCCGGCCGTGCGTGCCGTCTGAGTCCATCACCCGGAGGGTATGGGAATGGTCGCCGCCACCAGTGAAGTAGGCGATCTGCTCGCCGTCGGGGGAGAACGCCGGGTTGTAGACGGCCCAGGGATCCGCATCGAGGAGGCGTCGGGGCTTACCTCCCTCTGAGTCGACGATCTCCAGCCCCCCGCCGCCGCCGGGGGTGTAGATGACCAGGGAGCCGTCGGGGGAGAAGGAGCCATCGAAGAACCCACCGTCCGCGATCAGGGTCGCCGTGCCATCAGCATGCAGCACAGAGAGTTGACCGTCCTCCCCCCAAGACCGGACCAGCAGCTTGGTGCCATCGCTGGACCATTCGAGCGGCTCAACCTCCGGCTGGTGAGTCAACTGGATCTCGTGCTCGGTGTCATCGGGCCTGCTCGGGTCTAGGGCCCAGAGGCCGGAGTCGCGCAAGTAGACGATCCAGCCTCCGATGTCGACGCACTGCGAGCTGATGGCTGTGCACCACTTCGGGCGATCGTGGAGATCATCGACGGTGATGCCTGGCGTGGGATGGATGGCAGGGGCGATGTCGGCCTTGTTCACCAGGGTGGTGGAGGCCAGCGCAACACCGCCCGCCACAACGACCGCAACCAGGACCGCGGACGCGGCCCCTTTGATTCGCCGGATTCGTCGCGCCGAACGCCCCGCCTCCAGGGCACGAGTGACGTCCACCCCGTCGGCGGGCGCCCCGTCTAGCAGCCCGGCCATCGCCTGCTTGAGGTCGCTTTCGTTCATGACTGCACCTCTCCCCTGGCGATCGCGGTATCGGTAGCCGGCAGCGACCGCAACGCCTCCAGCGCACGGGAGGTTCGGCTCTTCACCGTCCCGGGCGAGATGTCGAGGGCTCGGGCGACTTCCTCCACCGACATGTCGTCCCAGAACCGCAAGACCAGCACCACGCGTTGCTTGGTCGGCAACGACGCCAGCGCCCGGCCCAGGTCCATCCGGTCCTCGACCAGGTCGTCCGCGCCCGGGCTGTCCGGAAGCTCCGCAGTGGGCCGTTCCCGGCGCCAGAACCGGCGTCCGGCATCGATCCGGGACCTCGCCAGGATCGCTCGGGCATAGGCCTCCGCCCCCTCCAGTCGAACCCGCGGCCACGAGACATAGAGACGGGCCAACGCGGTTTGGGTGAGATCCTCCGCCGCGTGCCAATCACCGGTCATCAGGAAGGCCGTCCTTCGCAGTGAGGATCCGCGGACGGCGACAAACTCCGTAAACTCATCGTCACGAGCCATCCCCAGACCTCCTCACCAGAAGCGTCGCACGTAGATACGTGGTGGGACCCGCCAACGGTTCCATCCAAGATCCCGGTCACCAAGACCACGGCTCAACCAACCAGCGCCCCACGGAGCGCGGCCCGGGCGTCAGTGCGAACCGAACCCCGGATATCGACCCAGCACCCTCCGCCAAGGTTCGGCTCTGCTGCTGCCAGGGCGCTGGTCGAAGGGCACATCGGTGATCAGGAAGACCCCGAGGTTGGCACTATCTGGCAGTGGGGATGGGATCGCGTTCGGGTCGACTAGGTGGGCGAGGTGATTGCTGGGGACCTGTCACACAAAGTTCACCAGCTGCTGCCGTCGAGCCGCATCCCCATCCATACGGTCGCAGTCGCCGAGGTGAAACGGATGTGGGTGTCTGGGGGGCTCCGCGGTCAAGGCGCCGGGCGGGCGCTACTCGATGCGCGCCGCCTCTACGTCGCCGCCGGTTACCGTGACATCGCGCCCTACGGCGACAACACGGATGTCGGTATAGCGGAAGCTCGATCACGCGGAGCCCAGCGCACCCAAGCACCTCACCGTCGGCGACCACCACTACGAATGTTCCCCTTGGGTCTCGGTAGGCGCCCGGATCGGGGTCGAGGATGGTGGGGGAGTACGAGCCCAGGTGCTTGTCGAGTTCATGTAAGCGTCAACGAAACTGTGCCATCTTCACAGAGGTTCGGGAAGGACAGCGACGTCACATACCGGGGATCGGCTGCGCCTCGTGTACCTCGATTTCGCATCCACCCGGCATCTTGAGATGCGGGTGCCCCTCGGCCAGCGCGAGGGCGGCATCGATGTCGGACGCCTCGATGATTGAGTAGCCGACGACGTCGTTCGTACTCGACGCGGTGCCCTGTGGTGTCACCTTGGTGCCATGTGCAAGGGGTGTGCCGAAGTCGATCATTCCCTCGCCGACGCGTTCTGCCCAGACATTCCACTCGCCCATCACCGCTTCCATCTGATCGGGGGAAGGCGGCGCCGTATCTGCCGGGGGAGTAGGGGCGTGGTAGATGAACACGTACTTCGTCATGACGAACCTCTCTCTCGTGGTGCTCTGGATGGATGGGGTCACACCTTCAACGGCGTACGGCCGGCGTAGGCCGCGAGTCGATCGAGGGCGCTGGCGTCGTTGGCCGGTAGTGCTTCGTCCGCGAAGTTGCTTCCGCGTCCACCGGGTACCAGGGTCTCGGCGATGCCGCGGAGGTAGGCGACGAGGTCGTCGGGGAGCGCCAACGGCTGGCCGCTGCTCTGTGCGATGTCCCAGCCGTGGAGGGCGATCTCCATGGACAGGATTCCGGCCGCCATCGATGCGGGCATCTCTCCACCGCCCGGACCAGGGATGGTTCCGCTGAGATCGACTGCACGCCACCCCTCGATGGCCTCAGCAGCCATCACCGAGACGCGGTTCTCGAGCGATCCGCTCTCGGGGTTGGTCACCGTGACCCCGGCCATCGCC
>JAHELE010000021.1:2724-31064 GCA_024644345.1 Actinomycetes bacterium | reverse complement strand
CAGCCTGCCAGCGGGCAAGCAGCAGAATGGCGAACGCCAGCAGCGCACCCAGGATCGACGCCCATCCAACCTCGGCATCGGTGACCCTGGCCTGGCCGGACAGCATGGCGACCAGGATGGTTCCGTATCCGGCGAGTGCGCCCAACGTGAAGAGCGTGCCGCTCAAACGCCTGAGCGTCTCACCATTGGGGAGGTCGACCCACGCACGCTGGCGGCGGATCACGACGGGTGTCACTGCCGCCAGGATGAGAATCAGGGTCACTCCGGCCATGACGCCGACGCGCACGCCGTACGTCATGTCGGCCCACTGTTGAGCGACGACCACGACGCCGGCAGCCACGACCAAGCCCGCCCCCAGATAGGCGCCAATCTCGGCGAGTCGACCGACCAGGTTCCGCGGAGCCGTGCTCGGCTCCGACACCACGGCGGGCTGCTGCTCGGCAGCCAAGGCGCGGAGCACCGCCCTGGCCTGCTTTTCGTCGATCGTGTGATCGGCCACGAGGCGCTCGAGTGGCGCTGGTAGCGGGGCGAAGCCCCCGTCGGGCCCTGGACGGCTGGTGAGCATGTCGGCGAGCATCTTCCTCACCCCCACCTCAGATTAGGCCGTGCCGCCTCCGCACGTCAGTGGCGAACGTCCTAGCGCGGCTCGAGGGTGGCGGCGAGCAGGAAGCTGACCGCATCGTCGACCGTCTGTGCGCTTGCATCCTTCTTGTTCACCATGTGCCAGCTCAAGGTCTCCAGCACCGCGGGGACGAAGGACGTCGCACTCTCGGAGAACTCACCGCTGGTCACCCCTTGACGCAAGATCAGACCGATCGCAGCATTCCACCGGTTCACGGCGGCTCGGGCCTCAACCAGTCGCTCACTCCGCACCACCTGTTCGGTCACGCACCGCAGATCGAACGGCATCGTTCTGTACCACTCGAAGTCCCAGGCGATATAGCCCGCGAACCTGTCGAGCGCTGATCCAGTCGCGGCCGCTGCGATCTCAGCGTGGTGGGCGGGGACGTCCATGTCGTATACGGCGAGCTCGGCGAGCATTGAGCTCTTGCTGGGAAAATGCTTGAAGAGCGACGGCTGCTGGATGCCGACCCGTTCGGCAATCTGCCGGGTGGATGCTCCCCGGAACCCATGCGTCGAGAACAGTCGGGACGCCTCGAGCAGGATCTTGTCTCTGGTCGACCAGCGCCGACGCGGCATGGTCCGAAGTGCCAGGACGTGCTGCTCGGCATCCTCTGCAAGGCCACTCACGATCCCCCCAAGTTCCGTGGAACGCCCATTCTATCCGCAGGCTATCGATTGATACCCTGCGGTTCCCCTTCGGCTGAATGAGGATTCGTCGACATGCCAGTGCACACCACCTCCGGCCACCCGGAGTTCATCCTGACCCTCTCGTGTGAGGACCGCCCAGGCGTCGTGTACGCCGTCTCCAGCTTCCTTGTGCAGCACCACTGCACGATCGTCTCGAGCCAACAGTACGGCGATCAGGAAACGGGGCGGTTCTTCATGAGAGTGCGGTTCGCCTGCTTCGACGGCGATGAGCTCGACTCCCTGCAGTACGACTTCGCGCGCATCTCGACGTCGTTCGACATGTCGTTCGTGCTGCGTGGCGCACACGAGCGCCAGCGGGTTCTGCTGATGGTCTCCCGGTTCGGACACTGTCTGAACGACCTGCTCTTCCGGTACCGCATCGGGGCTCTTCCGATCGACATCGTCGGCGTTGTGTCCAATCACCGTGACTACGAGGACCTGGCCGAAGACAACGACATCCCCTTCCACCACATCCCCGTGACGAGGGACACCAAAACAGCAGCTGAGCAGCAGCTCTTGAGGATCGTCGATGAGGAGGCCGTGGACCTCGTGGTCCTTGCGCGCTACATGCAGGTGCTCTCCGAGGAACTCTGCCGCGCCCTTGAGGGCCGGGCGATCAACATCCACCACTCTTTCCTGCCCAGCTTCAAGGGCGGCAAGCCCTATCACCAGGCGCATGAACGTGGGGTCAAGCTGATCGGAGCAACGGCCCACTACGTCACCACGGATCTGGATGAGGGACCGATCATCGAGCAGGAGGTGGCCCGCGTCGATCACAGCCTGCCAGCTGACAAGCTCGTCGCCGCAGGCCGCGATGTCGAGTGCCAGGCCCTTGCTCGAGCCGTGCTGTGGCACGCGGAGAGCCGCATCCTGCTCAACGGACACCGGACAGTCGTCTTTCGCTGATATCGTCGGGGCGCCCCTGCTCGCTCTGCGCGGGGTGGGCCAGTCGCCTAGGGTCGTGGTGATCATGACCGTTCGAATGAGCGGTCTTCACGGACGGAGGACGGATGCTCCCCCCGCTCACCTGGGTGCTCGGCGACCTGACGCCGACTGACCGCGCCGTGGTCGATGAGACCAGCAGGGCACTGTCCCAGGCAGGTTGGCCCGTCGGCGCAGGCGGGGACGGCGGTCCGCTCCCGTCGGCTGTGCTCGTCTGGACCAGAGGCGACCTCGACGACGAGTCACGCAGGGCTGTCGCCACCGCCCGGTCACAGGGATCGCCGGTCCTCCTGCTCGGCCCCAGCGTCACGGCAGACGTCCCCGAGCTACGAGAGGCATCCGGCGTTTCGCCGGACAACTGGGCGCCGACGCACACCGCTCGGCTGCGACCACAAGGTTCACCGACGTGGAAGGAGCGCGTGGCCCCACTGGGTGACGCGATCGAGATCCAGACGCCGGTCCTCGCCACCGACAAGGTGCGAGAGTCAGTACAGATCCGTCTGACGGCACATCTGGGCCTCACGCCCCACCCCGTCCTCACGTGGAATCCAGAGACCCTCGTCGGCGTCTACTCGGTCATCCCTGATCCGACAGTGCCGGGCGCCATGGCGGTGCACGCTCGGATCCTGCATCTTGCCCTCCGTGACGTGCTCTCCATCGACTCGCCCGATGCGGTTCCCTTGGTCATCGGCCTGCTGGGCTTTGGGGCCATCGGGGCCGAGCATGCCCGTGCCGCCGATGCACTGCCCGGTCTTCACCTGGGGACGGTGTGCGATCGGTCAGACGAGCGACTCAGTACCGCTCGCAGTCTCTTTCCGGGGGTCACGACGACGGCAGATCCAGATGATCTCCTCGATGATGCCGGGATCGACGTCATAGTCGTCTCGACCCCACCGGACTCGCATGCCGCCTGGGCGGAACGTGTGATGAACGCCGGCAAGCACGTGATCGTGGAGAAGCCCTTCGCGCTGACGGTCGACGAGGCCGACCAGGTGCTGGCAACAGCCCAGCGCACAGGCCGTCGGGCGGTTGTCTACCAGAACCGGCGTTTCGACCCGGACTTCCTCACCATCGCCAGTCTCGTCGACGGGGGTTCTCTCGGCGAGGTGTTCCATCTCGAGTCCTTCATCGGCGGGTATGGCCACCCCTGCAACTACTGGCACTCCGACGAGTCGGTGTCGGGCGGCGCCCTCTACGACTGGGGATCGCACCTGATCGACCAGATCCTCAGCCTGCATCCCGGGCCGATCGACCACGTCACGTGCATCGAGCACAAACGCAAGTGGCACGACGTCACCAATGCCGACCACACCAGCATGTCGGTGCGGTTCCGTGACGGCAGCGAGGCCGTCTTCGTGCACTCTGACCTCGCGGCAGCGCTCAAACCCCGCTGGTACCTCCTCGGCACCGAGGGGGCTGTTACCAGCACGTGGCGACATGAGGCCGTGATCCAGAGAAGTGCGATCGGAACGCTCGATGAGGACGTGCTCGCGGTGACCGACTCACCACCCGAGCTCACCTTTGTCGATCCTCTGGGATCGCAGACCGTGCTTCGCCAGGTCTCGCCCGAGCGGCATGCCTTTCATCGCCAGTTCGTCGACGACGTGAGGTACGGATGGCCGATGACGGTGACAGCCGAGCAGTCTCGGCGCGTCGTCGCCGTGATGGAGGCAGCCCGCACCTCGGCCCGTGACGGGGGTACCCCTGTCCCCGTAGACGGGGACGCGTGACCGGTCTCGCCACCCACGTCATCCGCTGGGGTTTTCTCGGGGCGGGTTTCGTGGCCACCAAGGCTCTGGCGCCCGCCGTACACGCCAGCCCCCACGCCCGGCTGCAGGCGGTGGCGGCCCGTGACGAGCGGCGGGCCGCCGCCCTCGAACCGATTGGGCGGATTGCGACCAGCTATGACGAGGTCCTCGAGGACGACCAGGTGGACGCGGTCTACATCTCACTGACGAACGAGGCCCACCTCCGGTGGATCCTGGCGTCACTCGATCGTGGCAAGCACGTGCTGTGTGAGAAGCCGATCACCCTTTCTGCCGACGAGTGCCGCACGGCGTTCGCCGCGGCCCGGGCGGCAGATCGGCTGCTGGTCGAGGCCGCGTGGACGCAGTGGCACCCCAGGACTCGACGGCTCGACACCTTGGTGAGGCGTGGAGACCTCGGAACCCAACCCGCGATCACAGCCACCTTCACGTTCGACGGCGTTCCTCACACCAACTTCCGGCTCGACCCAGCCCGTGGCGGCGGAGTGCTGCTCGACGTCGGCCCCTATCTGCTCAGACCCGCAGCGAACTGGGTCGACGACGAGTGGCAGCTCGCGGCCGTCGAGTGCGACACCGGTCCTCCGGGCGTCGATCTTCGAACCCGCGCCGAGCTGTCCACCGCGGCCGGCGCTCAGGCGCACGTCACCGGTTCGTTCCTCGATCCCGAGTTCCAGGTCCTCCGGGTCACCGGCCACGGCGTATCTGCCGAGTGCGGCCCGCCCGCGTTCACCAGCTGGCGTGAGCCGGCCACCCTGGAACTCACCGAAGGGGATCGCTCCTGGTCGGAGACCTTTCCCACCTGCGACGCCTACGAGTTGATGGTGAGCGCGGTGTCGCGCCGGATCAACGGTGATGACGAGTTCTTCGTGATCCCCGAGGACGAGTCAGTGCGCTGTATGGCCCTGATCGATCTCATTCGTGAGTCGAGGGGGGCCGCATGACCCCCCTCGACTGGCCGCCCGACTCCTGGGTTGACCCCCGAACGGTCCCCGTGACCGACGGCACCCAGCTGGCGGTGCGCGTCCTCGAAGGTGATGGCCCTCCCTTCGTCCTGGTCCACGGTCTGGCGTCGAACGCCCTGCTCTGGCGCACGGTGGCCGAGTCGCTGCATGCGCAGGGTCATGCGGTCGCAGCCGTCGACCTGCGTGGTCACGGCCGTTCTGAGCGACCGTATGTCGGGCACAACACAGCTCAGGCGGCCGACGACCTGGACGCTGTCGCCTCCGCCCTGGGATGGGAGGGGCGTCGGCCCATCGCGGTCGGGCAGTCCTGGGGAGGCAACGTCGTGCTCCGAGCGGCGCGACAGCAGTCTGTATGGGGTGGCGCCGTCGCGGTCGACGGTGGCTGGATCCATCTGGGAAGCCGGTTCCCGTCCTTCGACACCTGTTGGGAGCAGCTCGCACCCCCCGACCTCAGCGATCGGCCGCCAGCTGATGTGATCGCCTGGATCCGATCGATGGTGGCCGACTGGCCCGACGGCTCCGCCGCCGCGATCGCCGGCAACCTCGAGGTCCGGGCGGGTTCGGTCCACAATCGGCTCGCGCGGGAACATCACCGCTCGATCCTTCACTCCCTCTGGACCGATGACCCCGCTGACCTCTACCCCGACATCGCGGTGCCGATCCATCTGATGGTGGCCGGCACGTCCACATCGGCCGACGTCGACCGCGCTCGGTCAACGATCGCCGACGCCACCGTCACCTGGTACCCGGATGCCCACCATGACCTGCACCTGCAACATCCGCAGGCAGTGTCTGAACAGCTGCTTCGGCTGCTCCAGCGAGTGGAAGGATCGACGTCGTGAGCCGCATCGTGCTGATGGGATCAGGCGAGACTGCCCCTGCAATGGTCAAGACCCATCGCGCCGTCATCTCGGCCGCTGGTGACGGCCCGTGCGTCCTGCTCGACACTCCGTATGGATTCCAGGTCAACGCCGACGACCTCACCCACCGGACTCTCCGGTACTTCGACGAGTCCGTCGGCCAGAGAGTCGTGCCTGCCCAGTGGCGTCATCGTGACCTTCCACCAGCTGACCGCGAGCGGGTTCTGGCCCAGCTGAGCCAGGCATCGTGGGTATTCGCCGGTCCGGGCAGCCCCACCTACGCGCTGAACCAGTGGCGCGACACGGCACTGCACGGTGCCATCGGCGATGTCGTGGCTCGAGGTGGCACGGTCGTGCTCGGCAGCGCCGCCGCCGTCACCGCCGGACGCTGGGCCCTGCCCGTGTACGAGATCTACAAGGTAGGAGTCGCTCCGTACTGGGCCGATGGGTTGGATCTGCTCAGTCGCTTCCTCGACCTCGAGGTCGCCGTCATACCGCATTTCGACAACGCCGAAGGAGGGACGTACGACACCCGTTTCTGCTACCTCGGCGAGGAGCGTCTGGACTCCCTCGAGCAGCAGCTGCCCGAGGACGCCGCGGTCCTAGGCATCGATGAGCACACGGCCCTGCTGATCGATGTTGCCAGTGGCGCGGTCGAGGTCTCGGGGGCCGGGCACGTGACGGTCCGACGACGCGGCTCCGCCGAGCAGATACCGGCAGGTTCGGTTCTCTCCGTTGCCGACCTGCGCGGGATGTCGACAGGAGTTGCGCACGCTCCGGTATCCGACACCCCGGCACCGGTGGTCACCGAGGACGGAGTGGCAGGCGAGCAGCCGTCCCTCGACCGCGAGATGCAGACGCTCCGCGCTGCCTTCGACGAGGCCATGGCTGTCGGCGAGGTCGATGCCGCTGTTGCCGCCGTCCTGGCATTGGACGACTCGATCGCTGCCTGGTCCGCCGACACACTTCAGAGCGACGCTCTTGATCGGGCACGGCGTGAGCTGCGCGCCATGGTGGTGCGCCTCGGGGAGCTGGCAAAGGTGGGCACTGACGACCCGGCGGCCATTGTGGCGCCGGTGGTCGAAGCCGTGCTGACGGCCCGCCGTCAGGCGAGGGACGACAAGGACTTCGTTGTCAGCGACCTGCTTCGCGACGTGTTGGTCGCCGGAGGCGTGACGGTGCAGGACACCACTGAGGGGGCGCAGTGGTCATTCGACCGGACGAACGACGAAGAGCCCGGCTCCTCACCGTGAGGTGAGGAGCCGGGCCCTTCGCGAAGCCTGTTATCAGGCCCCGAGATCAGGCAAGACGGACGTTCTCCGCCTGCGGACCCTTCGGGCCCTGCGTGATTTCGAACTCGACGCGCTGGTTCTCTTCAAGGGTGCGGTACCCGTCCATCGTGATGGCCGAGAAGTGAACAAAGACGTCGGCGCCGCCGCCGTCTTGCTCGATGAAACCGTAACCCTTTTCAGCGTTGAACCACTTAACGCTGCCTACTGCCATGGAACTCTCCAACTCTTGATGCTGCCGCTCCCGCAGGTTGCGGGTTCGGGGTTGCGGCACTCAGAGTGCCCGCGAGACTTTCCGCGAGCGTTTCGGAGAAACGAGACGACGGAAAACTTCAACAACCAGTGCTGACGCTACCACGGGCCCCTCGGCCAGCTCCGGCAGCGCTCAGCTGAGGTCGGCGGTCGGTGCTGGGCGCGCGCTGCCCGGGTCGACGGTCTTGACGTCCAGTGACTGCAGAAGTCGGGGGTCGTGGGGGGCCACCATGACCGTGACCTTGAACCGTTCCGTCCCCGACTCCCCCAGCATCTGCCAGCTCATCGACCCCGGTGACGGGCGTGTCGGAGGGCCCTCCATCGGCTCCAAACGGCCGTGGGACCGGTGCAGCTGCTCCCAGACCGCCACCCGTTCGACCCAGGGGACGTCGGTCTCGACGTTGTCGGCAAACATGCTTCGGAGGACCTCAGATGCGGGCCCCTCCGGGGTGTCGCCACCCAGCCAGTCGTTCACGGCCGCCCGGGCCGCATCCAGCACCGGAAGCCGCAGTGACGGCGGGTGCAGGTCCGCTTCGAGCTGGACCACGAGGTCGCCGAGCGCGGCAGTCGCCACCGTCGACATCGGTGCGTAGGTGCCGTTTGCGAGGGCGACCAGACCTAGCCCCGAAGCCGGGTGCCACCGCATGTGCGACCCGAATCCCGGATAGCCGCCGGAGTGGTAGACCGATCGCCCCCACGACCGGAAGTCCTCAAAGAGACCGAACCCGTACCCCGTGACCTCTGGTGCGCCGTCGGCATCGCGGCCGGACGTGGCCGCAACCAGCCGCTGCGTGACCTGCATCTCCCGCAGCGACGTCCGACGAAGGTCGGGCAGCGAGGTGACGCGAGCCCACCGAGCGTCGTCAGCCGCTGCCTGGAACAACCCCACCCAGCGGGCGAGGTCGTTGACGGTGCTCAACACCCCACCCATCGGTGAGAACGCCCCCGAGCCTGCGATCGGCTCCTCTACCCATCCCGCCGTTCGGCTGACATACCCCACGGCGCGGTCGGTGGACAGAGTCTCGGTCAGGTAGCCGGTTGACGTCAGGCCGAGCGGGCGCAGCAGACGTTCACCCACCACCTGCTCGTAGGGCTTCCCGGAGACGGCCGCCACGACCAGCCCCACGATGGCGTAGCCGAGGTTGGAGTACTCGAACCGTTCCCCCGGGGTCAACGACGGCTCGATGCCTGATCGCAGCAGCTCGCCGAACGCAGGGATAGTCAGGCCCTGCTGGCGATCACCCCAAGGATCGTCGGTGAGGAATCCTCCCCCCATGGTGAGTAGCTGACGGATCGTGACAGACGACGTCGTGTGGCCGGATGCGAGCTCAGGGACGAACGCAGCAACCGATGCGTCGAGATCGAGCGACCCCTCATCACGCAGACTCAAGACTGTGGCCGCAGTGAAGCTCTTGGTCATCGAAGCGATCCGGAAGACCGTGTCCGCACCTGGCTCCGCAGCCGAGTCTGCTTCCTCAGACCTCAGGCTCCGCAGCCCCAGGCCTCTGCTGTGCAGGACCTGGCCGTCCGCGACCACCCCGTACACGAGCCCCGGGGAGCGTCCGGTCTCGAGCGCGGCATCGAAGTGGGGATCGACCACCGCAGCGATCGACACGGGGTCGTAGGCGCTCGACGGTGAAGACACGGCTCCAGCGTGCCACGAATGGCAGAGGGACAACCGGTCGACTCAGAGGCCAGCGGCTGCACTTCGGGGGGACGATGACCGATGATGCTCCTATGAGCAGAGTTCCCTGGCCACTCCCGGTGGCGGCGCCGGCCGTTCTGATGGCCCTGGTCCTGGCGTTGCCCTTGGGCCTGGCTCAGCCCGCACGAGCCGGCGGTAGCGACCCCTACATCTCCGACGAAGTTCCCGTTGCCCGCGGATGCATCGTCCTCGGGCGCGCCTGGGCGGGGGTGAAGGTGTCGCTCGTCCAGAAACGACTGGGCACCACCCACGAGCTCGAGCGATACGGGTCGGACACCAAGCGCGCGGTAGCCGCCTTTCAATCACGCCGTGACCTCCGGGTGACCGGCAAGGTCAATCGCCGGACCTGGAATGCCCTGGGCTTCGCACGGTCCTTCTGCATGGACCGATTCACTGTTCAGCCTTCGGTGTCTGCCCCCGTGTCGGCCAGCAAGCGAATCGAGGCGATGATCGCCTGGGCTCGTGGACAGGTGGGCCGCCCGTACATCTGGGCGGGAGCAGGTCCGGTGGGGTACGACTGCTCCGGACTTGCCCTTCAGGCGATGTACGCCGGTGGGCGAGTTCTGCCGACGGTGACGACCTACCTCCACCAGCGCCGCGACTTCGCCACGGCATCGGCGATCTTCCACTCGGGGATGCGACGCCTGCCCATAAGCGAGCGTCGCCGCGGCGACCTCATCTTCTACGGCCCCACCGGGTCCGTCACCCACATGGCCATCTACCTCGGACACGGTCGGGTGCTCGAAGCCGTCCGACCTCAGGTGCGGCGCGCATCGATGGGGGACCACGGCGTCCCGGTCAAGCCCCGCGTGGTGCGCCCGTTCGGTCGCTAGAGAGGCTCGTCCTGCCACAGACCCTCGGCCAGGTGCATGCGCAGGGGCACAAACCTCATGACGCCGGGCGCCGCGCTCAGCACGGAGTTGAGCTCAGCCATGAGCTCGCCGAACCCCGGTGCCGATCGGTGAGCAGCCACGCCGTCCTCTCCGTTGAACCATTCGTGCAGCCAGACCACCTCGGGTTCATCCGGATCGAGCGAGATGCAGAAGAACTCGGTGGCGGGCTCCTCTGGCAGACGATCGATGTATCGATGCAGCGCGTCGAGCAACGCCGGACGACCGCCAGGTTCGGCCAGCAGTCGAACGACGAGCCCTTGCCGATCGGGTAGCAGGCGGGCGCGCGGGGTTCCGTGCTCATCTCGCTCCAGCGCACCACTCATAGGTCTATCCCTATCACTTGACGGGGTCTTTCGGTGGCGGCACGACTCCGATCGCGTAGCAGGCGATGGCGACGGCGGCGGCCACGTTGAGCGAGTCAACCCCTGCGGACATCGGGATCCGCACGTGTCGTTCGACCTGGCGCAACGCCGCATCAGTCAGTCCGGTCCCTTCACTTCCCAGGAGGAGCGCCACGCGCTGCTGTGGGTCGAACGAAAGACCCGGAAGGGCCACGGCATCGGCTCGAGGCGTCAGTGCCAGCAGCTCCCAGCCGTTTTCAACCAGGTCCCTCAATCCTGACGGCCAGGGCGTCACACGCGTCCATGGGAGGGCGAAGACTGCACCCATGGACACCCGAACCGAGCGTCGGTACAGCGGATCGGCGCACGTCGGATCGACGAGGACTGCGTCGAAGCCGAGGCCCGCAGCCGATCGGAAAACCGCACCAACATTCGTGTGGTCGACAACTCCTTCGAGCACGAGGATCCGGCGAGCAGGCCCCGTCACGGTCTCGACCGACGGCAACGGCAGTCTCGACATGGCTGCGAGCGCCCCCCGGTGCACTCGGTATCCCGTCACCTGCTGGACCAGATCCTCGTCGGCAACGAACACCTGGGCGTGCGCCGGGATCGGCAGACCTTCGAGCGCGGTGACCCAGCGCGGTGTGGTCAGAACCGATCGAACCGCGTGGCCCGCCCGCAGTGCGCGTGAGATCACCTGATGGCTCTCTGCCATGAACAGGCCCTCTGCCGGCTCTTTGCGTCGACGCAGCCGGGTGTCAGTGAGATCCCGGTAGTCGTCGACCCGTGGGTCGTCGGCATCCTTGATCCGGATCAAGTCCATCAGCGCAACAGCACCACCAGAGCGATCAGCCCGACGACAACGATGAAGCTTCGCAGAACCGCATCCGAGAGCCGGCGCCCGTAGTGTGCGCCAAGGTAGCCGCCCACCGTCGAGCCGATGATCAGGACCACCGCAATCCCCCAGTCCACGGGTGCCAGAACGATGAAGACAAGGGCCGCGATGGCGTTCACCACGGCGGCAAGCACGTTCTTGAGTGCGTTCACCCGCTGCAGGTGGGCGTCGACCAACGCCCCGAGTATGGCAATGAGCAGCACCCCCTGGGCCGCTCCGAAATACCCGCCGTAGATGCCCACCAGGTACACACCCACCCAGGCGACCGGACCGCCGAGTGCGTGGGTGTCGTGCGGTACCGCCAGCCGCCTGGCGATCGTGGGTTGCAGTGCGACCAGCACGACTCCCAGGCCGACGAGGACGGGAACAATCGTGTCGAAGGCAGACTCGGGAAGGACCAGCAGCAGTACCGCACCGGTCAGGCCGCCCAGAATCGAGGCGGGAACGAACCGACGCATCCGTGGTCGCTGGGTGGAGAGCTCGCGTCGGTAGCCGACGCTGCTCGCCACCGAACCCGACACGAGCCCCACCGTGTTGGTCACGTTGGCGGTGAACGGTGACACACCCAGCGCCACCAGCGTGGAGAAGGTGACGAGGGTGCCAGACCCGACCAAGGCATTGATGCCTCCGGCCGCGACCCCGGCCATCAGGATTGCCAGCCACTCCCACCAGACCATGGGGGCTCATGGTAGGCCCGGCGTGGTCAGGCGCCTCGGTCAGTCGTCGTCGGACCACCGTCAAGACGTCGCGGCGCGTTGCCGATGGTCAACCATGAGCCCGACGCGCCCGACGCGCCACCGGGCGGCTGACGCTGCCCGGTCGAGTGTTGCCGTGCTCGTTTGTGCCGCGGCCGTCGGCCTGGTCGGCCTGACGGGTGCAGCCCGCGCGGACAGTGTGGATCAGGCGAAGGCGCGGGCAGCGGCCGCAGCCGAACGGGTTGACGCCCTGCAGGAGCAGGTACTCGCTGCCAGGACTGCCTATCGCCAGGCCTTGCGCGGCTTGGCTTCAGCAGTGAACGAAGAGGTGTCGGCTGACGCCGCGGCCGATGCGGCCAAACGAGCCGCACTGCTGGCGGAGCAGGATCGGATTGCGGCCATCCGTGCGCTGGAGCAGTCGGGTGGTTCACTGGCAATGGTGGAGGGCCTGCTGGAGTCGGGCAGCCCCAGCGCCCTCGCGGCTCGACTGAAGACGTCCACCGAGGTGCTCGACCTGCTGTCCTCCGGCTCTGAGTTCACGGCAGACGCGGCTGACCGGAGTGCCGACTTCGCCCAGAGTCAAGAGCGTGGCACGCGCATGACCATGGTCACGATCGCAGACGTTGAGGGCGCCTATGCGCGACTGGACGCCGCACTTACCGAGCAGGAGGAGGTGCTGGCCACCCTGGACGCCGAGGCGCAGCAGCTAGCGCGTGCCGCACGTATCCAGGCACGGATCGACGCGCAGCGTGCGGCTGCCGCGGCGGCCGCGTCCAACGCCTCGAGCGAAGCGACCGCCGGGGGTATCCCCAAGTCCTACCTCGGTCTCTACCGTGCTGCGGCGGCCACCTGCTCAGGGCTTCCGTGGCCGGTGCTCGCCGCCATCGGTCAGGTCGAGAGCGGGCACGGCACGAACACCGGCCCCTCTTCGGCAGGCGCAATGGGGCCGATGCAGTTCCTGCCCAGCACCTTTGCTGCCTACGCAGTCGACGGAGACGGAGACGGGGCGACCGACATCTGGAATCCGTCAGACGCCATTTTCAGCGCGGCGCACTATCTCTGCGCCAATGGCGCAGGCAGCGGCCCCCGAGGGCTCTACGGCGCCATATTTCGCTACAACCACGCTGACTGGTACGTCCTCATGGTGATGAACGTCGCAGCTCAGCTCGCGACCCGTTTTGGTGAACCGATCCCGGTGGCCGAAGCTCCGTAGCGACCACCTGTGGGTCAGCTCGGGTCGGTGGTGTTCCGAAACGCCTGACCGAGCTGTGCGATCGCGCCAGTCAGCTCTGCCGGCAGGATCCACATCTTGTTCGAGGGGCCGTTGGCGATCTGTGGCAGCGCCTGGAGGTACTGGTAGGCCAGCAGCTTCGGGTCGGGGTCGGCGCGGTGGATCGCCTCGAACACGGTCTGGACGGCCGACGCCTCACCCTCGGCCCGCACGATGGCAGCGCGCGCATCGCCCTCAGCCTTCAGAATCGCCGACTGCTTGGCACCCTCGGCGGTCAAGATGGCCGACTGGCGGACACCTTCGGCGGTCAAGATCGTGGCGCGCTTCTCGCGCTCGGCGCGCATCTGGATCTCCATCGCCTGCTGGACCGATGCGGGCGGGTCGATTCCCTTGAGCTCGACGCGGTTGACGCGGATTCCCCACTTGCCCGTCGCTTCGTCGAGCACCCCGCGCAGGCCCAGGTTGATGTCTTCGCGTGAGGTCAGTGTCCGCTCGAGGTCCATTCCACCCGCGACGTTACGGAGGGTGGTGACGGTGAGCTGTTCGATGGCCTGGATGTAGTTGGCGATTTCATAGGTCGCCGACTTGGGGTCGGTCACCTGGAAGTAGATGACCGAGTCGATGCTGACGACGAGGTTGTCAGCGGTAATGACCGGCTGTGGTGGGAAGGAAACGACCTGTTCCCTCAGGTCGATCAGCGGGCGAACCCGGTCGATGAACGGGATCACCAGGGCCAGACCGGGGGTCAGGGTGCGGTGATAGCGACCCAGCCGCTCCACGATTCCTGCGTTCGCCTGAGGAATGATCCGGATCGCCTTGGCGAGGACGATCAGTGCGAAGAGCGCGACGATCGCCAGGACGATCCATCCTGCGTACTGCTCCATGCTCACTCCCCTGTCGAGCCGGTGGGCGGCTCAGTGGTGGGGGCGTCGACGACTGCCGTCGCCCCTTCGATTGACACGACAACAAGATCGGCTCCGGCCGGAAACTCAGTTCCTTGGCGGTTGACCCTGGCCGACCAGATCTCGCCGCCGATCTTCACTCGTCCGCCGCGGCCGTCGACACGTTCCATGACCAGAGCGGTCGTACCGAGGAGCGCCTCGACGTTGGTGTGAGTTCCTTCGGTCTTCAAAGTCCGTAGGGCAATGGGGCGAATCAGGAAGAGGCTGAGCAGCGCGGCTATGACGGCCACGACACCCTGCACCAGGACAGGTGCACCGAAGGCGGCCAGAATCGCGCCGATAACCGCGCCCAGTGCCAGGCTGGCAAACACCAGATCGAGTGTGAGCGCCTCGATGCCAAGCAGCACGAGCGCTCCGAGGACCCACCAACCCCATTCCGGCATGACCTGAGACTAGCGCTCCCGGTGGTGGATCACGCGGGGAATGGTCCCTCCTGTCCGATAGCGTCAGTTGCGTGTCAGAGGAGATCGCGTGGCCGGATGCTGTCCGGCTAGCTGGAGAGCGCGGAACCCAGCTGCAGGCTCACTCGACCTCCCGGTTGCCCGATGCCGTCGGGCACGTACTTGCCGACGATCTGGTCTCTCTCGTCGATCTCCCACCGTTCGACACCGCCGCAATGGACGGCTGGGCGGTCCGCGGCACGGGACCATGGGCGCTCGTGGGCGAAGGCCGGGCCGGCGATGCGCCCCGTGACCTTCGCGACGGCGAGTGCATACAGATCAGCACCGGCGCGGTGGCGCCGCCAGGAACCGGCGTGCTGCGCAGCGAGAACGGCTACGTAGACCACGGCACGGTGCGGGCCCGAGAGCGGCCGCCTCACACAGGTCACGACGTCCGCCATCGTGGCGAGGAAGTGCGGTCAGGCGAGTCGATTCTGCTCCGTGGTCAGTTGCTCACGCCTCCAGCGGTGGGCTTGGCTGCTGCAGCCGGTCACGACACCGTGCAGGTGGTGACCCGACCTCGGGTCGCCGTCCTCGTCCTCGGGGACGAGCTGGTGCACGCCGGGGTTCCTACGGGCGGGCGCCTGCGAGATGCGCTCGCCCCTCAGCTGCCGGCGTGGATCGAGGCGATGGGTGCCGTACCTGAGAGCGTCATACATGTCAGTGACGATCAGCACGCCACCGAGCGCGGATTGGCCGCTTCGCGTGCCGACGTCGTGCTGACCACCGGTGGCACTGCCGGTGGCCCGGCCGACCACATCCGCGGCGCCATGACGGCGATGGGCGGCCGGTGGCTGATCGACGGAGTCTCAGTGCGGCCAGGGCATCCCATGAAGCTGGGGGTGCTGCCGGGGGGTCGATCGCTCGTGGCTCTCCCCGGCAACCCGTTGGCCGCCGTCTCGGGTTTGGTGACGCTCCTCTGGCCGCTGATCAACGCCCAGACCGGACGGCGGTCGCCCCCGGCTGTCATCCGCCCCTTGGCCGGGCCCGTGGACGCATCTCCCGGAGCACACCGCCTCGTGCCGGGCCAGATGGTCGACGGGGCGATCAGGCTCACGACGCGACCTGGCCCCGCCATGCTGTCGGGGATGGCCGTAGCCGATGTCCTTGCCGTCATTCCGCCCGGAGTCCCCGGGGAGGCCGGTTCGGGCGTCCAGGTGGTCGCACTTCCCTGGGGGTCAGGCTTGCTCGTCTGATGCGCCCGGGGGAAGCAGCGCCCTGGCGAAGTAGCGGCCGGCGTGCTCCGACAGCAGAAGCGGCAGACCGAAGGTGGCCGTCAGCCACGGTGTCGTCACAACTTTCGCCACCGGTCCGGCGGTGACCACCCGACCGCCGCGCATGAGCAGGGCATGCGTGGTGCGGCTGGGAATTTCTTCTACATGATGAGTCACCAACACCATGACTGGACCGCCCTCGTCTGCTGCCAGCCCCGACAGGCGTCCGAGCAAGTCCTCGCGGGAGCCCAGATCGAGCCCGGCAGCCGGTTCATCGAGGATCAACATCTCAGGGTCAGTCATCAGCGCCCGGGCGATCTGCACGCGCTTGCGCTCGCCCTCGCTCAGAGTTCCGAATCGCCGCGCGGCCAGCCCGTCCACGCCCAGCACAGCCAGCAGCTCGGCGGCCCGCGCGCGGTCCATGGAGAGGTACTGCTCGCGCCAGCGACCGGTCACTGCGTACCCGGCCGACATGACCAGGTCGAGAACCCGTTCGTGGGCTGGAATCGTCTCGGCGAAGGCCGAGCTGGTCAGCCCGATCCTCGGTCGCAGCTCGAAAACGTCTACAGCGCCGAGCTTTTCGCCAAGCACGGAGGCCGATCCGGACGTCGGGTGCATCCGGGCTGCCGCGATCTGGAGAAGGGTGGTCTTGCCCGCCCCGTTCGGCCCGAGAATGACCCATCGTTCCCCTTCGTGGACCTGCCAGGTGACCCGGTCGAGGATGCGGGTGCCACCGCGCACAACGGTGACGTCGTCCAGGTCGAGTACAGGCACCTCACCAACCTACGACCCCTCCCATCGCCCCGTGGGCTGGGCGCGCGGCCTACCGTGGAGCGGTGTCCGTCGACCGGCTCAATCGCGCCGCCGCCACCGCAGCCTGGGCCTCTGCTGCACTGCGGGGCTCAACGGGAGTCGAACATGCCCAGGATGTTCTCCACTCCTTCTTCCCGTTTCTGCTCTTCCACCCGCATGACGACCCGACGCCCCTGACGCTGCCGTTTGCTGTCGCGAGGTGGCGCCGGCTCCATGTCGCGGGCTGGCAGTACGTGCCCGTTGCGCCAGGCGACCTCAACGGGCTACCCGGTCCCGCGTCTTTCTCAGCCTCGGCCCTCGACGTCGGAGTCGGGTTGGTCGCTCTCGGCACCGCCGAGGTGCCCGCGCCCGACCTCGGTCTTGTGCCGTCTGATCCCGACGACCAGGGCGCGTGGTTCGAAGTGCGCACCGACCGGCCTGCCCGTCGTGACGAGACCACCGCATCCGATGCCGAACGCGCCATGTTGGAGGCGCTCAATCACACCGTCTCGTTGGTGGAAGAGCACGATCTGGCCCATTGGGGGGCTGGCCTCCGCGACATGCGCGCTTCGTGGACACACTCCATCCCGGCGCCCCCTGGGACCAGTAGCCGGAGCGAGCGACTCATACAGCGCAGCGGCAGGGTGCTGGAGATTGTGACGGCCGCCCAGGCCGACGAGGGCGGCAGTCGAACGCTCACCGAGATGCAGACCAGGCGAGGAGCACTGGGCGAGCTGGAAAGAGCCGCCCGCCGGGCACACGCCGTCGCGTGGAACACCGGTCTGAGTACAGCGCACGAGCGTCGATAGCGTGTGCCCGTCATGAGCGACCTGCATCTCTCCCCCGTGCCATCCGATCCGCTCCCCACAGACGTCACCGTGTCGGGAACGGCGGTTCTGCTGACCGTTTCCGGCCCTGACCGCCCGGGGGTGAGCAACTCGTTCTTCACCGCACTCGACGCCCTACCGATTCTGGTGCTCGACGTCGAACAGGTCGTCACGAGCGGACAGCTGATCTTGGCGTCGTTGGTGGTTCCTGATCCCTCGCGTCATCCCTCCGCCAGCGACGCCGACAGGACGCTGGATGCGATCGAGATCACCGCAGCCGATGTCGTCGCTGATCTCGGCCTGACTCTGAACCGTGAAAGACGACCAGCTTCCGAAGGCGCGACCGTTCCGCGTCAGACCCACGTCACGGTTCTCGGTTCGCCTCTCCGACCGGGTGCCATGGCGACCATTGCGCGCACCGTGGCTGAGTGCGGCGGCAACATCGAGAACATCGAGCGACTGGCGGCCTACCCCGTCACCGCGATCGAGCTGCACGTTTCGGGTGCCGATCATGCGGCGCTGCGCCGACGTCTGGCCGAGGAAGCGGCCGGATCCGAGATCGACGTGGCTGTCCAGCCGGCCGGACTGCATCGTCGGGCGAAGCGACTGGTGGTCATGGACGTCGACTCCACCCTGATCCAGGGTGAGGTGATCGAGATGCTTGCCGCCCACGCCGGCTGCGAGGAACAGGTGGCTGGTATCACCGCTGAGGCGATGCGTGGCGAGATCGACTTCGCTGAGTCGCTGCGACGGCGAGTACGACTGCTGGCCGGGCTTGACGCCGGTGCCCTCGAGGACGTGGCACGAGAGGTCGTGCTCACCCCAGGCGCCCGTACCTTGATCCGCACGCTGCGGCGTCTCGGCTACCAGTGTGGGATCGTCAGCGGCGGCTTCGACGTCGTCACCGACCACTTGGCGATCGAGCTCGGGCTCGACTTCGCCCTCGCTAACCGACTAGAGGTGAGGGACGGACGACTTACCGGAAAGGTGATCGAGCCGGTGGTGGACCGGGCGGCGAAGGCGCAGGCCCTCCGCGATTTCGCCCGTGCCAGTGGCGTCCCACTGGCCCAGACCGTTGCCATTGGAGACGGGGCCAACGACCTCGAGATGTTGCAGACGGCGGGGCTCGGCATCGCCTTCAACGCCAAGCCCGTGGTGCAGGAGGCCGCCGACACCTCGGTCAACATGCCCTACCTCGACACCATCTTGTTCCTGCTCGGCATCAGTCGAGCGGAGGTCGAGGTCGCCGACGGCGAAGGCTGATCGGTTAGCGCGCCACGACCACTTCGTCGAGGGTCACAGATCCCGGCAGCCATTCGGGCCACGGGAGGTCCGAACGGAGAATCGCGAAGGTCGAGGTCTTCAGCGTCACGGGCACGCCGGTAAGCAGGCTTGCCGCCACTTCGAGCCCGTCATTGTGCGCGACCACCAGAACCGAGTCGACGTCAGCCGACTGGGCACGTACGAGTTCGACGAGGAAGTCGGCTGACGCGAGATACAGGTCGTCCCTACTCTCCTCCCTGCCCGCACTGATCTCAGAGCTCACCGCCCGCCAGGTCTGTTGGGCACGTCGTGCCGTCGAGACCATGACGAGGTCAACCGCGGTGAGTCGTCCCGCGAGCGCCACGCCCACGAGCACGGACTCACGATCACCTCGGGTGTTCAGTGGCCTGTCGTGGTCGTCGACCCCCGCGGGATACGCCGATTTGGCGTGCCGGAGAAGCACGAGGGTGGTCACGGGTCAACCACCGATCGCGTGCACACCACCGTCGACATGGACGATTTCACCCGTCGTCGACGGGAACCAGTCGGAGAGCAGCGCGACCGCACCCTTTGCCGCCGGTACCGGGTCGTTGACATCCCATCCGATCGGAGCGCGTGCCGTCCACATCGCTTCGAACTGCTCGAAGCCCGGAATACTCTTGGCTGCCATCGTGCGGATCGGACCGGCCGCGATCAGATTGACCCGTACGCCCTCGGCACCGAGGTCGCGGGCCAAGTAGCGCGACGTCGACTCGAATGCCGCCTTGGCCACCCCCATCCAGTCGTACGTCGGCCATGCGACGGTCGCGTCGAAGGTCAGCCCAACCACCGACGACCCCGGTGTGAGCATCGGACGGCAGGCAACGGTCAGCGACTTCAGTGAGAAGGCCGAGATCTGCATCGCCACCGCGACATCGGGCCACTCGGTCGAAAGGAACTTGCCGCCCAGCGCACTCTCGGGGGCGAAGCCGATCGAGTGCAGCACACCGTCCAGTCCGTCGACATGAGCGCCGACCCGGTCCGGAACAGCAGCGAGGTCGTCATCTGAGGTGACATCGAGCTCGATCACGGGCGCTTCGCGCGGCAGACGCTTGGCGATGCGCTCCACAAGGCGCAGCGTCCGCGCCTGCGAGCTCAGGACGACTGTCGCTCCTTCCTCCTGGGCCAGCCGCGCTACGTGGAAAGCGATAGACGCCTCCGTGAGCACCCCGGTGATCAGGACCCGCTTGTTGGCCAGCAACGACATGCTTGCTCCTGCGCTTGTGGATGGAAGGACGTGCTCGGGCTGATCGTAGAGGTTCGGCAGGATCAGTGGCCCATGCCCAAGCCCCCATCGACGGGAATGACGGCCCCGGTGATGTAGCCCGCACCATCGCCGGCGAGGAATGTCACGACTGCTGCCACTTCCTGCGGAGTGGCGTACCTGCCGAGCGGGATCTGGCCCATGATCGCCTGCCGCCGGTCTTCCGGGAGATCAGCTGTCATGTCGGTCTCGATGAAGCCCGGAGCAACCACGTTCGCGGTGATTGCTCGCGAGCCGAGCTCGCGAGCGGCCGACCGGGCGAACCCGATCAGACCGGCCTTCGCGGCCGCATAGTTCGTCTGCCCCGGTGACCCCATCAGTGCCACCACCGACGAGATGAAGATGAGCCGGCCGCGTCGCATGCGCATCATCCCCTTGGTCGCTCGTTTGGCGACCCGGAACGACCCGACCAGATTCGTGTGCAGGACCGACTCGAAGTCATCGTCGCTCATACGGAGCAGCAGCGTGTCCTTGTTGATCCCCGCATTGGCCACTAGGACCTCCACCGGGCCTTGGTGCTCCTCGATCGTCGCAAAGGCCGCATCGAGTGACGCGGGGTCGGTCACATCAGCCTGGACGGCGAAGACGCCTTCCGGTGGCTCACCCGTTCGGTACGTGATCGCGACCTGGTCGCCCAGCGCGACAAACGCCTGGGCAACAGCCCAACCGATCCCTCGGTTCCCTCCGGTCACCAACACTGAGCGCGCCACTGTCGCTCCCTTCCTGCTCATGGTCGATCCACACCGAACCAGGGGGAAACGCTATCGGGCTACAGCGATCCGCGCCTCGGACAGGTAGGTTCTGGGGTGGCCGCAGGGGCCAGCGACGGGAGGCCGCGTGACCAAGCAGGCACCGGGAACGATTGACGACGAGTTTCTTGCTCTTCCGCTACAGGCGCTGGCTGACGCCGCGCTCCAGACTGCTCGAGACGGTGGGGCCAGCTACGCGGCCTTCCGGATGGAGCGCATCTTGGGGTCGTCCATCCGGCTGCGTGATGCCGAGGTTGAGGGCGTCAACGACACCGAGGACGTCGGCTACTCGGTTCGCGTCATCCTCGACGGAACCTGGGGGTTCGCCGCAGATGTCGACCGCAGCCCCGAAGCCGTTGTTCGCACGGCTCGGCGCGCCCTCGATGTCGCGCGAGTCAGCGCACCGGTCAATACCGAACCGGTTGACCTGACACCCGAGCAGGCCCACCAGGGCACCTGGTGCTCGAGCTACCGGATTGACCCCTGGTCGGTTCCGCAGGACGACAAGATCGCGCTGCTGCAGGCCTGGAGCAGACAGCTGCTCGACGCACCGGGCGTCGACCACGTCGACACCTCGTTCCTCGCGGTCAAGGAGAACAAGTTCTACGCCGACCTGTCGGGGACCGTCACCACCCAGCAGCGCATCCGTCTGCACCCGGAGTTCGATGCCGTTGCCATCGACCCGGCGTCCGGGGCGTTCGAGACCATGGGGACGGTCGCTCCCCCCGTCGGACGCGGGTGGGAATTCCTCACCGAACCCGGCTACGACTGGGCCGATGAGCTCGGCCAGCTGCCGGGCTGGCTGGTCGAGAAGCTGAAAGCACCGGGCATCGAGCCCGGGCGGTACGACCTTGTGATCGATCCCAGCAATCTCTGGCTGACCATCCACGAGTCCATCGGGCATGCGACCGAGCTGGATCGCGCCCTTGGATATGAGGCGAACTACGCCGGAATGTCGTTCGCCACGCCCGACCAGCTGGGCACTCTGCAGTACGGCTCATCGCTGATGCACATCACCGGTGACCGGACCGTAGAGCACGGCCTGTCGACCGTGGCATGGGACGACGAGGGGGTCGAAGGACAGATGTTCGACATCGTCAAGGACGGCGTACTGGTCGGCTACCAGCTCGATCGACGGATCGCCCCCCGCGTCGGTTACGACCGCTCCAACGGCTGCGCGTTCGCCGACTCCCCCGGGCACGTTCCCATCCAGCGCATGGCCAACGTGAGCCTGCAACCGGTTGCCGACGGGCCATCGACCGAGCAGATGATCGAGGGTGTCGACGACGGCCTCTACATCGTCGGCGACAAGAGCTGGTCCATCGACATGCAGCGGTACAACTTCCAGTTCACCGGCCAGCGCTTCTTCCGTATCCGCGGAGGCAAGATCCAAGGCCAGGTCAAGGATGTGGCATATCAGGCCACGACCACCGACTTCTGGGGCTCGATGGGTGTCGTTGGCGGCCCGGACACCTATGTACTCGGTGGGGCGTTCAACTGCGGCAAGGCGCAGCCCGGGCAAGTGGCACCGGTCAGTCATGGGGCGCCGTCGGCCACCTTTACCCAAGTCAACGTCCTCAACACCACAGCCGAGGGTGCCCGATGAACCCGCACGAGATTGTTGAGTCGGCACTCGCCCAGTGCACGGTCGACGACATGACAGTGCTCTGCCAGGAGCACTCGCAGACGAACCTGCGGTGGGCCGCCAACACTCTGACGACCAACGGCGTGATGCGCAGCCTCGACCTGACGGTGATCGCCGTCGCCGGTAGCGGGGCGGGGCGGGCAGCGGGAGTGGCCAGTGCCAGTGTCGCGGACGTTTCCGACGTGACCGCGATCGTCGAACGGGCGGAGGCTGCTGCACGCAGCAGCGCGCCCTCCCCCGATGCCGCAGACATCGTTGCCGGCGAAGCAAGCGACGACTTCGCCCAACACCCGGCCCAGACGTCTCCCGACGTCTTCTCACAGTTCGCACCCGCACTCGGTGACTGGTTCGGACGTGCAGCAGGTGCCGACATCGAGCTGTTCGGCTTCGCCGAGCACGACATCACGACGACCTACCTGGGCAACAGCGCAGGGCTACGACGTCGTCACGTGCAGCCGACCGGGCGCGTCGAGGTGACCGGCAAGTCGGCCAGTCGGTCCCGCTCCACCTGGGCAGGTCGGTCGACCCGTGACTTCCAGGACATCGACGTTGCCGACCTCGACACGCAGGTACGGACACGCCTCGGCTGGGCCGAGCGTTCGCTGTCTCTGGATCCGGGCCGCTATGAGGTACTGCTGCCCCCGACAGCAGTCGCCGACCTGATGGTCTACCAATACTGGACAGCAGCCGCTCGTGATGCCGCTGAGGGACGAACGGTCTTCTCCAAGCCAGGAGGCGGAACCCGGATCGGTGAGCGCCTGACCGAGAGCCCGCTGTCGCTGTTCAGTGACCCGCAGTACCCGGGGATGCAGTGCGCTCCCTTCGCCATCGCGCACGCCTCCGGATCGACGGAGTCGGTCTTCGACAACGGGTTGCCTCTCGAGCGTACGAATTGGATCGACCACGGTGCGCTCTCGGCGCTCGGGCAGACGCGGCACAGCGCCGACCTGACCGGCGGCGCACTGACGCCGATGATCGACAATCTGGCCCTGGAGGTTGACGGAGCCTCGTCGTCGATCACCGATCTCATCGAGCACACCGAGCGCGGCTTGCTCCTCACCACACTCTGGTACATCCGCGAGGTCGACCCGCAGACTCTTCTGCTGACCGGTCTGACACGTGACGGCGTCTACCTCGTCGAGGGTGGCGAGGTGGTGGGTGCAGTGAACAACTTCCGGTTCAACGAGAGTCCGGTCGACCTGCTCTCGCGGGTGACGGGAGCATCGACCACCGAGATCTCGCTCCCACGCGAGTGGAGCGACTTCTTCACGCGTGCGGCGATGCCGATGCTGCGGGTCGCCGACTTCAACATGTCGACGGTCAGCCAGGCGTCGTAGGCGAGGTCAGGCGTCCTCGAGCCGAAATCCGATCTTGACTCCTACCTGCCAGTGCCTGACCTGGCCGCCGTCGATCTGTCCCCGGATCTCGGTCACCTCGAACCAGTCGAGATGACGCAGGGTCTCCGACGCGCGCTCGACTCCGTTTCGGACGGCGTCCTCCATGCTCACGGTGGACGTTCCGACGATCTCAGTCAGCCGGTAGGTGCGGTTCGCCACGGCGATCTCCCTTGTGGTCACATGCGGTGCGGTCGCGTCTGATCCTGCCACTTGCAGTCGGCGACCTGGCTGGACGCACCCAGCAAAGGATCAGAGACCGCTCGGCAGCTCGCGCTGGGTGCTAGCCCGCATGGCCTCAGGTGTGTCCTCGATCGGTTCGCGACCACCATTGGCATAGACCACCGCGATGTAGGGAATGATCAGGGCGCCAGCGACGAAAACCCAGCGGACCACACCGGTCGTCACGACCGCGAGCAGGAAACACACGATGCGGATCGTCATCGAGATCACGTAACCACGGACGCGCGCCGACTGGTCATCGGCGACGCTCTTGCGGGCGGTTGTGATGCGGTGTGCCGACGACGGTCTGGTGCGACCAGCGGTCAACCTGTGCATGTCGTCCTCCTGCCGCCACGGTACGCCTCGTAGCCCACGTCGGCCATTTGACGGCCTGCCCAGGAACCGGTCAGCCACCGATAGCTGACATGGGCCGCGGGGGCGGCAGAAACGTCGGGTCGTCGATCCCGTGCCCAGCACGTTTGGTGGCCAGACAACTCTGCATCAGGCCCACGATCTCGTCGTCAGCTGCCCCTCGACGCATCGGCCCGCGCAGGTCGGTCTCGGTCTGCGCGAAGAGGCAGTTGCGCAGCTGGCCGTCGCTCGTGAGTCGCACCCGGTCGCACGATGAACAGAAGGGCCTCGTCACCGACCCGATGACGCCGACCGTTCCGCGCACGGCGCCATCAGGGCCGAGCACATTCCAGGTCTCGGCCGGCTCGCTGCCTCGTGGTGTCTCCGACTGGTGGAGCGTGTAGGCAGACTCGAGCTCGCTCAGAATCGCTGCCGCCTCGACCATCTCGCTCCGAGTCCATGCGTGCTGCGCATCGAGTGGCATCTGCTCGATAAACCGAAGCACCAGGCCGGAATCGAGGGCCCATTCGACCAACGGCAGCACTTCGTCGTCATTGATCGAGCGCATCAGAACCGTGTTGATCTTGACAGGGGTGAGCCCCGCATCCTTGGCGGCGGCCACCCCGGCGAGAACATCTGCCAGCCGGTCGCG
The DNA here is from genome assembly GCA_024644345.1 of Actinomycetes bacterium. Lineage (GTDB taxonomy): Bacteria > Actinomycetota > Actinomycetes > JAHEKZ01 > JAHEKZ01 > JAHEKZ01. The sequence goes on along the minus strand of JAHELE010000021.1, from coordinate 6,108 downwards.
TCGGGTCAGCCTGCGGAACCGCTCGGCGTCGAGCGTGTCGAGCGAGACATTGATCCGGGTGAGCCCGGCGTCCTTGAGCGTCTGCGCTCGGCTCGTCAGTCCGATCCCGTTGGTGGTCAAGGACAGTGACGGGGGGTCAGGCAGCCCGGCGACTCCGGCAATGATCTCTTCGAGATCGGGCCGCACCAGGGGCTCGCCGCCGGTGAAGCGGACCTCCTGGACGCCCTGATCAACCGCCAGCCGCACCAGCCGAACCAGTTCGTGGGCGGCCAGCAACTCGTCGCCGGGAATCCAGTCAAGCCCCTCGGGGGGCATGCAGTACGTGCATCGCAGGTTGCAGCGGTCGGTCACCGACACCCGAAGGTCAGTGGCCACCCGGCCGAACGCATCCACCAGCATCCTCACAGGCTACCGTCGAGTCGTGATCGCGCTCCTTCGGCAGCCACGTTGGCTCGGGCTGGCTGCCCTCACTGCTGGCATGTGTGTGCTCTTCTGGTGGCTCGGAACGTGGCAGTGGGGACGGCACATCGAACGGTCCGAGCGCAACGCGTCGATCAATGCGGCCCTGGACTCTGAGCCTGCCCGTCTGTCCTCGGTCGTGCCCGAACCCGGTACGACACCCGACGACGCCGTCTACCGGCGGGCGACGGCCTCGGGCACCTACCTCACCGACCAACAGGTGCTTCAGCGCAACCCGCTGGGTCGATCCGGCTTCGCCGTGGTCACCCCCCTTGCCCTGGATGCCGGCGGAACCCTCGTGGTCGATCGTGGCTGGGTGGCCGCTTCTCCCACTGATTCCAACACTCCGGCGGCCGACGTCACGCCCCCCGCCGGGCCGGTCACCGTGACCGTCCGGCTCAGGGACCCGCAACCGTCGTCCGGCCGTCAGGCACCCGTCGGCCAGATCTACGACATCGACCCCCAGTCCCTCGGGGCGGGGCTGCCCGCACCGGTCTATGCGCTCTACGGCGAACTGGTCGAGCAGTCACCGGCGCCTGGCGCCGCCCTGGAGCTTCCCGAGGTGAGCGACACGGGGATCGGGGTGCACCTGTTCTACGCCCTCCAGTGGTGGCTGTTCATCGGAATCGCCGTCGTCGGTTTCGTCATGCTGCTCAGGCGCGAGAGCAGCGGAGCTCACGGTGCGGCTGACGGCGACACGCAAGAAGAAGTGCCGGGGCAGGACGCCGGTCAGGCCCGACATCTCAACTAGTGTCTGCGACGACACCACCACAGCACCGGAGGCAGGCACGATGGATCTCGGACTCAGCGACCGGGTGTTCGTGGTCACCGGCGGCAGCAGAGGTCTGGGGCGGGCCACAGCAGAGGTGCTGGTCGCCGAGGGCGCGAAGGTGGTCCTCGCCGCGCGTGATCCCCAGCAGCTGAATGCGACGGTGGCGTCACTCGGCGCCGAACGGTCCTTCGGAGTGCCAACCGACCTCGCTGAGACCGGTGCCGAACAACGGCTCATCGCGGCGGCCGTGGCCCGCTACGGAAGGATCGATGGTGCGCTGCTGTCATGCGGTGGACCGCCAGCGGGCACGATGCTGGAGACCAGTGATGACACCTGGCGTGCCGCCTTCGAGTCAGTCTTCCTCGGCCCGCTGCGTACGGCGCGGGCGCTCGCGTCCACCATGGACGAGGGCGGCGCTCTGGCGTTCGTGCTGAGCAGCTCGGCCCGCGAGCCCATTCCGGGCCTGTCGGTGTCGAACGGCCTGCGGCCCGGCCTCGCAGCCGTCGTCAAGGATCTGGCCGATGAGCTCGCCCCCCGCGCCATTCGCGTGAACGGGCTGGTACCTGGCCGGATCAACACCGACCGCACCCGCGAGATTGATGCCAAAGCTGGTCGTGGTGACTCGGCCAGGCGGCGTCAGGAAGCGGCCATTCCCCTGGCCAGGTATGGCGACCCGATTGAGTTCGGAACCGTGGCCGCCTTCGTCCTGTCGGCGGCCGCGTCGTACCTCACCGGGGCCCTGATCCCGGTCGATGGTGGCGCCCAGCGATCCCTGTAGCCCTGACTGGTGACCAGCGAGGCTCAGAGCTGCGGTGCCAGCTGTGTGCGGTAGAGGTCGGCGTAGAGCCCACCCTGTGCCAGCAGCACATCATGGCTGCCGCTCTCCACGATCCGACCGTCGTCCACCACCAGGATCTGATCAGCCGCCCGAACCGTCGAGAGGCGGTGGGCGATCACCAGCGACGTCCTTCCTTCGAGGGCAGTGTCGAGTGCCTCTTGGACGTAGCGCTCGGACTCGCTGTCGAGGTGCGCGGTCGCCTCGTCGAGGATGACGACCGCGGGTGACTTCAGCAGCAGGCGCGCAATGGCCAGTCTCTGCTTCTCGCCACCGGAGAGGCGATGACCACGGTCTCCAACCACCGTGCCCAGCTGGTCCGGCAGCGAGCGGACGAGCGTGTCGATCCGGGCCGAGTGTAGGGCGTCCCACATCTGGTCCTCGGTGGCGCCGGGTGCGGCATAGCGCAGGTTCGCCTCGATGGTGTCGTGGAACAGATGGGCGTCCTGCGTGACGACCCCGACCGTCCGCTGCAGGGATGACAACGTGGCGTCGCGGACATCGATGCCGCCGACCAGGAGCCGACCGGCGGTGACGTCGTACAACCGGCAGACGAGGGAGGTCAGCGTCGTCTTGCCAGCGCCTGACGGGCCCACCAGGGCCAGCATCTGGCCAGGGGCGACCTCCAGGTCGATGTCGTGCAGAACCGGGCCGCCCGGCGCGCTCTCGGTGCGTGCCACGGTCTCGAGCGAGGCCAGTGAGACCTCTTCTGGGCGCGGATAGGAGAAGGAGACGCCCTCGAACCGCACGGACGCCGGCCCTGGCGCCAGTTCGACCGCGCCTGGGCGATCAGCAATCATCGGCTGGAGGTCGAGCACCTCGAACACCCGCTCGAAGCTGACCAGGGCCGTCATGATGTCGACCCGGACGTTCGACAGGGACGTCAGAGGCCCATAGAGCCGCCCCAGCAGTGCCGCAAGCGCCACGAGCGTCCCCGGTGTCAAGGTCCCGTCGATGGCCAGAACCCCACCGACGCCGTAGACCAGTGCGGTGGCCAGTGACGCGATCAAGGTCAGGGCGGCGAAGAAGGTCCGGTTCGCCATGGCGATCCGAATGCCGATGTCGGCCACCCGCCTGGCCCGTCCGCTGAAGTCGGCCGCCTCTTCGTCGGGCCGGCCGAAGAGCTTGACCAAGAGAGCGCCAGACACGTTGAAGCGCTCAGTCATTGTTGAGCTCATCTCGGCGTTGAGCTGCATCGCCTCACGTGACATCTCAGCCAACCGCCGGCCAACGAAGCGGGCCGGAATCAGGAAGACGGGCAGAAGAACGAGAACGGCCAGCGTGATCTGCCACGACAGGGTCAGCATGGCAATCGTGA
>JAHELE010000021.1:0-2714 GCA_024644345.1 Actinomycetes bacterium | reverse complement strand
CGACCAGGCTGATCACGTTGGAGACCACGCTGGACAGCGTCGTCGTGAAAGCCTGCTGGGCACCGATGACGTCGCTGTTCAGTCGAGAGATCAACGCACCAGTCTGTGTGCGCACGAAGAAGGCCAACGGCATGCGCTGCACATGGTCGAAAACCTGGCTGCGCAGGTCGTAGATCAAGCCTTCACCGATTCGCGCGGAGTACCACCGCAGGATGAGGGAGAGACCAGCGTCGAAGACGGCCAACCCGGCCATGATCAGTGCCAGGGTCACGACGACCTGTTTGTCGCCAGGGGTGACGCCGTCGTCGATCAGGCGCTGGATGAGCAGCGGACTGGCCACGACCAGGAGGGCATCGACAATCGTGAGCCCAAGGAAGGAGCCGATCGACCGCCGGTAGGGGTTGGCATACCCCGCCACCCTGCGCACCGTGCCCGGTGCGAGCTTCTGCTCGGCGACGCTGCCGTCACGGGCGAAAGAGCGCAGCGTGTGCCAGCTGTTCATGCTCATGGGCCCTCCGGCGGTACAGTCGGCGCGCAGTACGTCTGCGCCACCCTATGAGCCCCAAGAGCCGCGGCCGCCGATGACTTCCCCACTACGCCCATGGCGAACGACAGCTGGCTGGTCCCCCAGAAGAGTTCGACTGACCGCTCGGGGGCCTACTTCTTGGAACGCGTGGCTCCACCGCGACCTCGTAGGGTCGCCCCTGACTCCAACAGCACGCGATGCACGAAACCGTAGGAGCGTCCGGTGTCGGCGGCGATCGCCCGAATACTCCGCCCCTGCTCGTACTGACGTCGGAGGTCGTCTGAGAGGGACCCCCGCTCGTCGCCTGTGATACGCCGACCCTTGGTCAGTTGTGCCACGTCCGCCTCCTGATCGTGTGTCCTTCCCTCGATCATGCGGGTAGATGCACGGTCCGGCCACTTGAAGCGTGCGACACCTCAGGCCAGCGAGATCAGGTCGGCGTAGTCGGCCGACCAGTGGTCCTCCACACCGTCCGGGAGCAGAATCAGGCGCTCGGGCGCCAGCGCCTCGACCGCGCCCTCGTCGTGCGTCACCAGGACGATGGCACCGGGGTAACGGGCGAGAGCAGCCAAGATCTCGTCTCGGCTGGCCGGATCGAGGTTGTTCGTCGGCTCGTCGAGCAGCAGCACGTTGGCACTCGACACCACCAGGCATGCCAACGCCAGTCGGGTCTTCTCACCACCCGACAGCGTCCCAGCGGGCTGGTAGACGGTGTCCCCGATGAAGAGAAATCCACCGAGCAGCGTGCGGGCGTCCCCTTCGCTAAGGCTGGGCGACGCGGTCAAGAGGTTTTCGAGCACGCTCCGGCCCGGGTCCAGGGTTTCATGCTCCTGCGCGTAGTAGCCCAGGAGCAGGCCATGACCGGCATCGACCGAACCCGTATCGGGCTTCTCGATGCCCGCCAGCATCCGCAACAAGGTGGTCTTGCCCGCGCCGTTGAGCCCGAGGACGACGACGCGCGATCCGCGGTCGACCGCGAGATCGACGTCGGTGAAGACCTCGAGTGAGCCGTACGACTTCGACAGGGACTGGGCGGTGAGTGGGGTACGCCCGCACGGGGCCGGTTCGGGGAACCGAATCTTGGCCACCCGGTCGGCCGTGCGGGTTCCCTCGAGGGCATCTGTCAGTCGATCGGCTCTGCGCAGCATTCCCTGCGCTGCCTTCGCCTTCGTTGCCTTGGCGCGCATGCGCTCAGCCTGATCGCGCAGCACAGACGCCTGTTTCTCGGCATTGCTGCGCTCACGCCGACGCCGGCGTTCGTCGGTCTCTCGCTGCTGGAGATAGGCCTTCCACCCCACGTTGTAGACGTCGAGCTCGGCGCGGTTGGCATCGAGGTGGAACACCCGGTTGACGGTCTGGTCGAGGAGCTCGACGTCGTGAGAGATGACGACGATCCCACCCGTGAAGGCTCGAAGGAACTCGCGAAGCCAACCGATGGAGTCTGCATCGAGGTGGTTCGTCGGCTCATCGAGCAGCAGTGTCTCGGCATCGCTGAACAGAATCCGCGCCAGCTCGACCCGGCGGCGCTGCCCGCCGGACAACGTGCCGAGTGGCTGTCCCAGCTCACGCTCGGACAGGCCCAGACTGGCGGCGATCCGGGCCGCCTCTGACTCGGCTGCATACCCGCCGGCAGCAGTGAACTCGGCGTCGAGGCGCGCGTACCGACGCATGGCACGTTCTCGGGTCTCGTCGTCGGCGCTGGCCATACCGCGCTCCGCGGCCCGCAGCTGCTCAGTGATCACGTCCAGTGAACGGGCGCTCAGAATGCGAATCGATGCGCGTTGCTCGAGGTCACCGATACGCGGGTCCTGAGGGAGGTACCCGATCCGGCCGGTCCGTTGGATCGTGCCCGCGGCAGGTTCGCCTTCGCCTGCCAGAACCCGGGTGAGGGTGGTCTTCCCGGCACCGTTTCGTCCGACCAGGCCGACCTTCTCGCCGGCGGCAAGCCGAAAGCTGGTGTGCTGCAGGAGCAGACGTGACCCCGCACGCAGCTCGACATCGGCAGCACTGATCATCAGGTCAGTATGGCGAGGACAAGTTCCGGGAGACGAATCGGTTTCGCCCACCCAGAGACGGTCTACCTAGACGTTGAACCCGAGCGCCCGCAGCTGCTCGCGGCCTTCATCGGTGATCTTGTCTGGCCCCCATGGCGGCATCCACACCCAGTTGATCCGGACAGCATCGACGA
>JAHELE010000109.1 GCA_024644345.1 Actinomycetes bacterium | reverse complement strand
GATCGCCATCAGGTCGAACCAGCCGTAGCCACCGGCGGCCCCGCTGGGCGGGTTTCCCATGCTCACCAGACCCGTTGGGTCCTGAGGTTGCCACGCCCAGGTGCCCATCCAGGTACCGATCCACTCGAGGTACGTGACCACGAAGAAAGCGCCGACGTACAGCAGCCGGGAGCGACCGAAAGCCAGAAACCCGAGCAGACACCCGTACCAGAACAGCCCGAGCACGTCCGGCCGAGGCGCCCAACCACTCACACCCCAGAGGGCGTACACACCCCCGCCGATGACCGTGGCGGTCACCAGAACTCGTGCGTGCCTTCGGAAGACGGTCGATCGACCAAGGCACAGCGCCGCTAGGTACACGAGACCGTGGCCGGGTGGCACGAACGCAGGCACGTTGTCGAAGCGGTAGGTATAGACCTCCAGCCAGGGCGAGAACGTGTATTCGACCAGGGTCGCAAACACGATGACCACCAACGTCTGGGTTCGCACCAGGAAGCTCTCGCGACGAAGCAGCACAATGAGCAAGACCCAGGTCATGACGCCGAGGAGGTGTTGCTCAAGCACAGTCGCGCTTTGGTCCAAACCCAGGGTGACCGGGATCCACGCCAGGACGATCACAGGAGTCCGCCACTCAGTCACCCGACCAGTGTGCCAGCGGCGCTTCAGAACAGATCACCCCCGTGCGGCCATTGCCCTGGTCCACCGGACGCTCGATCATGGAGGCACAACCTCTGGAGGTGCACGGTGCTCGTCTCAGATGCCATGACGACCGACGTCGTCACGATCGGCCCGTCCCACTCGCTCCGTAGCGCCAGTCAGGTCATGGCTGAGCGCAAGATCGGGTCAGTCATTGTGCATGACCCAGAGGCCGACGGTCCCGGCATCCTGACCGAGCGCGACATCGTGAGCGCGGTCGCCAGCGGCATCGACCTCGATAGCTCCTTGGCCGGCGAACACCTCACCAAGGACTCTGCCTACGGTTCGCCGGGGTGGAGCCTCGACGAGGCCACCGAGGCGATGAAACGGGGCGGCTTCCGTCACCTCGTAGTCGTCGACGGCAGTGACGTGGCCGGAATCATTTCCATGCGGGACATCGTGCGGGCCTGGGGGAACACCGGGGCCTAACCTTGTGTTGACAGCAACGAGGGCATGATCGGCAGGACGACCCCAAGGAGCACCGATGTCGGCGACCGCTACCTACACCGTGACCGGTATGACCTGTGGCCACTGTGTTTCGGCCGTCACCGAAGAGATCTCGGCCATTGACGGAGTCGAGAGCGTCACCGTCGAGCTCGAAAGTGGCCTGGTCACCGTAGTCAGCGCCGAGCCGCTGCCCTCCCCCGTGGTTGCGGCCGCTGTCGACGAGGCCGGCTACGCACTCGCGACATGAGTGACGCCGTCGAGCTGTCGATCGGCGGCATGACGTGCGCGTCGTGCGCCGCCCGGATCGAGAAGAAGCTCAACCGCATGGAGGGGGTCTCGGCCACGGTCAACTACGCCACCGAGACTGCCCATGTGGACGTCACGGACCCTTCCGTCGACACCGACGCCCTGCTGTCCACTGTCGAGAAGCTGGGGTACTCAGCCACCGTGCCCGAGGTCCGACGGCCCGGAGCATCGGACGAAGACCTGCAGAAGGACAGCGGGGATCCCGAGACCGAGATGTGGCGCCAGCGTCTTGTCGTCTCGGCAGTCCTGGCTCTCCCGGTGCTGCTGATGTCGATGATCCCCGCACTTCAGTTCACCAACTGGCAGTGGCTGGCGCTGACGTTGGCATCTCCGGTGGTGGTGTGGGGCGCCTGGCCCTTCCATCACGCTGCGTGGGTCAACGTGCGCCACGGAACTACCACCATGGACACCCTGATCAGCGTCGGAGTCAGCGCCGCCTATCTGTGGTCGGTCTACGCCCTCTTCTTTGGCGACGCCGGCATGCCCGGCATGACGATGGAGATGACGTTCACCTCGTCCGCAAATGACGAGATCTACCTTGAAGTTGCGTCGGTCGTCACGGTTTTCATCCTCGCGGGCCGCTACTTCGAAAGGCGGGCAAAGCAGCGATCAGGCGAGGCTCTGCGGGCACTCCTCAGCCTCGGCGCCAAGGACGTGGCGGTCCTGCGGAACGACACCGAGGTGCGCGTGCCGATCGAGGAGCTCGTCGTCGGTGATGTCTTCGTGGTCCGTCCAGGGGAACAGATCGCCACCGACGGAGTGGTGGTCGAGGGCTCGTCCGCAGTCGATACGGCCATGCTCACCGGCGAGAGCGTGCCCGTCGAAGTCACAGCGGGCGACTCCGTCGTCGGCGCAACCGTCAACGTAGGTGGACGGCTGATCGTGCGCGCCGTCCGCGTGGGCTCAGACACGCAGCTGGCGCAGATGGCGGCCCTCGTCTCGGCCGCTCAGGCAGGCAAGGCACCCGTTCAACGTCTCGCGGACCGGGTTGCAGCAGTGTTCGTTCCCGTGGTCATGGCAATCTCGGCGGCCACGTGGGTCGCCTGGTACCTCGCCACCGGCTCAGCGACCGAGGCGTTCACCTCTGCGGTCGCCGTGCTGATCATCGCGTGCCCCTGTGCCCTGGGCCTGGCGACGCCGACTGCGCTCCTCGTCGGAACTGGACGTGGCGCGCAACTGGGAATCGTTATCCGCGGGCCAGAGATCCTCGAGTCAACGCGGCAGGTCGACACCATCGTCCTGGACAAGACCGGAACAGTCACGACCGGCAAGATGTCAGTGACTGAGGTGACACCCGCCGACGGCACGGAGACCCCCGAACTGCTGCGACTTGCCGGTGCCGTCGAGGACGGTTCCGAGCACCCCATCGCCCAGGCAATCGCCGCCTACGCCCGCGACGAGACCGGCCCACTTCCCGTCGTCGACGGCTTTGCCAACCACGGTGGCCGTGGGGTGGTGGGGGTGGTTGACGGACACGCCGTTGTCGTCGGGCGACCGGCGTGGATGCCCGACTGGAGCGTGACCGTCCCTGAGGTCCTCGCCTCGGGTATTGAGCACGCCCAAACCAGGGGGGCCACCGTGGCGGTCGTCGCCTGGGACGGCAGCGTGCGTGGCTACCTGGCCGTGAGCGACACGGTCAAGCCGACCAGCGCTGAGGCCGTGGCCGAGCTGCGTAGCCTCGGACTCGAACCCGTCCTGCTCACCGGCGACCACGCGACTACCGCCGCAGTCGTCGCCGCTGAAGTGGGGATCGACCGTGTGGTGTCGGACGTCTTGCCCGAGGGCAAGGTGGATGAGGTCCGCCGGCTTCAGCGCGAGGGGCGCGTGGTCGCCATGGTCGGAGACGGCGTCAACGACGCTCCGGCGCTGGCCACCGCTGACCTGGGACTGGCCATGGGGACGGGTACGGACGCCGCGATGCAGGCCAGTGACCTGACCTTGGTTCGGGGAGACCTGCGCGCAGCGCCGGACGCGATCAAGCTGTCGCGACGCGTTCTCAGCACGATCAAGGGCAACCTCTTCTGGGCCTTCGCCTACAACGTCGCGGCGATCCCCCTCGCCGCCGCGGGACTCCTGAATCCCATCATCGCCGGCTTCGCGATGGCGGCCTCAAGCCTGTTCGTGATGGGAAACTCTCTGAGGCTGCGCACCTTCACCCCCTAACCCCCACACCCCCTTGGGGCCATGTCACACCGGTTCGGAATGACCGAACCGCAGGGGTACCCATCCATCCACAGAGCGGACACGTCCGACCGATGAGTCCCGCGTAAGTTCGTAGCTACCGAACCCATGTGACATGGCCCCAAGAACGGGGCGACGTGGCTCCCAGGCCGCTAGCCGGGTTTGGGCGCACCTGGACGCGCGTAGCGGATCCAGCAGATCACGACTCCGACGACGGCGTAGGCCAGCCCCAGGACGAAGAACACCTTCGGTTCGGACGCGGCCAGGATCGCGCCGAAGAAGAATGGGCCGAATGCGGCGATGGCCGAGGTCCAGCCGAGCACTCCCCCCGCTTGCCGGCGTTCAAAGATCATCGGCATCTGCTTGAACGTCGATGCGTTGCCGATTCCGGCGAACAGGAAGATCGCCAGCATCCCTACCAGGAATCGCGTGAAGTCGGAGTGCAGTGCGTCCGCTCCGGCGGATGGATCCGGTGAAAGGGTAGTCAAGGTGAACCCGATGGAAGTGACGAGCCCGACGCCAGAGATCAGCGTCCAGATGGCACCGCCCATTTTGTCGGTCAGCGGGCTGAACACCACCCGCGCTCCCGCTCCAATGAGCGGCCCGAGCCATACGTACTTGATCGGGTTGGGGACGCTGTAACTGTCGACCAGAAGCTGCGTTGACCCGTCACTGAGCGTTTCGACGATTGCTGTGTTGCCGGCGCCGTAGAGGTTCTTCAGCAGCAAGCCGAACTGGGCGCTGAGGCCGGCGAAGGTTCCGAACGTCATGACGTAGAGGTAGGTCATCCACCAGGTGTCCTGGTTGCTGAATATGTCCATCTGCTGGCGGAAATTGGCTGTTACGGGAACGCTCTTGAGCAGAGCCCAGGCCAGAATCGCCGCGATCACGACGAGTGGCAGATAGACCAGCGCCGCGTTCTGGTACCAAACCTCCTTCTGGTTGCCCGTCGCCGGGTCAGTGAAGACCTGCGACGATCCAATTATTCCGACGCCCACCACCACCGGAGTCAGGAACTGCACCAGACTGACACCGAAGTTTCCGATCCCGGCCTGTAGGCCAAGGGCAGTTCCCTGCAGGCGACGAGGGAAGAAGTAGGACGTGCTCGGCATGAAGCCGCTGAACGCCCCTCCCCCGATTCCTGCGAAGAAGGCAAGCGCCATGAGCACCCAGTACGGAGTTTCATTGTTCTGGATAGCGATGGCCCACCCGATCAGCGGGAGCACCAGGAGCGCGGTCGTGATGGAAATGAGCTTGCGCGTTCCGAGGACCGGGGGCAGGAACATCCACACCAGGCGAAGCGATCCGCCGGCGAGCCCGGGCATGGCCGCCAGCCAGTAGAGCTGGCTCTTGGTCAGGACGAACCCCAGGTTCGTCAAGATGGGCGCTAGCGCACTCGCCAAGAACCAGGTGGAGAATGCCAGGGTCAGAGCGAACGTGGAGATACTGAGAGTCCGCCAGGCAAGTCTGGAATCCCATGAGGCTTCGTCTTCGGGGTCCCAGTTGGCAAGCCACTCCTTACCGCGCGGGCTTTCGAGTTGGGCTGATCCAGACATGCTCAGGCTCCTGACGTAACGGATGGACGTGCAGTTGATTTCTCTTCGAGATCGCGACTCAGCTCGGGGCTGGCGCGATGCAGCATTTGCATCACCGTGACGTGCATCCACAATGCACACGTAGCGGTGAGAACGAACAGCACCATGAACGTTGCCTGCGGGAGTCCCACCCACGAGGTGGCGGCAACGAACAGCGGCGGGAGGAGGAATCCGCCGAGCCCACCCAACATGCCGACCAGCCCACCGACGGCGCCGACGTCCTGCGGGAAGTACTCAGGGATGTGCTTGTACACGGCTGCCTTGCCGATGCCCATCGCGACCCCGACGAGAAAGACCAAGACCGTGAAGGGAACGACACCCAGCGAGTAAGGCATGACCTCTCGCGTGCCATCTGGAGTGTTGAGCACGATGTAACCGAACGGGGCGGAGAGAAAGAGCAAGGCGCCGAGCATGAGCCCGAAGGTGAGGTACATCAGCCGACGAGCCCCAAACCTGTCGGACAACCATCCACCCACGGGGCGAAGGAGCGACGCCGGGAAGATGAAGAGCGCCGTCAGCAGTGCAGCGGCCTGCAGCTGGAGGTCGTAGACCGTCACGTAGTAGTGCGGCAGCCAGGCAGCAAGCGCCACGTAGGCTCCGAAGACGGCGACGTAGTACAGGCTGAACCTCCACACACGGACATCACGTAACGGACGGAACATCTCAGCCATAGGACGGCTTTGGCCCGGCTTGCGGTCATGGTGCGGGGCGAACACCCACACGATGATCCCCATCACGACAAGGGCAATCGCATAGATGAAGGGGATCAGCCGCCAACCGCCTTCGACCCGACCCCCGAAGTACACGCTGCCTGCGGTGGCGGTGATCAGGGCCGGACCGATGAACTTCGTCAGCGATGCCCCAACGTTGCCGGCGCCAAAGAGTCCTAGTGCGAACCCCTGGTGCTCACGACTGAACCAGGCTGCATTCCAGGCAATCCCAACGCTGAACAAATTGCCGGCGAAGCCGATGAGGAAGGCAAGCACCAACAGCAGGGAGTACGTGAGGTCGAGCTCAGATACGAGATAGGTCGGAACAGCGGTGGCGAACAGCATGACGATGGTGATCACCCGACCACCGATCCGGTCCGCCAGCACTCCCAACACAAGGCGCCAGAGCGAGCCGTTGAGGATCGCGACAGCCGCGATCCACGCCAGCTGGCTGTCAGACAGTCCAAACTCGGCTTGGATCGGCACCCCCAGAACCCCGAACATCAACCACACGCCGAACATGAGCGTGAAAGACACCGTCGACAGCACCAGGACGCGGGTGCTTCCTGGTGCTTCGTGATTCCTGCTCTGCCTCGGGGCCTGCTTCGGGGCCTCGGCCGCAGTGGTCGTCATGGAGCGCTCCTTCATCGAGTCCGGCTCGACGGTAGAAGGCCCAGGTCGTCGCAATCAGGTCCGAGCGTCCCGTGGATATTCCATGATCGTGACGAGTTCCCGTTTCTAATCATGAATCCAAGTCCGCACATCATTTCAGCATGAAATTGGGGACCTTAGTCCCGAGACGCTGACCTCGGTACCCATCAGGATCGATGCAGCGGTTGAAACGGCACCATGACGCTGATGGAGGAAACGGTGAGCGACGAGCGCGAAGCCCGCCAAGGACGCCAGGCCGTGCTGCAGGTCATCCGCGAGGCACACACGCCGATGGCGGTGGCCGACATCGCCGAGCAGGTCGGTCTTCACATCAACACGGTGCGAGGACATCTCGAGCTGCTGGTCCACCTGGGGATCGTCAGCCGCGAGACCGAGCATCGCGGCGGACGCGGCCGTCCCCGCGTCCTCTACGAGCTGGCACCGGATGAGCCACGCCAACAGGACGCCTACAAGACGCTCGCCGCCGCCCTGGCGAACGAGCTGTCCATCATTGGCGGCACCGATCAGCGCACGGCGGACGACGCCGGCCTGCTCTGGGCACGAGCTCTCGTCGACGAGGGCCGCCTTCGACCCACGGCGTCCGCCGAAGAAGCGGTGGCCCAGGTAACGACTCTCTTCACCGAGCTTGGCTTCGATGCCAGTACCGAGCCGCTCGGCGACCGCATTTACCTCCGTGCGTGCCCCTATGCCGCGATTCGCGATGCGTTCCCAGGCGTCTGTGAGATTCACCTAGGACTTCTCCGCGGTTCCCTCGCCGTCACCGAGTCAGGTCTGTCAGTACGGGACTTCGACATCGACGCACGTCCAGGGCTCTGCGTCGCCCATCTTGCACCACCTTCACTCCACCCCTCCCTCACAGAGAAGAAGGAATCGTCATGACCGCGCGCACCGATGGCCCAGCCACAGACCTGCTGGTTCAGGCCGGGCGCCTCCTTCGCCGGTCAGAGGTGTCGGACGATCTTCGAACCGTTACCCACGAAGGTGGGCGCGAGGGCGATGTCTTCTACCGTGATCGCTGGAGCCACGACAAGGTCGTCCGGTCAACGCACGGCGTCAACTGCACCGGATCGTGCTCGTGGAAGGTGTACGTCAAAGACGGCATCATCACCTGGGAGACACAGCAGACCGACTACCCGTCAATCGGGGCGAACTCTCCTGAGTACGAACCGAGGGGCTGCCCGCGCGGTGCTGCCTTCAGCTGGTACACCTACTCCCCCACGCGGCTGCGCTACCCCTACGTTCGCGGCGTCCTGCTCGAGATGTATCGCGACGCCAAGAAGCTGCACAACGACCCAGTCGAAGCGTGGGCAGCGGTGGTTGACGATCCGGAGAAGCGCCGTCGCTACCAGAAGGCACGCGGAAAGGGCGGCCTCG
>JAHELE010000108.1 GCA_024644345.1 Actinomycetes bacterium | reverse complement strand
GTCACCCGCTCGGTCACCGTGCCTACCTCGAGTCCCTGCGTGCAGTCTTCGCCCGCCATGACCTGAGCGTGGTCGATGGCCTTGCGGTCGGCAACGGCCGCTGGTGGTCGTACCTCTGCGACGACGACGGCTGTTGCCCGGCCGAGGGCACGCCGCTCGACCCGGCCGGCGTGGCGGCCACCGGAGCAGTCGTCGAGGGGCTGGTTGCCCTGCCCAAGCGATCGGACCTGGAGGCCCAGCTCGCGCCGGACCCTGAGCGAATGGCTCACGTGCTGGAGGCGCTGATCGAATTCGGTGACGTGGAGGACGACCGGCCTGACGTGGTGGTCCGCGCCGAGGACTGGGCCGCCGTCCGGCGGTTCGTGGCAAGGGCCCGTCGAGGGGCCGGCCCGCCTGAGGCCGAGCAGGCGGCCCGGGTCCTCTGCGCCCTCATGGATGTCTCAGTGCGCGATGCGACCGTCGGCTACCTCGTCAGCCGTCCGGAAGCCCAGGTGACCGCCGCCTGGCGCGACCTGGTCACGGTCGCGCCCCCACTGTGGCGTGCCCCAGTCGCCACCGTGTACGCGCTGTGGTGCTTCGCCGAAGGGTCAGGTGCGCGATGCAATGTGGCCATCGACGTGGCGTTGGAGGCCAACCCGTCCTACTCGATGGCTCAGTTGATGGCCGACGTTCAGGTGGGCGGTATCAATCCCTTTGAGTTCGTGGCGGCCGTCGCGGGTGAATGCCAGTTGGTGGGCCGGAGGATCCAGCGAAAGCGAGATCCGTTGGGCCGCCGTCGGCCCCGATCGTCTGGACGATGAGGACGACCGAGCGAAAGATGGCCGAGGTGGGTTTCCGGGAGTACGGTTCGCCTGTGGCTGAGCAGTGGACGCTTCTGACGAACCACGGCAGGGTGCTGCTGATCATCGCGGCCGATGCCGACGTCCGCCTCCGCGACGTGGCGAACGCGGTGGGGATCACCGAACGGTCGGTCCAGATGATCATCTCCGACCTCGAGGGTGCGGGGTATATCAGTCGCGAGCGCCGAGGTCGACGCAACCACTACGTCGTTCACTCGAGCAAGCACTTCCGGCACCCGAACGAGGCGGACCATCGCGTGGGCGAGCTGCTCGCCGTCTTCACTCAGTAGGCAGCGGCGTCCTTGCCCTCCGTGGCCGGGCATGTGCTCGCGGTTGCGGCATTGCTCCGCACCGGTTCGCTCCCTGTGGATTGCCGGCGTGCGGCGTCGCGACGCCCTACTCTCCCGCGCATGGTCTGGGGAGTTCGCCGTGCGTCGTCCGCCGTTCACCAGGGCGGTGTTGCCCACGTGATGCCCGGGGCCGGCTTGCTGGTGGTCACCGCGGTGCTGGCGCTCCTCGCCCTCTGGCTGGGCGTCGAGTCGGCCGGCGCCGCCCAGCCGTGCCAGGGAGCAGACTGCGATGTCGTTGCAGATCCCGACCGGGCGCAGTACGTCGGAACCGGCGGACTGCTGCTGCCCGCCGACAGCTTCACCGGCAGTGATGCCGACCGAACCGACGCAGCCACCTGTCCCGAGTGTCGCTGGGCTCTGCTGCCCATGTGTAGGGGAGAAGGCCAGGCCGGCGACGTGGCGTGTGGGCCGGCTGCGGCGTCCTGTCCTCCTGGCCAGTTTCGCCGAATCGTTCTCTTGCTTCGGCCCGATGACACCGAGTGGCAGGAAGTGGGTCTGGTCTGCCTGGTCGGTGGTGCTCCGACGACGGTGGACGATCTCGCCACTGAGTTGGCTGACGTCGTCGTCGAGGACGTACCGGCCCTGCAACCTTCGGCCCAGCCGTCCGGTGGAACTCTGATCGGGCTACCGGCGGTCTTTGCCTCGGGCCAACCGCGTTCGCTGGGCCGGCGGCAGTTTGTGCTGGTGGGGTTCTCGGTCGTGCTGGAGGGGCGGGCGTCCTGGTCATGGGACTTCGGGGACGCTGCGCTTCTGGCCACCGATGACCCCGGCGGGTCGTGGCCGCACCTGGGGGTCAGTCATTCCTACCGGCGCGCCGGCGATTACCTCGTGGGGGTCAGCACCACCTGGGACGCCTGGTTCACCGTTGACGGGCTGGGGCCCTGGCCGGTGGGTGGCGATCCGGTGGTCCAGGTGGCCGATCCGCTGCAACTCACCGTGTGCGAGGCCAGAGCCGAGCTCGTCGTCGGCTGATGTCCTGGTCCGAGGCGCCCAGGTGGGGTAGCGTCCGGCCAGGCGCACTCGTGGACGCTGGGACTTCCAGCCCGGCCGTCCGACAGCGTTGAGAGCGGCCGAGGAGGTCTGCATGGGCACGATCGTGGTGGGCTACGTGCCGAGCCCTGAGGGGGAAGCAGCGCTTGACCGAGCAGTCGAGGAAGCCCAGCTGCGAGGCAGCAGCCTCCTGGTGGTGAACTCTCAGCGCGGAGGGCGGACCGCCGACTATGAAGAGGTGGCGCTCACCAACGAGCAGGTCCAGGCCATCCACGACCGACTGCATGCCGCTGGCATCGAGCATGACGTACGGGGCCTGATCAGGGGCAATGACCCGGCCGACGATCTGGTCGCCATCGCCGATGAGGCCTCCGCAGAGATGATCGTCATCGGACTGCGACGTCGCACCCCTGTTGGCAAGCTGATCATGGGCAGCAACGCCCAGCGGATCCTGTTGGACGCCAACTGTCCTGTCCTGGCTGTCAAGCGCGACTAGGCCCACGTCGGCGGGGGAAGATCGTGGGGTCCGGGGGCGTTGACTACAATGTCCATTGCTGCGCCATATGAGGGTCCTCAAGTCCTAGCCGCAGCAGCGGAAACCCGCACCCCCCGTCACGCGTACCCGCATGACGGCTGCCCGCACCCTGCAAGGAGGCAACCGCTCCTATGAGCGCTGCTCGCAAGACTGCCACCAAGGCCCCGGCGAAGAAGGCTTCAGCCAAGAAGTCGACATCCAAGGCGTCGACGAAGACCAAGGTGGCATCGACCAAGAAGTCGACCGCCAAGGCCCCTGCCAAGAAGGCCCCTGCCAAGAAGGCCCCGGCGAAGAAGGCTGCTACGAAGAAGGCAGCGCCTGCCAAGAAGGCCCCCGCGAAGAAGGCCGCTGCGGTCAAGAAGTCGACGGCCAAAGCGCCCGCCAAGAAGGTAGTGGCCAAGAAGGCGGCCCCGGCGAAGAAGGAGACCGCCAAGAAGACTCCGGGTAAGAAGGGCGCTGCGGCCGAGACGGCCACCGTCGAGATCCCGGTGGCTGACGACGGCATGCCGGTCAGCGACGAGGAGATCGCTGAGGAGCTGAAGAAGGAGACCGAGGAAAAGGGCTATGTCATCTCGCACCGTGACGAGTCCGACGAGCCGGTCCAGCAGGTCACCGTCGCCGGCGCTACCGCAGACCCGGTCAAGGACTACCTGAAGCAGATCGGCAAGGTAGCCCTGCTCAACGCCGAGCAGGAGGTCGAGCTCGCCAAGCGGATCGAGGCAGGTCTCTTCGCCGAGGAGAAGTTGAACGGCACCAAGAAGCTGTCAGCCAAGATGCATCGCGAGCTTGAGTGGATCGCTGAGGACGGCCGTCGCGCCAAGGACCACCTGCTCGAAGCCAACCTTCGTCTGGTGGTGTCACTGGCCAAGCGCTACACCGGTCGCGGGATGCTCTTCCTCGATCTGATTCAGGAGGGCAACCTCGGCCTGATCCGCGCCGTCGAGAAGTTCGACTACACCAAGGGCTACAAGTTTTCGACGTACGCGACGTGGTGGATTCGCCAGGCGATCACCCGCGCCATGGCCGACCAGGCGCGCACGATTCGTATTCCGGTGCACATGGTCGAGGTCATCAACAAGCTTGCCCGCGTGCAGCGGCAGATGCTGCAGGATCTCGGACGCGAGCCGACACCCGAAGAGTTGGCCAAAGAGCTCGACATGACGCCCGAGAAGGTCGTCGAGGTGCAGAAGTACGGCCGTGAGCCGATCTCGCTACACACTCCGCTTGGTGAAGACGGCGACAGCGAGTTCGGCGATCTGATCGAAGACTCTGAGGCCGTAGTACCGGCGGACGCAGTTTCGTTCACGTTGCTTCAGGAGCAGTTGCACGCTGTGCTCGACACCCTGTCAGACCGTGAAGCCGGCGTGGTGTCGATGCGCTTTGGACTGACCGACGGTCAGCCCAAGACGCTTGACGAGATCGGCAAGGTCTACGGCGTCACTCGGGAGCGGATCCGCCAGATCGAGAGCAAGACCATGAGCAAGCTCCGTCATCCGAGCCGCTCGCAGGTACTGCGCGACTACCTGGACTAGCCCAAAGGGGACGCCCTCACGCGCTCGTGCGGAACATTTTCCGCATTCATGAGATGGAGGTCGTTCTCCGTAACAGGGCGGCACCGACCCGCCGGGTGGGTGGCAACTGGAGTGAGATGGGGCACCAGACCTCAGGCGCTGTGTCACGATGAGACCGTGTCGGTAGATCAGCATGTCTCCGTGGGAACTGGTCAGTCCCGAGTCGTCGGTGTATCAGTTGCAGTGTTTGCTGTCCTGACGTCTGTTGCTCTGTTCTACAGCGATGGGATGGACCCCGGCAGCTTCCCTCCTGATGCTTCCCTGTTTACCGTGCAGAACTGGTTGCAGGTTCTGGCGATACTGCTGGGCGGGTTGCTTCTGGCAAGCCGATCAGCTAGCAATCAACTTCGTCTCGGGAGTTCTGGTGTCATTCTTGCCAGTTCGGGGTTGTTGGCTGGTTCGGCGTTGGTAGCGGTCAAACACTGGCGGCCGTATGGGGGCATGGGCGTGGGGTATGCCCATACCCATCAGATGGAAATTCTGGCACTTGCCATCGCCGCGTCCAGTTTCGTCATGGCGGCGCTGGTGTTGTGGTGGATGGTTCGGGTCAGTGGGTTCCCCACGCAGACGCGGCCAAGAATCCGACTAGTGGCGATAGTGGCTGGGGTCGGATTGATCGTTGCTGTTCCCCTTCTTGTCGGGATGGGTTCCAGCGAGACCATGGATGCCCGCTCACTCGGAGCATTCTTGCTAATCTACGGACTACCTTGGGGTTTGGCCGTGATCATGACAGCGTTCATGACCCGCGAGGTTTCGCTCGGAGTGCTTGGCGTCGCAGTGGTAAGCAGCGGGTTGACCATCGTTCTTCCTCCAATGCCTGACTTGGTGTTCGGATCAGCAATACCTGGCGGCGTGGCTGGGCTGGTGGTCTCGGCGAGCCTCATGATTCAGCGCGGCAGAGGTCGAACAGCAGCTGCCTAATGTCACCCCTCCCGGTCGCCCGAGCCGCGGCGACGAACCAAAGGTTCAGTCCAGGATATTGCACCGCACAGCGCTAATGACCTGCACGCTTGGTACGCCTGGTTGCACAGCGCATAGCCGTTCCTAGTGCGCGACTACCTGGACTAACCCAAGAGGGACGCCCTCACGCGCTCCCGCGGAACATTTTTCCGCATTCATGTGATGGAGATAGTCCTCGGTAGCAGGGCAGCACCGCCCCGCTCTCCAACATGACGAACCCGAAGACGAGCTTCTCTCGGCTCTTGGGCGTAGTCCTCGCTTCGATACGGCTCGGGACGCTACGGTCACCACGTGGCTAGGCAGTCTCAGAACAGGGCAGCTTCACCGTTGTTTGGTTGGGCCATCTCCATGCTGCTGGCGATTTCGCTGTATGGGCTATCACTGCTGGCCTTTGAGGAGTACGCCACTTGCTCGGATCCTGGCCTTTTGTGGTTGTTCGTGGTGGGGGAATTGCTGCTGGTCGTCGTTGCCTCCGGGTTCCTGTTCTGGGCGATGCGGTGGCACCGGCACCGGTGGCTGGTTGTCCTGGTCCCGCTGGGAGTGGTCACCGTGGCCAGCGCAGCGCTCCTGGTGTGGGAGCTGAGTTGGTTCTGGCGTGATCACGCGTGCGCCCAGTAGGCCGAGCCTGATGCGTCGGGACTTCGCCTTCGTGATGAAACGGTGAATCCGTGGAACCAGTTCCTGTGCGCGACGACCAGGATCGGTACACCACCGGTGAGCACGTCGGGCTGGCATCGGCGCCCTTCTTGGGCAGGATGATCGGATGAGCCCCGGAACTGACAATCAGGTCGAGATGGCTAGAGACAGATCAGGCCGTCGGCGATGGCCTTGGGTTGTCCTCTCCGCGTTGATTGTCGGAGCTGCCGCATCTGTGATCTTCGTGCATGAAGTCGCCACCCATCATTACGACATCGACTCCTACGCAGCTTCGCCTAGCGGCACTCTGACGGTTGCGTACATCTACGGCGAGTGCGACATGCTGCGTAAGCCAGCCTTGGTGGAGGAGAGTGGAAACCGGGTTGTCGTCGCAGTCACCTACATCCCTGAGGGCGCGGGCGCGTGCGTGCGAATCGGATACGACGGAAGCGCGACCTTCCAGCTAGCTGAGCCACCGGGGGACAGACCTGTCTTCTACGACAATGGCGAAGAATACGTCCGTATCAAGCAACGCAAGCCTGTCGGCGGAGGCTAGCCATGTCCATCGTGGCTTGTACGTCACTTTCGGGACGTGACGTGGCCTCGATCTCAGTCCAGGATATTGCACCGCACAGCGCTCATGATCTGCACGCTTGGCACGCCTGGACGCACAGCGCATAGCCGTTCCTAGTGCGCGACTACCTGGACTGAGTCTCGGTAGTCACGAGGACCCGCCTTAAGGTGGGTCCTCGTTCGATCAGCACTGTCAACCACTTGGATAGCTGACGGGTGATCTTCCAATAGACCCACTGTGATGTTGCCCGAGCGTGAGTGGCGTCGGCGAGGAACGTCGCGGATACACACTGCCTAACACCTACCGGAAGGCAATTCCGAGTTTCTGGTGGGAGCTAGATCGCGAGACTGGGAGCTACTGAAGCTGGTGCTCCCCGCCGGCCCTACTCCTCGTGGGACTGTTCGACGTTCAGGCGGCTGTCTGCGCCCGGGGGCTGGTCGTTGTCAGTCCGTCGCTCACGTCTCTGCCGGAGCGCCTTCTGGTAGGTCTCAAAGGAAAAGGCTCCGAGTAGTGCATCCAGCATCTTCATTTGCTGTATCTCCATGCTCACGGGGGACCGAGTGCTCTTTCGCCTCGAACAACGACGCGTCCATGCAAACGATACTGCGAAACAGGCCTCTACCTGACGATTACCTCGCGCCTCGCGCCAGTCCAGGATATCGCAGCGCACAGCGCTCATAGTCTGCACGCTCTACACGCCTTGACGCACAGCGCAATGCGGTTCCTAGTGCGCGACTATCTAAATCGGGGATGGTCCTGTTCCTTCTTGACTGGCCACGTGGCATCCCCGGCTACAGGAGGGTGAGATTGATCTCGATCGGCACCAGGCTGCCGGTCGTCATCTCGTCTCTGTCGAGGACGCCCCCGAAGTTGGTGCCCCAACCGAGCGCAGCGCCGGTGGACGAGATAGCCAGAGTCGTGTTCGTGTGTCCAGTCGTCACCGAAGCCGTAGACCCAGAGCCGAGCCCTGAGACGGCAACAGGCACAGTGGACCAGTCCGTGGTGCCGTCGCCGAGCTGTCCATCAGTGTTGGAGCCCCAGCACATCGCCTGTCCAGATATCGTCATGGCGCAGGTGTGCCAGTAGCCCGCAGAAATGCTGGCAACTCCTGAATTGAGGCCGCTGACGTCGACCGGGATGTCTTCTTGGACCGAGTTCGTTCCGTTGCCCCCTTCGCCCTCTTGATTGAGCCCCCAGCACTTCGCCGCCCCAAGCGTTGTGACCGCGCAGGTGTGCTCGAAACCAGCGCTGATCGATGCGACTCCACTCGAGAGGCCACTCACGTAGGAGGGGTCTTGGGTAATTCCGGAGGAGAATCCCAGTTGTCCGAAAGAGTTGACGCCCCAACATTCTGCGCCACCGCCGGAAGTGATGGCGCACGCGTGGAACCAACCGACGCTGACTGCTGTGACCGTGTCCTCAAAGCCCGCGACCGTCTCCGGTGTCGAATGGTCCGCGTCAGGCACTCCTCCAAGCATGTAACCCCATCGGTCACCCCAGCACTGGACGGACCCCGTAGCTATGACTACGCATGTGGTGGAGTCGAGACTCGAGATGGCGACCACCTTGCCGCTCA
>JAHELE010000107.1 GCA_024644345.1 Actinomycetes bacterium | reverse complement strand
GGCCTTCTAGCGGCTGGCCATCGCGGCCGACCACCAAGCCGTTGTTGCCGTGCGGGTGGAAGGGGTAGTCCTCTGTCCCGACGTTCAGGTAGCGGGCCATCGACGGGAAGTCGCATGGCTGATCGAGGGTCGTCCCACAATCCGTCGCCCTGTCGAACGGCTGGACGTCCGCCAAGGCTCCGTACGGCTGACTGGGGAGCCAAGATGCCCCGTTGTCGGCGATGCTGTCGGGGAAGCCACGACCGTTGATCAGCCAGTAGCGCGGGTGGTAGTTGTTCATGTTGAAGTTCTTGTGGAGCTCAACTGCCCGGTTCAAGTACGGGTCGATCTCCGACAGAAGGACCATGAACTCTTCTGAGGGGTTGAATTGGCTGTCCGCCCGGTTGTAGGCGAAGTTCGCCCCTTGACTCGGCCGGACGATCAGCGCACCGAACAGCCCCATGCGTACCTGCATTTCGGGGTCGGTGCCCGACTCGTAGAGGAAGGTGCCAGGGTGGTCTGCCACAAAGCTGTAGGTGATGGTCCCCTCCGTAGACCCGTTCTTGGCCGGGGCCGTGTCCGTCAGTGAGGTCATCGAGGTCATCTCGCCAGGCGCTGCGGGAGCAAACTCCGGCTGCGCCGAGTTCCCATTCGCCACGACGTCTGTCTGCCCGGGAAATGCGATCGATGTCTTCTCGGACAGTGTGTTGTGCAGAATCACGGTGACGGTGTCACCTTCGTTGACGCACAGGACCGGGCCGGGGTGCTGGAAGTCGTCGAACCCGCTCGAGTACCCCCACATGAACGCGGTATTGCCATCCGGAAGGTTGATGTAGCCCGTCTTCGTTGTGAGGTTGAAGACTTTCTCGCCCGCTGTTGGCCCGTCGACGCCATCGGTGCAGACGATGCCCACCTTGGGTACTGCGGCAGCACTGGCCGAACCCGCGCTCGTTGTGGCGGCAGCAACACCGAACACCATCGCAAAAGAGGCCAACAGCGCCGGTCCGCGCAGCCCGCGACGGCGAGTCCTACCGAGTATCTCGACACCACTCGTCATGGCTCAGACTCCCCAGTCGTTCGGATAATCCTGCGGACTGACTTTTCTCTCGGGATTGGTGTTATCGGGATCACCGGAGTAGACCCGCACCTCGGTCGCCTGGCCACCAAAACCGCCAGGTGCCAGGTTGTTCGATCGGGTGAAGTTCCGGTTGTAGAGCATGTACGTGTCATACCCAGCACCGGACTTCGGTGGAGCTGTAAAGATCACGTCGTAGCTCTCGCCTGGACCGATGTTGATCGTGTCTGTTTCGTATGACGTGTCAGTACCGAGCCGACCCCGCATGTGAGTGGCGTCCCGACCAACCACCTTCATGGGGATACCGGTAAGGGTCATGGCCTGTTCCTTGAAGCCCAGGTTGGCGAAGCGCAAGGCCACCCGCTCGCCGGCGTTGCAGTTCACCAGCGACGAGTGCGGCTGATACTGGAGCTCGGGGTGACCCAAGGGGGCAGCGAGGTCGCCGTTGACGTCGGTCTCGACATCCAAGTAGTGCGTGGACGACTCAGCCTTGATCGGCGCGTTCGGCTTGATGGTGTCCGGATAGACGCGGCCGTTCAGCAAGCTGAAGTCCGCCCGGTAGTCACTCCACTCGGGCAGCTGGATGTGTGCGTCCGCCCAGTGGGACTCGGCCCACACCTCGGACAGGAACATGGCGAACTCGCGGTCATAGCCGGTCGACCCGTCACCATCGTTGTACATGAACTTGCCGCTGTCATACAGGTCGGTTCTGCCATCTTGAGCTGGGCGGACAAAGACCAGCCCCGTCATACCCATGTGTACGTGCTCGACGTCCTCTACGTGGCAGTGATACATGTAAGTACCTGGCTCGCGCGGCCGGTAGACATACGTGAAGAGGCGCCCAGTAGGAACCGCGACTGAGCCCGACGGCTCGCCGTCATAGAAGGGGATGACGTTGCGGAACCCATGCCAGTGCAGGGTGTGGGCGTCAAAGAGATCCGGACGCAGCTCCAGACCCAGGTTGGTCAGCTGGACGCGGAACTCCTTTGGCTCGGTAGCAGTCGGGACGTACTGGTCGGTCCAGAACAAGGGCGCGTTGTGCTGGGCCTTGTTCTTCTGGTTCTGTCGCTGCTGGTCGGTCAGACCCGTCACGTTCCGGAAGCCGAAGATGTATGTCGTGAACAGGCCCGGCGCAAGGTTGTCCGGGTGGAACGGCGCTATCTCCGGTGTCTTGGGCAGCGACATCCAGCCGTCGGTGCCGGCCAGGAACATATCAGGGGCACCTCCGGCGGCGGTAGCAGGCTCGGGCAGCAGCACCTTGCCGGCCCAAGCCACGCCGCCTGCTAGAGCCAGTGCCCCACCCGTGTACTTCAGGAACTGACGCCGGTCAACACTCATCGCGTCGCTCATTCCCTCGTCTCCTCTGGTCACTGGCTTTTCCTTCCCGCTGTCGCGGTGCGCGTCACCGGACATCGAACGCATCCACATCGCGTGAGTTGGTCGTCAGTCCATGAGCGGTGCCGTCGAAGAACACCGACCACGTTCCGCCGTTGTTGTAGACGACGTCCTCGTCCTGGATGGCGCTACCCCCCGGACCTGCCACCGTGGTGTCGGTCGCGAAGGACAGGTAGAAGTGGGTGGCGTCGACGAACGTCAGACCATCCACGTCTGCCGAACCGGGAACGCCATTTGTCGTGGCATCCCACACTCGGGCGTATGACTGCGACGTGCTGTTCCAGCTGTAGATGTCGGAGTCGTCTCGAGTACCACCCACCCCCGGCGGACCGGAATTCCCGAGGGTCGAGAAGTACAGCGTGTCTCCGATCACGGTGATTGCGTCCAGGTCACGACCATCGGCGGTCATGTCGTGCGCTGTGCCGTCGAAGAAGACCGACCAGGTGCCGTTGTCGTAGTAGACGACGTCTTCATCTTGGACATCCCCCAGACCAGGAAGTGTGGTGATGGGGTCTGCAAACGACATGTAGAAGTGCGCTGCATCTACTCGGTCATAGCCATCCACGTCTGCGCCAGCCGGCAGTCCCGAACCCAGGGCACTCAGCTGCCGACTGAAGCTGGTTCCGTTCCAGCCGTAGATGTCCGCGTCGTCAAACGGGCCGGATACACCCGGGATACTCGCATTTCCACGGACCGAGAAGTCCAGAACCGGTTGCGCGCTCACCACGAGGTCGGCATCGGTGGCTGTGCCCCAGCCACCGTACTGACCGCGTGCACGCACACTCACCGTGTGAGTACCTGGAATCAACGTGCTGACATCAACTGTCGCCGACAGGGCGGATCCAGCGACCGTCATTGCGATTCCGGGCCCACCATCGATCGACACCTCGGCTTCGGTTGCCGGGTTGGCGGCGTCTGTGGCCGTAGCTGTCGCCGTCACGCCAACCGATGGAGCACCGAGAGTTGGGTTGGGAGCAGCCACTACATCAGCGACTGTTGGCGGGGCACAGTCTGGCGGGCAGACGGGCGGCGGGGTTCCACCAGCGATCTCGTCGGAGCCACTATCGACTCGCAACCCGTTCGGCCGGTAGTCACCGTCGATATCGCGATCCGGGGCGCCGACTCCCCCGCTACTGGCAACACCGCGGTCAATAGCTGGCGAGTCATCATGGAGGTGGTAGTCGCCCAGCTGGTCCGGCGGTAGCTCCGTCGTCACCAGGGTTGCGTCAATGAACAACGGACTCTGGCGCCACGTCGCGAACGACACCGTCAGATCATGGGTAGCCATGACTCTCGGGTCGTTGTTGCTGTTACCACTGCCGTTGTACGGGCGAGCGGCAGTATTGCTCTGCTGGATGATGGAACTGTCCACCGTCAGCACACCGGTCTCGTCTGCCACGCCCACATCCCAGCGATCGATTCCACCACCGTTGGGCGGCCCAAGGCCGGACACGGTCGAACCAGAGCGGGTGCCCGCCCGGTTGTCATAGAAGATGTTGTTGAACAGCTTCGGATCACTGAAGACGGGGGCGCCTGTTCCCAACGTCTCCTGCAGCTGGTCACTGTTGGCCGATGTCGACAGACCTGCAGGCGCTGGCTGCCCGGTACTGGTCACCGCGGTGGCCGTCGTGAGGTTCTTCATGATCGTGTTGTTGAACACACGCACGTCTGGAGCGTCATTGAGCCCGATCCCGCCACCTTCGTGGGTCGAGACGTTGTTGACGATCGTGTTGTTGTACACGTTCATCGGGTAGTCACCAGCCATCAGGAACCGGATACCACCACCGTCGTCATTGGCCAGGTTGCCCTGAATCTGGTTGGCGAAGATGTCCACCGGTCCCGAACCCCTTGAAAGGTCGCCAACGGCTGGCAGCTCGCCGGCGATCATGATGCCGCCGCCCTCGTCGTTCGAGTTGTTGAAGTAGATCCGGTTGTGGTGGATCTGGCCGTCCGGGCTGTACCCGTACACGCTCAGACCCCCGCCGTACTCCACCGAGTAGTTTCCACAGATGTCGTTGTTGGACACCTCGTAGCCGTCAGCGCCGGCGAAGATCCCGATACCTCCGGCCAGATTCGTCCCGGCGTTGGAGAAGATCCGGTTGTTGGCGATCCGGACGTTCTCGTTGTGCTGGCTGGTGTTCGGAGCCGGGAGGTCGGGCGTGCCGATTCTGATCGTGCCGTAGCCGCCACCGTTGTTCTGGACCACGTTGTTGGTGATCTGCAGATGACGGGCGTAGGCATTGGCGAAGATCGCGCCACCCTGGGTGGTGACGTTGGGTGGCAGACCGTTCTGACCGCCGGTGAGATCGTTGATGTTGCCGGGGAACCCGCCCTCAGCTCCGCCTCGGATGTCGAATCCGTCGATACTGGCCTTGTAGTCGGCCGTGAACTGACCGTCCTCGGTGAGGATGTACACGACCTCACCGTCGTTGACGTTCTGGTTGCCGTCCCACGTCAGTCCGGCGACCTTGGTCCGCCAGGCATCCGCGAGGGCGGTGTCGCCTCCGAAGGCTCCGCCGTCGATGATCGAGCCTGGCACGAAGGTGTTGCCCTGGAAGCCTCCCGGACCCACACCTTGAAGCTTGATCGGCTGGGTCATGATCAGGTTCTCGTAGTAGGCGCCGCGCGGGTTGAGTCTCGGGTTGCTCAGGTCTGGCGTACCCGGGTAGACGACCACCAGGTCGTCGACGCTACTGAGCTCAGCCGCGTCGATCGCCCGCTGAATGGTTGCGAATTCCTGGCCCGGGCCGACCTCATACACGTGCGGGCTGTATGCACCGCCAAGTACGTGGAAGGTGAGCCCGTTCACCGTGGTCTTGCCGTTGGCACCCGTGACCTTCAGCTGGTAAGCCCCTGGCGCTACCGAGGTGGGCACCTCGACCTGGATCTGCGTGTCCGTCCACCCCCCGGTGGGTATAGACAGAGGTGTCCCGTCAAGGGTCACTTCACCGCGCGCACCACCGAAGCCGGTTCCCTGGATCGTGAACGATCCACTTCCGTCTACGTAGGGCTTAGAGACGGCCAGCAGTTGCGGTGTGTCGCCGCCGAGCTTGCACTCCACCTGCGCCGGTGCGGTTCCGGGTGGGCCGAGTGTTACACCTACCTTGGTGGGCGCGAGGTCTGTCGGAATGATCAGCCCGGGCCAGGCCTCAAACTCCGCCGCAATCGTGCGGTAGTCCGGGCGGTAGTTCGGGTTCAGTGCACCAGGCGTACCTGGGTCGTTGCCGACGAAGCGGTACATGTTGGCGCAGATGCCCGTCGGTGTCGGACAGCTGATGTGGTCGGTGGATGGCATCAGCACGTCGTAGGTGCCGTTGTAGTCCGACTCCACGGTGTACTTCAGCTCATTGTTGAAGTCATAGATGCCGACCGGCGCGAACGGCACGCCGGCCTTCTCGCCGTACAGCGTCGAACGCGGGTCGGTCGAGAAGTTCAGGTCGTCGACCAGCAGCCCCTTCATCCTGGAGGGCAGCGGGACGTCGGTGAAGAAGCTGAAGATCGGCACGATCGATTTGCCGTTGTTCAGCTCGACCAACTTGGTGTCACAGAGCGGACGGTCGGTGCCTTCGTAGGGGGATCCACCGATGTCGACGAACGTCGGATTTTCCGTGGCGTTTGCGCCATCGGGCGCGATGTCCTTGACGTCCACCGTGTGCAGGGCACCAGCGCACGCGGGTGGCGGCACCTGGGGAACGATCTGGTTGCCATTCCCGATGTTGATGTCCTCTTCGCGGGTCGGCTTGTAGTACGGCTTCCCAGTTGCGTCGTTCGGGACCGCCACCTCGACGAGGTAGTCATTCGCCGGCAGGGGGTCAAAGGCATCCGTGACGTCGGGATCGTTGTGGTCGGTGCAGGTTCCCGCATTGGCGTTGAAAACGTTGGGCGCGAAGCAGCCGTCACCGAACCCGTAGTTACCGTCTACGGCCGCCCCGAAGTTGGCGTCTGCAGTGCCTTGGTCCGTGGGGTAGGTGCCGAACTGGACGCCTTGCATCGGCGCCTCGATGCATTCGCCGTCAGTCTCCTGGTTGGTTGCCAGCACCTGCTCATCGGTGCCATGAACCAGCGGGTCCCCGTCGACGTTGCGGGCCGTGCAGCCCCGCGGCCGCTCCCAGCTCTCGGTCACAGCAGTGTTGATCTTGTCGCCGCGCGCATAGGACCCATCGGCGGCGAGTTCGTAGGTATCGGTCGCATCGCAGGCGGGGATGGGCTCGGTCGTGGTAGTGCCACACGGCACCGTCTGGTACAGATTGACCGGGAGGCCCGAGATTCCCGGCGACCAGTCCTCGGTGGCTGCGAACTGTGGGTCGAGCTCATTTCGGGTGGTGTCGTAGGTCACCGTTCCCACGATGCCGCCGTTGCGCGGGTCGATGCCGTTCGCGCCGGTGGCGTTGTAGTGGTGGACCCCCCAGTCCATCGTGCCGCCGAGGCCGATGATGGGAAGCACGCTGACATCTACACCGGCACCGAGCACGGTGGTCGGATCGGGCTGATTGTCAGACTGATACGTGACACCGGTGGTGTAGAAGTTGTCGCTGTACGCCTCCATGACGTTCCACTCACCGAGTGGGTAGGCGCTCTTGAAGACGTAGTGCCCGTTGTTGTTCGTGGTCACCGTGGTGGTGCCGCGGTCCATCAGCGAGTTCTCACGGCGGCGCAGCGTCAGTGTGTAGCCTGAAATCCCCGGCTCGTTCGCGTCCCGCTCACCGTTGCGGTTCTTGTCGTTGTAGACGAAACCTTCGTACTTGGTCCACCAGCCGTTGAGAGGCAGGGTCCCCATGTTCACGACGTTGCCATTCTTCACCGTGACGTTGACGAAGTTGATGAAGTAGTCCTTCGGTTCCTCCCACCAGCTCAGCGTGTAGTTACCGTCCGGGACACCGGTAATCGAGAAGTTTCCGTTCTTGTCGCCGCGACCCGAATAGACCATGGAGTCGCCGGCCTGGAGGTCGGACAGCGCGACCCACGGGCGCTTGATCGGCTGGTCGATCTTGGTCCCGGTAACGGCCTCACCGAAGAGGTTGAAGCTGCCTCCCGTTGGCGGAACGTAGGCGTTGACTGCCACCACGACGCCCTTGATCTCACCGCTGCCGGCACCCATGGTGTTTTCACCGGAGCCGGTAGCGCCCGTGGGGACGAAGCCGAAGATGACCGGGGGAACCGGCTCACCCGCGTGCACAAACTCGGTGTCGTAGCCGGTGGCGCCTTCCATGACCCAGGCATCCCAGTCGAGGTTGCCCTCAAGGGTCGTCGTCTGGACCCAGTGCGACCCGTCAGGTGGGGTGGCGGTCATTGCATAGCGGTTCGAGCCCAGGTGCGGAATCGTGATCAGCCCGGTCGCGTCGCTGACACACTCACCACCGACCTTGTCGACCACCGGGTCGTTCGTCGGCGGAGTAATGACGTGCGTAACCGGGTTCTCATCTACATACGTCGTGCACAGCGGGTTGCCGTAGACGTCGGTCTGGATCTCTCCGAGCGTGTCCGTGATGTGACCGACGAAGCCGGGCATGCCCTCCTCGCTGCCGTCGTAGGTGCCGTTGGGGGAAGACGTGTCGGCGAAGACCTGTGCTCGCAATGTAGCGTCGGGCAGTGGGGTCG
>JAHELE010000020.1 GCA_024644345.1 Actinomycetes bacterium | reverse complement strand
AGGCACCCGCCAAGCGCACCGCCAAGAAGGCCACAAGGAAGACCGCTGCGAAGCGGACTGCCAAGAAGGCCACCAAGAAGAGCGCCGCAAAGCGGACCGCCAAGAAGGCGACCAGAAAGACCGCCAAGAAGGCACCCGCCAAGCGCACCGCCAAGAAGGCCACAAGGAAGACCGCTGCGAAGCGGACTGCCAAGAAGGCGACCAGAAAGACCGCCAAGAAGGCACCCGCCAAGCGCACCGCCAAGAAGGCCACAAGGAAGACGGCCAAGCGGGCGCCCGCGAAGCGGACCGCCAAGAAGGCCACCAAGAGGACGGCGCGCAAGCGCTGATTCCACAGCAACGGCCAGGGCCCCGACACTCACTGAGTGTCGGGGCCCTGGCCGTTCTGCTGGACGTCAGTCGTCTATATCGTCATTCCACGTCGGGTCAGTGTCCCAGGCCTCGGTTCGGCGCTGGGCGTTTTCCAGAGCGGCGGCCGCCTCTCTCGAGGTGTCAAACGGACCGAGACGCTCGGTGTTCGCGCATCCCTCATCGGTCTCGACCCGTTCGTGTTCAAGGCACCACCAGTACCTCACGGGTTCACCTATAGCCATCACGCACCTCCTCGTGGTGCCTCGTAGACTCTGCACATCATGTCTCTTCTCACCCCCGGGCGGGTCTCACCCCGACGCAGCGTGCCGGCCCATGTCGCACGCCCAGAGTACGTCGATCGCCCGGGACCAAAACCGTTCACCGGCCCCGAGATCAAGGATGCCGAAACGATCGAGCGCATGCGCGCAGCTGGGCGTCTGGCCGCCCAGGCGCTGGCGGAAGTCGCGCACCACATCGCACCCGGTGTCAGCACAGACGAGCTCGATCGAGTCGGGCACGAGTTCTTGTGCGACAACGGCGCCTACCCGTCAACACTTGGGTACAAGGGGTTCCCGAAATCGCTCTGCACGTCGATCAACGAGGTCATCTGTCACGGTATCCCTGACAGCACTGAGTTGCATGACGGCGATATCGTCAACATCGACATCACAGCCTTCCTTGACGGAGTGCACGGAGACACGGACGCCACCTACCTGGTTGGTGACGTCGACGAGCGCTCCCGACTGCTCGTGGAGCGAACTGAGTCAGCCATGATGCGGGGAATCAAGGCCGTGGCACCGGGTCGGCCGGTCAGCGTCATCGGCCGCGTGATCGAGGCGTACGCCCGACGGTTCGGGTATGGCGTTGTCCGTGATTTCACCGGCCACGGAATCGGCACAGCCTTTCACTCGGGCCTGGTGATCCCCCACTACGACGAGCCGGCCTTCGACACCATCATCGAGTCAGGGATGACGTTCACCATCGAACCGATGCTGACGCTGGGGTCCATCGACTACGAGATCTGGGACGACGCGTGGACCGTTGTGACGGCGGACCGCCAGCGCACGGCCCAGTTCGAGCACACCATCTTGGTCACCGACTCCGGGGCGGAGATCCTCACCCTCCCCTAGCGCCTCCTCTCCGGCCTCCACCTCCCGGGTCCCCCGTCTCACCTACCCCTTTCGCGTGATCGGAGCGTTTCCGGCATTCCAGGGTCCAGCATCCGCGCAAGATGTGCCTGAAACCCTCCGATCACGGCGTCGGACGTCGAAAGGGATGCGGACTCATCACGGATGAAGGCCCGAGAAGGCGGCCACGGGCCAGGGCACACAAGCCACACTCCACTGGGCCATGTCCATCCACGTGACCGTTGACGGCGTTCCAGGACGCGCCAACGCTGAGCCACGAGGTCTGGCTTGTGTGAGATGCGGTCAACCCCCCATCGCACGAACACGAAATCGTGGTCCTCGAACCATTCCTGCCGATTCTTCTCCGCTAGTAGTGCGTTGGGCCCAGCTCCCTCTTGTTGTCGGTACTTCCCTGAGCCATCCGCTTCACCCACTACCCCGACATTCGGCCATAGCTTGTCGGGACGGAACCAGGTGCCAGCGCCATCGCCGACCCACCACTGCAGTTGGGGTGCCGGGATGCCTTCAAGCAAGAGCTTGCCCCGGGAGAAGGACTCAAACGGGTTTTCGGCGCTTCCATCTGCCCAAAGAGCCGTCTGGATAGCCCGCCTTCGGAAGTTGATGTCGCCCAGGGAGTCGAGGATCTCACCGAAGCACGAAGCATCAGGCGTTCGGTCGCGAAGAGCGGCGTCGAAGGCGACCAACGCCTCCGGGATCGGAACAACGCGACAGACATCAACGAGAGTTCGTTCCAGCATCGTTACCGGCAACCCGCCGACCTCCTCAGCCTGGTCCGCGTCCACGCCGTATCGGTGAACCACCACACCTCGGATGCGCGATCCACGCACCGAACGCGTGACCTCAGGACGTGGAAGTCGCCCCCATGTGGGCAGCCCGTGAAGCCAGGCGGCGGAGCGATGACTGACGACGACATCGCGTCCTGCCGCCACCGCTCCGCGAAGGGAGTTCACCAGGTTGTCCGACGCGTCCAGAGGCGGAGCGGAGTAGACGCCACCACGCACGCGCACCAAGAGACCTTGTCTCACCCAGCGCTCGAGGTCATTGTCCACCGCACCGAGGATCAGAGCCCGCCGCCGCGTCATCACTCCGGCACGAGTCAGCTCAGCAAGCAGCAACGGTGGCAAGACATGGCGTTTCATGACAGCCGAGCCTGGCGATACTCGCGCGCCACCAGTCGATATCCACAACCCGGCAGCGGGGAGCCGTGCAGGACCAGCCGAACCCGCGTGATCGGAGCGTTTCCGCCATTCAGGAGCCTGAATTCGACCCGACAAGGCCAATTCTGCTCCGATCACGGAGAGTGACCAGGGCCAACTGAGCAAGAAGGTTGGCCCTTAGGGGTTAGGACGTGGACTTGATCGTCCGATACCGCCTGCATGCGCACACGTAAGCCTGCGGCCTCCTCGGGCCCATCCTGTCAACGCTGCACTGCCGTGCTCTTTGCCGGTCTCGATCGATGCGGGATGTGCGGTTGGCCATCAGGAGTCGGCTACCCGCCAGCTGACGGCGAGCTGGAGAAAGCCGCCGTCGCGCAGGCGAAGGCCGATGCCGAACCCGTGGACAGCGACCACGACCACGTCGGTGTGCAGCTCGATGCCCTAGCCGGGATGGTGGCCCGCCAGGGCCAACCTCTGGCGTCGGAATCCACGGACGCCATGACCACGGATGCTCCTGTCCCGGCGCCAAGCGAAGGTGAACCTCGTGCCACCGAAGAGGTGCCGGCAGCGGCTGCATCACAGGATGTGATCGAGCCCACCGTGGACGATGACGTCGACCCGCTCACTGCTCCGCTCGCGGCGCTGACCACCGACACTACTGACACGCCCGAGGCACCCGAGGCGACAGCCGACATCGAGCCGGCGACCTCCGCACCCGCTGAAGCAGTCCCGACGACTGACGAAGCTGTCGCCGAGAACCCGGCGCCCGCACCAGACCACACCGACGACCGAACTGAGTCGCCGGCATCACCCACGACGACCACGGTCGGACGGGCGGCGGCGATCCTGCGTCCGGCACAGCTGTTGATCATCGGTACTGCGGTGCTCAACCTGCTGCTCGCTGGCCTCGGCGCCGTATGGGGCCCCCCTTCAGGCACCGCGGCCTTCGCAGTCCTGGCCGTGGCCCTGGTCACCCTTGCCGTCTGGACCGGTGCCGCCGTCACATTCCTGCACTGGGTCTCTCGCGCTCACACACATGTCGCCATGACGGCAGCGGCGCCTCAACGCCATGGTTCTTCGATGTCACTGCTCGGATGGTTCATCCCGATCGCGGGCTTCGTCATTGGGTATCGGGTCCTTCAGGATCTGTGGACCGGTAGTGACCCGTCGACCAGGGACGATGCGGACGCCGCTCCGGCCAAGGCGCGAATGATTGACGTCTGGTTGCTCGGAATTGTCACGGCCGGCGTGTTCGGCTACGCCATGCCCGTCGCCCTCGGCGAGTCGACGATGTGGGGTGCACTCAGCGCCCTTGGCCTGCTGGTTGCAGCCCTCAGCCTGGTCTCGGTCATGACCACGATCAGCACGTGGCAGACCACTACCCCTCAGGCTGCCGAGTCGCAGGCGACCGCCAACGAGCTCACCGACGACACGCATAGCTCACCCGTCGAAGCTGCACCCCAACCGGTATCGGTCTCTGCCGAGTAGAGCACCCTTCAGATCCCTCCCGGGGAGATTGGATCCGATTCACTCCGCGCTAGGTCGACCGACCGACACGCACCCGATTTCGCCAGTCATAGCAGGGGCAAGCCCTCCTCCGGGTAGCGACGATGCTGGTGATCGCGCTTGCAGCGCTTACAGTGGGGTGATGGAAACACAACGAACGGCCGCCCCATCCTCCGAAGACCAAGCCCTGCGCGACTGGCAGGCAGCAACCGAGCAGGTCAGCACCCACGCCGCGAAATTGGCCGCCAACAAGGTTGATGACTCAACCTTCGAGGAGCTGCGCCGCCTGCGTGCCGCCGAGCGTGAGGCGTGGCAGCGCTGTCGCCCGCACTGGTCTGAGTGAAAGACCACATCTGACGTAGGACGATCAGACGCCCCCGACTGTGATCTCGCCATCACGGTCGGGGGCTTCTGCCGTTCTTGCCTATGGCGAGGCAGTTGGCAAGTGGCGCGTGGCGGGGCTCGGAGACGCCGACCATCGCATGAGTCCGTACCCGGCGGCCAGGATGAGGGCCGAGGGCAACGCGGACATGGGCATGACCACAAGCGTCGCGGTTCGGAGCGTCAGAACCCCTGCGAAACCGGCTACCGAGAAGCCCAAGATTCCGAGGAGTGCGAGCCCTGCCCCAACCGCGACGTTGACATTGCGGTGCCTCCGTCTGAGCGCGACGTCCGGGATCTGCCATGGGGTGGGACGCTCGAATCGGCGCAGCATCACGACCACGCCGAAGAGCACTGAAGCCATGACCACCAAGAGAGGCAATCGTAGGAGCCACCATGTCGTCGAGCCGATAGTCGGAAACACCGGGGCACCGACCAGTACAAGAAGCCCGGTGACCGCAACAATCACCGTGAAGTGCCAGAGGAAGCTCGTCATGGGAACGCCGTTGGCCGCGATGGTGGCTCGCCAGACCGGCTTTCGCCCGAGGAGGGCGGTGGCGGCCGCGCGAAGGAGAAGCGCGAGCCCCATCAACCAGAAAGAGAGGCTGAGCAGCGCTAGCGACGGTGGAGTCATGTTCGAGACCGACTCGCCAGGCAGTGTCACCATCGACACCGGGTATGGACCCCACACCACCAACGCCACTGTCAACGCCAGGCTGCCGATAGCCGCGACTGCGACAAATCGTCTGTTGTCCAGCAGTGGAATCCGGTCCGCGTAGAAGAACCCGCACTGCTGGACGGCGAGCCAGACGAACGCGAAGTTGAGATACCCAATGATCTCCGGAGCACCCAGTCCGAACCTCAGTACGTCGACGCCGACCGTTCCGAGCACCAGAAGCGCTAGCGCGCGCCATCCCCAACGGCGGTGCAGCGCGTACATCGACGGAGCTAGAGCGACGACAGCCAAGTAGATCCCGATGAACCACAGGGGTTGCGCGATGACGCGCAGCACCATGATGGCGGTCTGATCCAGGTGCCCGCTGGCTTCGACGGCAACCCCGACGACCAGCCCGGTCGAGATGAAGGCGACGGTCGGGCGTAGCAATCGGTCGGCACGGGACACCATGAAGTCTGCGTACGTACCACCCCGCCGCCGGTACGACGTCCAAGCCACCGCGTTGGAGAAGCCTCCGACAGCGAAGAAGACCGGCATGACCTGGAGAAACCACGTGAGCCACTGGGCCCAGCTGATGACGGTGAGTGAGTTCGTCACCTCGACTGCACCATCCGGATCGACCTGCACGCCCACCATGAAGAAGTGGCCGAGCATGACGACGGCGAGCGCGACCACTCGCAGCAGGTCGACGTACCGGTCCCGGTCGATCGGTGTCGCTGCGGCAAGGTCTCGAGCGGAGTAGGTCATGGGCACCCCCACGAGAGTCTCCAGCATCAGCTGGCCATTCGGTATACCGACGGCCCGAAGTTCGTGGACGTCAAGGGGTAGGGGCGAGCGAGTTGGCCTGTAAGCCGGGTTCTGTCCGTGCACCTCGCAGCGCACGGGGCGACCATCCATCTGGGATCGCCGTTGCCGACGACCTCATGCGGTCTACCCGCAGACTCGGACGGGCCGTCCTCAAACGCCTGCGCAGTGCCGGTCGAGACCGACACCTCTTGACCTTGCTCTAGGTGGGGTTTGCCAAGCCGCCGCAGTCACCTGCGGCGCTGGTGGTCTCTTACACCGCCGTTTCACCCTTACCGCCCGGCGAACCGGACGGCGGTCTGTTTTCTGTGGCACTGTCCCGCGGGTTGCCCCGGGTGGGCGTTACCCACCACCTTGCCCTCTAGAGCCCGGACTTTCCTCGACGTCTGGTTTCCCATCCGCCGCGGTCGCCCGACCAACTCGCTCGCTGGACCAGGGTACGCCGTCGGGCGCATAGACGTCCGACTGCCTAGAGTGTGCCCTCGTGCTCATCCTGCTACCCCCGTCCGAGGGCAAGTCCCCCACTGAGGGCGGCGAACCCTTCGATCTAGAGGCGCTGTCGCTTCCGGAGCTGGCTGCCACACGCCACCGGGTACTCACCACCCTCGTCAAGCTCAGCAACGGGCGCGAGTCGCGTGCTCGCCAGGTGCTGGGTCTTTCAGCACGCCAGATTGACGAAGTCGTGCGCAATCAGGTTCTGGGTGACGCGCACGCTCTCCCCGCGGCCGATGTCTACAGTGGAGTGCTCTACGCCGCACTCGACTACCACTCGCTTTCCGCTGCAGCGCGCAGACGGCTCGACCGCTCCGCCTTGGTGTTCTCCGGTCTGTGGGGGGCGGTCCATCTGAACGACGTCATCCCCGCCTACCGGCTCTCCGGGGATGTCACTCTTCCCCGCATTGGACCGGTTGCCACCCTGTGGCGCAAGCCGTTGGCGACCGCGATCCCCAGGGCTGCGGGCACCGGTGTCGTCCTCGACCTCAGGTCCGGGACGTACGCGAAGATGTGGACCCCGGACGCCGAGCTCGCTCAGCGAACCGTGGTCGTGCGGATCATGCACACCCGCCCGGACGGTTCCCGGGCCGTCGTCAGCCACCACAACAAGGCCACCAAAGGTCGGCTGGTGCGTGCCCTGGCGCGAAGCGGCCGAACACCCTCGACGGTGGAGTCGCTGGCCACCCTGATCGAGGCGCAGGACCTGGTCGCTGAGCTGAGCACGGGGCGTCCTGGAAAACCATGGAACCTCGACCTGGTGGTCGACGAGCTCTGAAACCTCAGCCGAGGTGGGGAGTCTCGTTGATTCCCTTGACCGAGACATTCCCGTCGCCGAACCAGGCGATCGTTGACAGAGAGGCCGGGCGGATCTCGAGGCGGTAGTAGGTCTGCATGGGCGCGTCCAATGCCAGGCGCAGCAGCGTCTTGAGTGGCGTGACGTGCGTGACGACAACCAGCGTGGACCCCTCGTAGCTCTCGATGATGCGGTCGCGTGCAGCGCGAACCCGCTTCTCGACCTCGTCGAACGACTCACCGTCTGGCGGTGCCACCGCGGACGACCCCAACCAGCGAGCGAGCGCTTCTCCGTCCTGGTTCTGGACGTCCTCGAACGTCATTCCGTCCCAAGCACCGAAGGCACACTCGCGAATGTCGTCTTCGACAACGACATCGATGCCGAGATGCTCAGCGACGACCTCGGCGGTTTGCCGGGTACGTGCCATCGGCGACGTAATGAGCAGATCGGCGCCGCCGGACGCCGCCAGGTGCCGCCCAGCAGCGTGCGCCTGCTCGATACCCGCGGCGTTCAGGGGTGGGTCGTCCCCACCCCATCCGCTGAAGCGGCGTTCTGCGGTGTGGCGCGTCTCGCCATGCCTCAGGAGCCACGTGGTCGTCACGACGGGGTGCGCAGCCGACCAGCCGACCAGCACATTTGGGCGCTGCGCCTGCGCCTCGGGCTCGCGGTCGACCACCCGGTCGCCGCTGGGGTGGCCGTCAAGCGCCTCGTTGACGAGCCGGTCGGCGTGGCCGTTCTGGGCGCGAGGTACCCAGGTGTACTTCACCGCGTCTGCGGGAAACGCATCACGGGCCTGGATCGCTCTGGCTCGCATGTCCTCGTGTTTGATCTTCCAGCGACCACTCATCTGCTCGACCACCAGCTTGGAGTCAAGCCTTGCCTCGACTGTTGCGGTCGCATCGATGTCGGCCGCGGCTCTGAGGCCGGCCACCAGTCCGTCATACTCAGCGACGTTGTTGGTCGCCACCCCGATCGCGCGGCCCTCTTCAAACAGCACCGCACCGGTCTCGGCGTCCTTCACCACCGTGCCGTAGGCGGCCGGACCCGGGTTTCCCCGGGAACCCCCATCGGCTTCGATCACCAAGCGACGTGCCACTGCTCACAGACCTGACTCAGGGGTGCGAACCTGGATCCGTCGGCACTCCTCACATCGGATGACTTCGTCCTCCGCCGCGTCGCGGATGCGTCCGACGTCTGTTGCGGACAGGTCGAGCCGGCATCCATCACACCGACGCTGCTTGATGGCAACTGCTGCGATTCCGTCCAGCTGCGCACGAAGCTTCTCGTAGTAGGCCAGCAATTCGTCGCTGATATCGGGCACGACGGTCTCACGCTGACGTTGGGCGAACTCGACGTCCTTGTCGATGGCGGCCAAGGCTGCCACCCTGGCCCGCTCGGTCTCCTCGACGGCAAGCGCGAGCCGCTCCTGCTCGGCCGCCAGCGCCGTCGTCTTCTTCTCTGCCTCCTCGAGCCGTTCCATGACCTCCAGCTCGACATCTTCGAGGTCGGTCTGGCGCTTGTGCAGCGAACCCACCTCGTGCTGCAGGTTCTCGAGGTCCTTGGCAGAGGTGATGGCTCCAGAGTCCAGTCGTTGCTGGTCACGGGTCATCCGCTGGCGCACCTGGTCGATGTCAGACTCCAGCTTGTCCTGCTCACGGGCAATGTCGCTGGCCTCGGTCTGCGCGGCCACCAGATCCGAGCGCACCGTCTGCTGCTGCACGGCAAGCGCGCTCAGCTGTGCGATCTCGGGCAGGGTCTGCCGCCGGTGTTCCAGGTGAGCCAGGGTCTGGTCGATCGCCTGCAGGTCGAGCAGTCTGGTCTGCTCAGCCGGAGTTGCTTTCAGCGGTCCTCCTCGGGTCGAGACCGGACATGCCCGGCCACCGGATCGGTCACACGTGTCGAGACGTGGGTCTCCACCGTAGTGGCGTCGGGGTTGATCGCCCCCAGCGCCTTCACCAGCCGATCTGCTGCTCGCGGCAACCAGGGCCACTCACTGGCCCAGTGCCCAGGGTCCACGAGGGCAGGTCCACCCCCCTCCAGATGCTCGGACGCCGGGTGGTGGCGTAGGTCCGCCGTGACGTACGCGTCCACACCGGCGGCGGCGGCATCCGCCAACAGCCCATCGCCCGCTCCTCCGCACACGGCGACCCGCCGCACGCGTCTCTGCCCGTCTCCGTGAAAGCGAACGCCACCCGGCGTGGCGGGCAGCGAGTCGGCCACCTGCTGGGCGAACCCCTCGAGGGTCGTCTCGGCGGCCAGCACGCCGACCCGCCCGAGTCCGGTCGATCCGTCCGACGCGGCCAGCTCGACGACGTCCACGGCTACCTCTTCGTACGGGTGCGCCGAACGAAGCGCCGAAAGAACCGCGGCTCGCTGGTATCGCGGGACGAGCATCTCCACGCGAGCTTCGTCCAGGACTTCTCGCCTACCCACCGCACCGATCGCGGGACTGGCACCGGGCTGGGGCGTGAAC
This sequence comes from Actinomycetes bacterium, assembly GCA_024644345.1. Classification (GTDB taxonomy): domain Bacteria; phylum Actinomycetota; class Actinomycetes; order JAHEKZ01; family JAHEKZ01; genus JAHEKZ01. The sequence goes on along the minus strand of JAHELE010000020.1, from coordinate 21,969 downwards.
GTCCCCGTCCCGCCAACGGTCCAGGCGCACCGCCGGTAGTAACCCTGTCCCCCAGCACCAGCCGCCGCCATGGCATCAATGACCGCCTCTGCATCGGCAGGCGGCACGTACGTCACGATCTTGTCGGACGGGTCATCGGGCCAAGGGCGCAGCGGCGAGAGGTCGCCCAGACCCAGAACATCGGCGAGCGCGTCGTTGACCCCATCGACAGCCACGTCGGCATTGGTATGTGCCGCGAAGAGAGCACAGCCGCCACGGATCAGCTGGTGAAGCACGCGCCCCTTCGCGTCGTCGGCAGCCACACCGTGAACGGGTCGCAGCAGCAGCGGGTGGTGAGTAACGAGGAGGTCTGCACCCCATGCCAGCGCTTCGGCGACCACGGCCTCTGTGGGGTCGACCGCGAACATCACCCGCGTCACTGCATTGGCGGGGTCACCACACACCAGACCGACAGCGTCCCACGACTCGGCCGTTGACGGTGGGTAGAGGCGATCGAGGGCGGTGACGACGTCGGCGACGGTGGGGCTGCTCACTCTTGAACTGTAGTGCGGTTGCCAGGGCCAGCTCGGGCGTCAGGCCTGAAGCGTTGCCCAGACTGACTGACGGGCGTCTGCCGCGCTGGGGGCTTCGGCCACCGCCTTGGCCGCCCGCTGGCAGGTAGAAAGGTCCACGTCCGCCAGCAGTGCCCGCACGTCTGCCACCGCGACCGGAGCCATCGACAGCGACCGCACCCCGAGCCCGACAAGGACGGCCGCCAACGCCGGATCGGCAGCTGCTTCGCCACAGACCCCGATCGGACGTCCGATCTGCGCCGCCCCGGCACACGCGGTCGCGACGAGGTCCAGCACCGCGGGTTGCCACGGGTCGAGCAACGAGCCGAGCTCACCTTGCTGACGGTCCGCGGCCAGGGCGTACTGCGCCAGGTCATTCGTACCCAGGCTGGCGAAGTCGACCTCGGCGAGCAGCTGGCGCGAGCGCAACGCCGCCGCCGGAACCTCGACCATGATCCCCACCGTCGGAAGACCCGCTGCCCGCGTCTGCGCCGCGAACCACTTGGCCTCGGCCACCGTCGACACCATCGGTGCCATCACCCATGGCTGACCGCCCGTCCGTGCCGCAGCAGACGCGAGCGCCACCAGCTGCCGCTCGAGCACCTCCGGACGACCCACCGCCGTTCGGAGCCCTCGCACCCCGAGAGCCGGATTCTCCTCGTCACCGAGCCCGAGGAAGGGCAGGGGCTTGTCCGATCCCCCGTCCAGGGTCCGCACGACGATCCGGCGTCCAACGAAGCGCGTGAATACGTGGCTGTAGGCCTCGACCTGCTCATCCACCGACGGCTCGTCCTGACGCGCGAGGAAGAGGAACTCGGTGCGGAACAGCCCGATTCCCTCCGAGTCGGCCTCCGCAGCTGCACTGGCATCAGAGAGCGTTCCCACGTTCACGAGGAGCTTGACCGCCTCGCCGTCCTTGGTGCGACCTGGTCCTGTCACGGTCCTCGCTCGGCTGCGCCGACGGTTCTCGCGTTCGCGCAGCGCTGTCGTCAGCGCCGCATCCGGTGCGATGTGCACCTCTCCTAGGTCACCATCAACGATCAGCTCCTGACCGTCAGTGGAGTCTCGTGCGCCACGAACCGCCACCACGGCCGGGATACCCAGCCCTCGCGCCAGAATCGCGGTATGGCTGGTCGGACCGCCCTGCTCGGTGACGATCGCCAGAACTTCGGTGACGTCCAACGTCGCAGTGTCCGCAGGAGCCAGGTCACGCGCCACGAGCACGTGGGCATAACCGGGACGCGGCAGCTCGGCAACCGCTCGCCCTTCGAGCGCAGCCACCATCCGTTCCCCGATGTCCACAACGTCAGGCGCGCGCTCAGCGAAGTAGCCGCCGAGTGACTGGAGCTTCTCGGCGAAGCGCGCCGCGACAGTGCGAACTGCGTCGACGGGCGGCGTTCCACCATCCACCATGGCCTCGGCCCCTCCGACCAGCTCCGGGTCGGCCGCGAACTGCACGAGCGCCTCCAAAATGGCGCGGCCCTCCGGTGATGACGCCCGCGATGCCCGGGCCGCCAGATCATCGCGCACCCGCTGGGACGCCTCGGCGACGCTCTCGGCCGCCGGCACCGCCTCATCGGCTGCTCCGTCATGGCGTACCGCTGGACCTGCGGCCAGCCCGGGGCTGGCCGCAATGCCGACGAGCGTGTCGGTCATGACGACCCCTCGTCGGCATCAAGGTCCTGTGACAGGAGCTCGACCAACGAGTCCAGGGCCAAGTCGGCACCGTCGCCCTCGGCCCGAAGCACCACGGTCTCGCCGTGGCTGACTCCCAGACCCAGGACCGCCAGGATGCTGGCGGCATTGACCGGCTCATCCGAGCCTTTGGCGATCGTGACCGGCACTCCGGTTCCTGCGGCCGCCTGGGTGAACAGGGTCGCCGGGCGAGCGTGGAGCCCCACCGAACTTGCCACTACTACCTCGCGTTGTGCCATGACTCCTCCTCGTGTTGATTCGGTCGGCTACGCCGTGGCGAAGAGCCCGGCATCTTCCTGTGCCTCCAAAGCGGCCTCATCCGCTGAGCGGAACCGCGTCTTGAGCAGCACCACGAGCGCCGCAGCCAAGACGGTGCCGGCAGCCACCGCCAGGATGTAGGAAGGCCAGCCCTCGACGAGACCGAAGACCCAGATCCCGCCGTGCGGAGCACGAAGCTCGTTGCCGAAGAGCATCACGAGACCTCCGGTGAGAGCGCTGCCGGCCATGATCGAAGGGATCACGCGGAACGGGTCGCCAGCCGCGAACGGGATGGCCCCTTCGGTGATGAACGAGGCCCCCAGCACCCAGGCCGCCTTGCCGCTTTCTCTTTCGGCATGGCTGAAGAGCTTCGGACGCACCGTGCTGGCCAGGGCGAGAGCAAGAGGAGGAACCATTCCGGCCGCCATAACCGTCGCCATGACCTGCAACGCCGTTGCGTCGTCGGAGGCAATGGCCTCAGCGGTCAGGCCAGTCACCGCGAACGTGTACGCAACCTTGTTGACCGGGCCACCCATGTCGAACGCCATCATCAGGCCCAAGATCACGCCGAGCAGGACAATGCTCGAACCGGACAGCGAGTTGAGCCAGTCGGTGAGCTCGGTGAAGACCCAGGCGAGCGGACGTCCGATGACGACGAGCATCAACGCCCCATTGATCAGGGTGGCGACAAGTGGGATGACGACGACTGGCATGACCCCCTTCACTGCTGACGGCACCTGAATCCGCGACACCCCCAGGGCGATCAGACCACCGGTGATGCCACCGATCAGGGCTCCGAGAAAACCGGCGCCCATGATGCCGGCGGCCCAGCCCGCGATGAACCCCGGCGCTAGTCCGGGACGGTCAGCGATCGCATACGCGATGTAACCGGCCAGGATCGCGTTGAGGAACCCGAACATGCCGGCTCCAATGATGAACATGAGACCGGCCCAGTCGTAGAGGCTCAGAGCACTGAACTGATCGATGAAAGCAGGGACGTCAGCATTGACCTCCACGATCTGGTACCCGGAGTCACCTTCAGCGATCCGGGCGAGCATGAAGCTCAACGCGATGAGGATGCCGCCCGCCGCGACGAATGGGATCAGGTAGCTGACTCCGGTCATGAGCCATCCGCGGACCTTCGTGCCGGTCCCCAACTCAGCACTACGGACCGCCACCGGAGCTGCCGATGCGGCCGCAGCGACGGGTGCGTCCGCCGACGTTGCCTCCTCGGCGGCCCGCTCGGCGTCCACGATCACCTCGGCCGCATGGTTGATGGCATGTTTGACCGACACTGCCACGACCGGCTTGCCAGCAAAACGCTGGCGGTCTCGGACCTCGACGTCGGCCGCAAAGATGACAACGTCTGCCTCGGCGATGACCGCCGGATCGAGCGGCGTGGCTCCCGCAGAGCCCTGAGTCTCAACGGAGATCTCATGACCTGCGCCGCGGCCAGCACCCTCAAGTGCCTCCGCCGCCATGTAGGTGTGCGCAATACCCGTGGGGCACGACGTCACTGCAACGATCTTCACGACACAACCACCTCTCGTTGGAACAGGTCGACGACGGCCTCGGCGTCAGATGCCTGCAGGAGCGCCTCTTTGAACGAGGCATGGACCAGCCGACGGGCGAGTGCCGCCAGCACTTTCAAGTGCTCGTCGCCGCCACCAGCCGGAGCCGCGATGAGGAAGACCAGGTGGGCGGGTCCGTCGGAGGCGCCGTAGTCGACGCCAGTCGCTGACCGTCCGAAAGCAACCGTCGGCTGAGTGACACCCGTTGACCTCGCATGAGGAATCCCGATGCCACCCTCAAGGCCGGTTGGCATCTGAGCCTCACGGGCACGTACGTCGGTGAGGAACGTCTCGAGGTCGGTTACCCGACCCTCGGCAGACATCAGTTCTGCGAGACGCCGCGTCGCGGCGTCCTTGTCCTGTGCCGCCAGGTCGAGGTCGACGAGGGACACCGTAATGAGGTCGCTCACAACAGCTCCTTGATGAGTAGGTGTGGAGAATTCTGGATATCGACGACAGTGACCTTTGATGCGTCGACGGACTCTGGCGTCGGCACGCCCGTCCCGGCGGTGCCGACTGCGGCCGTGGCCCAGGCGACGGCGGTGCGCAGAGCGGCCTCGGGGCCTCGGCCCACTGCCCGCAGGTAGCCAGCAAGCAATGCGTCGCCCGCCCCGACCGTGTTGCGAACGTCGGTGCGCGGAGCGCTCCCGTGGAGTGAGACCTCGTTGTCGACGTAGACCGCGCCGTCCGGTCCGAGACTGCACAGAACGCGTCCGGCGCCACCACCGAGGAGGACGCGGCACGCGTCGATGACGTCGGCGATCGTTGCAACTGTGGCCCCCACTGCCTCTGCGAGCTCTTCGCGGTTCGGCTTGACCAGGTCAGGAGCGTGCGTCAGGCCCGCGCGCAAGGCCTCGCCGCTGGTGTCGAGGGCAACGGCCGCCCCCGCGTGATGAGCCGCGTCGACGAAGAGCGGGACCACCGCCGGCTCCACTCCCGGGGGAAGACTGCCGCCCAGCACGACCCAGTCACCGCTCCCGGCCAACCGGGTGACGGCGTCGAGCAGGCCATCGATCTCCTCGCCGGACAGGTAAGGACCTGGTTCGTTCAGCTTGGTTGTGGTCCCATCAGGTTCGGCGACGGTGATGTTGGTACGTGTGGCCCCCTCGATGGCGACCGGTTCGACCCGCACACCGGCTTCAGCGAGCTGGGCAGCCAGTGCCTTGCCAATGGAACCCCCCACCGGCAGCACAGCGCACGGTTGCTCTCCATGGGCGGCCAGGGCGCGGGCGACGTTGACGCCCTTGCCGCCGGGATCGTCGCGAGTCGCGTCCGCTCGAAGGACGGCGCCACGCTCGAAGTGCTGCACCAGCAGTGTGCGATCCAGGCTGGGGTTCAGTGTGATGGTGATGATCATGCGCGTACCACCCGAGGTCCGGCCGCCTCGATGTCGGCAACGACATCGGCCTCGAGTCCTGAGTCGGTGATGATCGTGTCAACATCCGTGAGGGTGCCGAAGGAAGCGAAGTGGTCAGAACCGAACTTCGTGTGGTCAGCGAGGATGACCGCGCGACGAGCGGAACTGACGAAAGCAGCCTTGACCGCGGCCTCTGACCGATCCGGGGTCGTGAGGCCACGCTGGACCGACACACCGTTCGCTCCGACGAAGGCGACATCGACGAACAGATCTCGGAGGAAGGCCTGCGCGGCCTCGTCGACCGCCGCCAGGGTTCGCTGCCGCACGCGACCGCCAACCACGTGGAGTGTCACGTTGGGGAGTCCGGCCAACCGCACGGCGTGCGGCAGGCTGTTCGTCACGACCGTCAGCTCGCGATCAACAGGGAACACCTCGACCAGACGCATCGTGGTCGTCCCGGCGTCGACGGCTACGGTTCCTTCATCAGGGAGCTCATCGAGTGCGGCCTTGGCGATGCGCTCCTTCTCTGCGACGAGAACACCCTCTCGGACCGCTACTGCCGGCTCCAGGCCGAGCCGCTCCACCGGGATCGCTCCACCATGGACGCGCCGCAGCACTCCGTGGCGTTCCAGAACGGTCAGATCACGGCGAACGGTTTCCGGCGTGACAGCGAGCTCGTCTGCCAGGGCCGCCACGTCGACGCGGCCATCGAGACGGGCCTTGGCGAGGATCTGTTGCTGCCGCTCGGCTGGGTACATGCCGCTATTCAGCCGCACATCTCCACACATGTCAATAGATTCAGACATAAAACAAGAAATTTCCCACAGATTCTCACATGATCCCCGTGACACCCTTGCCGTGGCGCCGCTAGGCGAGTAGGACGCAAGGGAGCCCACGGCTCCTCTACGGCGCGAAACGAGGGCCGGGCCGGGGCGTGGAGGCGAGTCATGTACGGAACCGTCATGGTGGCGAACATCTCGGTGTCGGCCGATGAGGTCCACCGGCGCGCACAGAAGTGGGAGCTCGAACGCGGCACGTCGGTTGGCTTCGTCGACCGATGGATCATGTCTGCCGATGACGGCCGTCTGGTGATGGCCGTTCGCTTCGAGTCCAAGGAGAAGTACCTCGCCCTGGCCGACGACAGCACCCAGAACGAGTGGTGGGAGCGCGAGGTGATGCCGCTGCTCGTCGGTGAGCCCGAATGGATCGACGGCGAGTGGGTCGACGCCTAGTCGCGGTTCGCCTCTCGTTGACCGATCCAGAGACTGAACCGCGTCATGGCGTGAAAGCCCATCGACCGGTAGACGGACTGACCGTCATCTGAGGAAAGCAGCATGGCGGGTCTACCGGGGCCTGCGTCGACAGCCGCCTGGGTAAGCGCTCGCCCAAATCCGCGTCCTCGGGATTCCGATCGGGTGGCCACCATTGTCACGTCGACGGCTTGGTCTGTGACATACGCGGCAGCGGTTGCGACTGGTCGATCACCGTCATATCCGACGAACAAGTGCCACGCAGGGTCGTCGAGCAAGCCGCGCCCCAGGAAGACGCCAGGACGCCAGGGCATCAGGTCGGGAACGGAGTACGCCTCGACGAAGGTCTGCTCGAAGTCGGCGAGCTGTGGTGGTGTTTCGACACCAACGACCCGCAGCGACCCGGGCGCGGGCCGCGGCTCCTCGCTCGCCCGCGGCATCCGGACCATGCAGGGCGGGTGGCCCACTTGCTGAAGACCCATCTGGGACAGATCGGGTGTCGGAAAAGCGCTGTACAGCAGGTAGCCGGCACCGGTCCGACGGGAGAAAGCCTCTCGCTGTCGCTCGCATGCCACCTCTGCAGCGGCGCGGTCGAGGGGTCGAGTCCAGAGCACCGGGTTACCAAAGATCGTGGCTGATCCGGCATCTATCCAGAACGTTCCATCCGAGTCGCCCGCGCCGCGCCCCGCGCCCATGGCTCGACCCCAGGAGGTCCACAACGCGACGTCGGCACGGCAGAAGTCAAGCAGCAGGTTGTCACCGTCTGGCGTCCGCGCGTCGTACCCCGGATCGAGGTACTCACCGTCGTCCGCCGCAAGGGAGGACGCATCGAGATCGCTCACCTCAGTGGGTCACCGCCTCGTTTCCGAGCTGAACCAGCATGACGCCGGTGATGACAACCACCAACCCAACGCCTGTCACCCACGAGATCGAGTCACCGAACAACCAGATGCCGGCAAGCGTGACCAACGCGATTCCGAACGCGGACCAGATGGCGTAAACGATCCCTTGCGGGATTCCCGTCTTGAGGATGAGGGCAAGCAGATAGAACGAGATGCCGTATCCGATGACGACAACGACGACCGGCAACATCTTGGTGAAGCCGTCGGAGTAGCGCAGGAACACCGTTGCCAGCACCTCGCAGCCAATGGCGAAGGTAAGCAAGAGCCAGGTGGGCATGGACGGGAACTCCTCTCAGATAAGTCCACGCAACATACCGCCCCGCCCCCCATTGACCGCACTCGTGCGTCTACCCCGGGCAGCCTGGCCATTGCCGGCTTGTCCGGATCCGCGACGACGCCATGATCGCGCGAAGCCGCCCTGACGACTGCGTTGCCAGGACTGGCTCGCAGCATCTCCGCAGAAGCCACGGTTTGCTACGTTCGGAAACACGGCGCAGCGCATGGAAGGAGATTGGCATGGCGAAGAAGTCAAGCAAGAAGAAGGGTGACAAGAAGAAGGACAAGAAAGACAAGAAAAAGAAGGGTAAGAAGAAGAAGAAGTAGAGCCCTCAGGTTGTGGGGCGAGGCATCCTCGGCTGCCTCGCCCCACACGTAACCCTTGCCGAGGTTTGTGTTGGTGGGCGCAGAGAGACTTGAACCCCCGACCGCCGGTTTGTAAGTCTGACCGATGTTCTCTCAGTAGTGCCGCGCGTTTCGTTTCGTGTTCACGGATCCCGCGTCGGGTCTCACTGGTCTCCCCCTGTCGTGGGGCATCCGTGATGCCTGCCGTGTGCCTCAACCACACCTCAGTCGCCCTCAGGTCAGGCCGAACGACGAACCGTGGCGAAGTAGTGCCGGACCGAGCGGCTTCCGTAGAGAGCCCAGCCCAACAGCACAAGGACTCCCACGGTGAGTGTTCGTTCAATCGCAAGGCTGGTCCCCTCATCGAAACATCCCCCCGTACTCAACATGTCGCAGTCAAGCCACTCTCGAACCTGGTGCATGGAGTACCCCGCTGACACGACGGCGAACTGCAGCAGCAGCGCAACCACCCGCCATCCGCGACGACCTCTGGTCAACTTCCAACCGACGCTCACGAAAAGGACGGCAGCAGCGAGGAGGAAGAAACTGACCACGAAGAAGAGATCAGACCAACAGCCGCTGCAGTCTCCTTCCTCGAGGGCGTATCGGAACAGGGACACAGACACCCATGTGACGATGACGGCCTGTAAGGCGAAGAGGACGCTGACGCCGACCACCGGCCAGGGGCATTCCTCTGGAACGACCCTACGAGATCCCCGGTGGCGCGGCTCTGCGGGTGGACCCTCATCCGCACCTGGAAGAACGGACATTCCTACCCCCTTAACACCAAGCCTCCCAGCCGGCGTGCCAGGCGGCCAGGGCCTTTCGGTCAGGCGACCCGGGAAGGATGAATTCCGCTCTCTTTCTGTACGGATGTGGCGGGTACACCCTCACCTGGTCGGGCAATTCCGTGTGTCTGCAGTGAGCCTGCGCAACGGCAGGGCAGCCCCCGGAGCCTGATTACCCCCTCTGACCTACGGTTTTCGGTGGGCGCAGAGGGACTTGAACCCCCGACCGCCGGTTTGTAAGACCGGAGCTCTACCAGCTGAGCTATACGCCCGAACGTCGGACGAGCCTAGCGGCGGTTCAGGTGAGTGACGCCAGCACCTTCGCGTACTCCGCAGGATCTCTCGCGTCGCCGATGCCGTTGACCACCGAGTAGCGGACAACCCCTTGCTTGTCGATGATGAACGTCCCCCGGTACGCAACGCCAAGCTCGCCGTTGAAGACGCCGTACTGCTGGGCCACGGCTCCGTGCGGCCAGTGGTCGCTGAGGAGAGGGAACGTGTAGCCGTCGCGTTCGGCGAAGATCCGCAGGGCGAACTTCGGATCGCAGGACACAGCGAGCGTCGCCGTGTCGTTGTTCTCCAGCGAATCTAGCCGATCGCGGATTTCGCACAGCTCTCCCGTGCAGATTCCACTGAACGCCCACGGGAAGAAGATGAGGACCACGTTCTTGTGAGACCGGTACGACGACAGCGTGACCGGCTCACCATGCTGACTACTGAGCGTGAAGTCGGGAGCCTTCTGTCCGATGTCCACCACGGTTCGCCTGCCCCTCGCTTGAAGTTACCCGGGAGTTAAGCAGGATGGGACGTTCGGCGCATGTCGTCAGGACCTAGGTCCTTGTCGACGCAACCATCGAAGAGGAACCTCAATGTCAGGAGTTACTTTCAGATCTACTTAGGAGGCGGAGATGACCACCACAGCCAGGGGCGACGTGAGCGTCACCCAAGCCAGTCAGGGCTCGTGGTACCACGGCTTCACGCAGGCCGCGACAGCCAAGTACTGGGCAGCAGTCGCACGTATCGCCCTCGGATTCGTATTCCTCTGGGCATTCCTCGACAAGACCTTCGGTCTAACCTACGCGACGCCCCACGACAGTGCGTGGATGTTCGCAACCGGCGATGGCAGCCCGACCTTCGGCTTCCTCACGTTCGGCGTCAACCCCGACGGCCCGTTCGCGAGTTTCTTCCACTCCCTGGGCGAGAGCGCCGGTGTGATGGGAGAGCAGGGCCCAATGCTGTACCCCGGATCATGGGTCAACTGGGCATTCATGCTCGCGCTGCTCGGCGCAGGCATCGCCCTGATCCTCGGTGTGTTCATGCGCATCGGATCCATCGGCGCTGCCGCACTGCTGATGATGATGTACTTCGCAGCGGCCCCTTGGCAGGATTTCACCAACCCGGAGACCGGCGAGACGGTGGCTTCGAACAACCCGATTGCAGACGACCACCTCGCCTACGCGATCTTCGCGATCCTGCTGATGCTCCTCACAGCAGAGCGCACCTGGGGCTTGGGCAAGTGGTGGCAGTCACTGGAGTTCGTACAGCGGCACCCCTGGCTCGCCTAGCCTGACAAGGACAGTGTGAAAGGAAGGGCCCCGCTCCTCGGAGCGGGGCCCTTCCTTTCACACTGTCGCCGTTCAGCGTCCAATCTTCGGAGCGACCAGGCGGGTGCCCGCCCAGTCAGCCGCAGCGCTGATGCTCTTGGTGGACGAGAGTCCGGCCGTCCGGGCCGCCTCGCCGATGTCACTCGGCTCCACGTGGCCGTCCCTGCCGGCTTTCGGGGTGAAGAGCCACAGCACGCCTCCGGAGGTGAGTGCCGAAAGGCCATCGACCAGCGCGTCCACCAGGTCTCCGTCGTCGTCATGCCACCAGAGGACCACGACGTCTGCCACGTCGCCGAAGTCGTCACCCACCATGGCGGCACCGACTGCCTCCGTGATCGACGATCGAAGGAACTCATCGACGTCGTCGTCTGCCCCGATCTCAAGCACTACCTGTCCGGCCGCGAATCCCATCCGCGCGGCTGGGCCGTCGGGAACACCCTCCGACCCTTCACTCCCGCTCACGCACGCCCCTCCCATTCATGGGGACCTACGGCAGGACCCACCTGTCTAGTCCATTACAGCCAGGACCGACACGCAAGTACATCGGGCCCACTTCACCGAGGGAGTCTCAGCGCCCGAGCGGTTCAGGCCTCGGCGTGGTGCACTACCGCGTCAGCTCCGGGGAAGACCAAGCCCTCATGTCCGTCGTCGAAACGGACCAGGAAGGGTGGAGCGCCCCCCTCACCGCGCACCTCGAGGATCTCTGCTGTGCGATCCGGCTCTCCGACGTGGTGCGACTTCATGATCAGGGTCTCGCCAATCTTGGCCTGCATGATGACCTCCTCAATCGGTGCCGCGACGACACCTCTCACACTGCCGCACGGGGCCCCTGGAAGGAAGGGACCTTGGGCCACGCGTAACGGCGTACCTGCCCGCGTAGGCTACGAGAAGACCCATCGGCAGAGCCGCACGAAGTGAGGCGATACCAGCGTGAACACCGGACGCGAGCGCGAGCCCCTGATCAGCAGCGGACTCCCCACCCAGCTGGTCGATGTCGATCCCGAAGAAACACAGGAGTGGCGCGAGTCGCTCGATGATGTGATCGACTCAGAGGGCGCCTACCGGGCCCGCTACATCATGCTGAGCCTTCTCCAGCGGGCCCGGCAGCGGAACGTAGGCGTGCCGTCGCTGACGACGACCGACTACATCAACACCATCCCACCCGAGCAAGAGCCGTGGTTCCCCGGGGACGAGTGGGTCGAGCGGCGCATTCGCGCCTACATTCGGTGGAACGCCGCGATCATGGTGCACCGGGCACAGCGTCCGGGGGTTGGCGTGGGTGGTCACATCTCGACGTATGCCTCCAGCGCCTCCCTGTACGAGGTGGGCTTCAACCACTTCTTCCGGGGTGCGGACCATGCCGGGGGCGGCGACCAGATCTACATCCAAGGACACGCCTCGCCCGGCATCTATGCCCGCGCCTTCCTCGAAGGTCGCCTCGACGAGGACCGTCTCGACGGCTTCCGCCAAGAACTGTCGCATCCGGCTGGCGGGCTTCCGTCCTACCCGCACCCCCGGCTGATGCCTGACTTCTGGCAGTTCCCCACCGTGTCCATGGGGCTGGGTCCGATCAATGCGGTCTACCAGGCTCAGTTCAACCGGTACTTGCACAACCGTGGGATCAAGGACACGTCCGACCAACACGTGTGGGCCTTTCTCGGCGACGGTGAGATGGATGAGGTCGAGTCACTGGGGGCCATCGGCCTTGCCGCACGCGAAGAGCTCGACAACCTCACGTTCGTGATCAACTGCAACCTGCAACGGCTTGATGGGCCGGTCCGCGGAAACGGCAAGATCATCCAGGAGCTGGAGGCGTTCTTCCGCGGCGCAGGATGGAACGTCATCAAGGTGATCTGGGGCCGCAGCTGGGATCCACTCCTTGCCCAGGATCCGGATGGCGCCCTCGTCAACATCATGAACGCGACGCCGGACGGAGACTTCCAGACTTACAAGTCGGAGAACGGCGGGTTCATTCGCGACCACTTCTTCGGACGTGACCCGCGGACGCGCAAGCTGGTGGACGACTGGTCGGACGAAGAGATCTGGGGGCTGCAGCGAGGCGGGCACGACTACCGCAAGATGTACGCCGCCTACCAGTCAGCCATCGAGCACAAGGGTCAACCGACCGTAGTCCTGGCCAAGACCATCAAGGGATGGACTCTTGGGTCACACTTCGAAGGCCGCAACTCCACCCACCAGATGAAGAAGCTGACCCTTGACGACCTCAAGGGCTTCCGCGACCGGCTTGCCATCCCCATCGACGACGCCGACATGGACCCGAAGCTGCCGCCCTACTACCGGCCCGAGCAGGACAGCGACATCACTCGCTACCTTCACGAACGGCGTCAGGCCCTCGGCGGGTACCTCCCGGAACGCCGCAAAGAGGGTCGCCCGCTCATGCTGCCCGGCGATCCCGCCTATGCCGTCTCCAAACGGGGCGCGGGCAAGCAGCAGGTCGCAACGACCATGGCCTTCGTCCGGCTGCTCAAGGACCTTCTCAAGGACCCCCAGATCGGCCATCGCATCGTCCCGATCATTCCCGACGAGGCACGCACCTTCGGCATGGATGCCATGTTCCCCGTACAGAAGATCTACAACCCCCACGGGCAGACCTACGCGTCCGTCGACCGTGAGCTGATGCTTTCGTACAAAGAGGCGACGGACGGTCAGCTGCTGCACCAAGGGATCAACGAGGCCGGCTCTGTCGCCTCGTTCATCGCCGCCGGCACGTCGTACTCAACGCATGACGAACCAATGATTCCCGTCTACATCTTCTACTCGATGTTCGGCTTCCAACGGACTGCAGACTTGCTGTGGGCCGCTGGAGACCAGATGACCAGAGGGTTCCTCATCGGCGCGACCGCCGGCCGCACCACACTCAATGGCGAGGGCCTCCAGCACGAGGACGGCCACTCACATCTGATCGCCGCGACGAACCCGGCCACCGTCTCGTACGACCCCGCATTCGCCTTCGAGATCGGGCACATCGTCCGCGACGGACTGCGGCGGATGTACGGCGAGAGCTCTGAGAACATTTTCTACTACCTCACCATGTACAACGAACCGATCGATCAACCACCGGAGCCAGATGGCCTCGACGTCGACGGTTTGCTCAGGGGCTTGTACCTGTACCGGCCGGCAACAACCGGGTCCGAGGTGACCGCTCAGCTGATGGCGAGCGGCTCCGCGATGCCAGCGGCGCTCAAGGCCCAGCATCTGCTCGCTGACGAATGGGGCGTGTCGGCCGATGTGTGGTCGGTGACGTCGTGGGTCGAGCTGCACCGCGATGGCCTGCAGGTCGACGACGAGAACCTGCTGGCACCCGCGTCCGAACCTCAGCTTGCCTACCTGACACGTCGACTGGCCGATGCCTCCGGACCGATCGTCGCCGTTTCGGACTACCAGCGAGCCGTGCAAGAGCTCATCCGTCCGTGGGTCCCTGGCGACTATGTGACGCTGGGCACCGACGGCTACGGACTGTCAGACACTCGAGGTGCCCTGCGCCGACACTTCCGTATCGACGCCGAGGCGATTACCGTTCGAGCCCTCCAAGAGCTCGCTAGACGCGGCGAGGTCAAGCTCGAGACAGTCAAGGAAGCATTCGACCGGTACAAGCTCGATGACCCCAGGGCCGCAGATCCCGGTGCGGGTATGGGCGACGCCTGAAGGAGATCATGTCTAAACACCACTCCGAAGACGACAGCGGTAGGCCGTCGAACCCAGAAGAGAGCATCTCCAAGCTGAACAAGAAGGTCTACGAGCGCGAGCTCTACCGACTGCAGACCGAGCTCGGGCAGCTTCAGGAGTGGGTCCGCTCAACCGGGCAGCGCGTCGTCATCGTCTTTGAGGGCCGTGATGCGGCGGGCAAGGGCGGAACGATCAAGCGCATCACCCAGTACCTCAATCCGCGCGTCGCCCGCATCATCGCGCTGCCATCTCCCACCGAGCGACAACGAGGTCAGTGGTACTTCCAGCGCTACATCGAACATCTGCCTGCAGCCGGTGAGATCGTCCTGTTCGACCGGAGCTGGTACAACCGCGCGGGCGTCGAGCGCGTCATGGAGTTCTGCACCGATGACGAGTATCGCCGGTTCCTCCACCAGGCACCCATCTTCGAACGGATGCTGGTGGAAGAGGGCATCGCCCTGCGCAAGTACTGGTTCAGTGTCAGCCTCGACGAGCAGGAGCGCCGGTTCCGCTCGCGTCTGCACGATCCACTGCGTCGCTGGAAACTGTCGCCCATGGACGTCGAGTCGATCAAGCGGTGGGAGGACTACTCACGCGCCAAGGACGAGATGTACGTCCACACTGACATTCCCGAGGCACCGTGGTACGTCGTCGAGGCAGACGACAAGCGCAGAGCACGGATCAACATGATCGCCCACCTGCTGACGACGCTGCCCTACGGCGAGGTCGAGCCAGTGCCCGTCACACTGCCCAAACGTCCCCCGTCGCAGGGGTACCAGCGCCCAGGCAAAGAGCACTTCAGCTACGTGCCCGATCACGCGGAAACGCTCTCCGAATGATGCACCGCGGATAGGGGCCGGGCACCTCAAGCCTCGATCGTCGACGCCATCTCCCACACCAGCACCTCAGCAGCAGCACGGGCTCTGACCCGCTGTCCCCCGCCGTCGGTCAACCGCAACGAGTCACCCGCGTTCAACGCTCCGGCCCCCTCGAGATCGACGGCACCGCGCGCGACGTAGAGGTGGACGAAGGGGGCGTCCGGTAGCTCGACGTGGTCTCCAGGCTGCAGTCTGGCTGCGTGCAGAGCGGCGTCTTTCTGTTGGATGCCGATCGCTCGACCGGTGGAGTGCTTCTTCATGCCCGACGCGACCGGGACCAGCCTTCCCGTGGCCAGCTCGTCACCGATGTCGAGCTGCTCGTACCCGGGCGTGATCCCGCGTTCATCGGGCAGCACCCACATCTGCACGAAGTGCACCGGCTCCACATGCTGCTCTTCACCGGTGATCGTCCACGAGTCGTTCTTCTCCGAGTGGAGGATGCCGGTTCCGGCACTCATCCGCTGAGCCAGGCCCGGGTAGATCACACCGGCTCGCCCAGTGGAATCTTGGTGCACCAGCGACCCCTCGAGCACCCAGGTCACGATCTCCATGTCGCGGTGCGGATGCGTCTCGAAGCCGGCGCCGGGCCGCACCACGTCGTCGTTGCTGACGACGAGCAGTCCGAAGTGCGTGTTGTCGGGGTCGTAGTGCCGCCCGAACGAGAACGAGTGGTTCGAGTTCAACCACCCCATATCGGTGACGAACCGGTCGGCGGCTGGCCGGAGATCGACGATGGACACCTCACGATTCTGCCCGGCGTCATCCAGCTGCGCACTCGGCGGAGTGTGGCGTCAACCAGGTGTGCACTCGGCGGGCTTGATGCGTTGTGGCACCCCCACAATCGTGTCCCCCCCACGACCGGTGAGCAGCGGACGCTTACCCTGCCGTCGTGCCATCAGCCCGGGCCAGCGACGCGACGATCACCAGGATCGAGCGCGCCTCGGGCGACCTCGCCAGCGAGGCGATGAGCCGGGTCGAGGCCACCCTTCCCTGGTTCCGCGCCATGTCCGCCGACGACCGATCGTGGATCACGCTCGTCGCACAGGCCGGGATCGGCGCTTTCGTGGCCTGGAGCCGACGGCCGGATGCCGCACGCGCCATCACCGCCGAGGTGTTCGGCTCGGCGCCACGAGAGCTGGCCAGAGTCGTCACCCTGCAGCAGACAGTCGAGCTGGTCCGCACCACCATCGAGGTCGTCGAGGAGCACTCCGCCGAGCTCGCCGAGCCAGGAGACGAGGCCCAGCTACGCGAGGCCGTCCTGGTCTTCGCCCGTGAGGTGGCCTTCGCCGCCGCGGAGGTGTACGCACAGGCAGCCGAGATCCGCGGCGCGTGGGACGCCCGTCTTGAAGCCCTGCTGGCGGATGCCCTGATGCGTGGCGACGTCGGGGACGACGACCTCTCGCGGGCGGCGGCGCTGGGGTGGTCCCGGGCGCCGCATGTCTTTGCGATCGCCGGTTCCCCGCCTGACGTCACTGCTGCGACCGTGGTCGACGCCCTGCGGCGCGCAGCACGTCACGCCGGCCTCGACGTCGTCTCCGGAGTGCATGGCCACGAGCTGATCAGCATCGTCGGAGGCACCCTCACACAGCGGTCTGACCCGGTGACAACTGCTGCCCCGCTGGTCGCCCAGTTCGGTGAGGGTCCGGTTGTCGTGGGCCCCGTCGTCGACGACCTCTCCGCAGCGGCCCGATCCGTGGCGGCGGCGCGGGCGGGTCTGCGGGCGGCCCCCGGCTGGCCGGACGCCCCGCGTCCGGTGTCAGCGGACGACCTGCTGCCCGAACGCGCCCTCGACGGCGACGCGGACGCCCGCCAGGCCCTGGTCGACCACGTCTACCGACCCCTGTCCCAGGCGGGTGGGGGGCTGCTCGAGACGGCCGCTGCAGTCCTGGAGCAGTCGGCCTCGCTCGAGGCCGCCGCCCGGGCCCTTTTCGTCCACGCCAACACCGTCCGCTACCGGCTCCGGCGAATCGCGGAGGTCAGCGGCCTGACTCCAACCGAGCCCCGCGACGCCTTCACCCTGCGCGTCGCGCTCACCGTGGGCCGACTCGACCAGAGCGGCGACCAGACGTTGTAGGGTTCCTACAACTACACCTCGTGGGCTTGGTCCACGCCGGTACTCGTGTTCGACGTCCCGTACGCCAAGGTGGTCACGTGCTCGTCATCGTCGCGCCCGGACAGGGCGCCCAGGCTCCCGGCTTTCTGTCTCCTTGGCTTGAGCTTCCCGGATTCGAGGAACGCCTGAACTGGCTGTCGGCGGTGGCCGACCTCGACCTGGTCCGATACGGAACCGAGGCCGACGCCGACGCGATCCGCGACACCGCGATCGCCCAGCCGCTCATCGTCGCCTCCGGACTGGTCTCGCTCCTCAACCTCTTCCCTCATCCAGCGGACGCCTTCGGCAAGGTCGGCGTCGGCGCCGGCCACTCCGTCGGCGAGATCACCGCTGCTGCTGCCGCCGGTGTCATGTCGGCCGAGCAGGCCATGGTCTTCGTGCGTGAACGGGGCAAGGCCATGGCGGCGGCCTCCGCGCTCTCCGAGACCGGCATGACCGCTGTCCTCGGCGGCGACCAGGACACCGTGGTGGCCTCGATCGAGAAGCACGGCCTGACGCCGGCCAACATCAACGGTGCCGGACAGATCGTGGCAGCCGGCACCATGGAAGAGCTCGCCCGGTTCCAGGACGACCCGCCCGAGGGCGTCCGGCTGCGGCCCCTCTCGGTTGCGGGAGCCTTCCACACCCGGCACATGGCGCCCGCTGTCGGCACGCTCGGCGGGTTCGCACGCGCGATCTACACCCACGATGCCCGCACCCGCCTGCTGTCCAACTCCGACGGAGGTGTCGTCCAGAGCGGACGCGAGTACCTCACCCGGCTCGTGCAGCAGGTGAGCAACCCCGTCCGCTGGGACCTCTGCATGCAGACCATGCTCGACCTCGGCGTCACTGCGCTGATCGAGGTACCGCCGGCCGGAACCCTCGCCGGGCTGGCCAAGCGTGCGATGCCAGGCGTCGAGGTGGTCGCCCTGAAGACACCGGACGACCTCGAAGCGGCGCGCAACCTCGTCGAACGTCATGGCACCCCCAGCCCGCTCGACACCTCGCCTTCGTGGCGCATGCTGGTGGCTCCGACCAAAGGCGTCTTCCACCGTGGCGATGCGGCAGTCGGCGACGGTCTCGAACCTGGACAGGTGGTCGGGCACGTCGCCACCAACCGCGACCAGCAGGACGTGCTGGCACCTCATGGCGGCACGATCGTCGAGTGGCTCGTCGAAGACGGTGACCCGATCTCCCCCGGACAGCCGGTCGTCCGACTGCACCCGTCCGACGGTTCGGCATGAGCGGCGCAGCACTGGCTCCGCGACGCGGTGCTGAGTACTCCCGCATCCTCGGGGTGGGCGCCTACCGCCCGTCGCGGGTCGTCACCAATGACGAGATCTGCGAGCACATCGACTCGTCCGACGAGTGGATCCGGGAACGTTCCGGCATCATCACTCGCCACTTTGCCGCACCTGACGAGAGTGTCGTCGACATGGCGGCGGCCGCCTCCGAGAAGGCGCTGGCCAGCGCCGGTATCAGCGCCGACCAGGTCGACGCGGTCATCGTCGGAACGGTCACCCACCTCTGGCAGACCCCGTCGGCGGCCGCCGAGCTGGCTTTCCGCCTCGGGGCCGGCACCCCTGCCGCATTCGATATCAGCGCGGCGTGCGCCGGGTTCAGCTACGGCCTGACCATCGCCCAAGACCTCATCCGCGGAGGCAGTGCCACCTGTGTCGTGGTCGTGGGGGTCGAGAAGCTGTCCGACCTGACCGACCCCACAGACCGCAGCACCGCGTTCATCTTTGGCGACGGCGCGGGGGCAGCGGTCGTCGGCGCGTCCGACACCCCAGGCATCGGTCCGGTGGTGTGGGGCTCGGACGGCTCCCAGACCGAGGCGATCATCCAGGACGCCCCGTGGGACGTCCTGCGCGACGATCCCACGCACACGTTCCCCTCCTTGCGCATGAGCGGCCAACAGGTGTTCCGCTGGGCCGTCTTCGAGATGGCCAAGGTTGCCCAGGAGGCACTTGACGTCGCCGGGATCACCGTGGCCGAGCTCGACGCGTTCATCCCACACCAGGCGAACATGCGGATCACCGACGCCATGATGAAGAAGCTCGGCCTTCCCGAGTCGGTCGTCGTCGCACGAGACATCGCCGAGACGGGCAACACCTCCGCGGCGTCCATCCCCCTAGCCATGGGCAGGATGCTCGAAGAGGGCCAGATCAAAAGTGGTGACGTCGCACTCCTGATCGGGTTCGGCGCCGGATTGGTCTACTCCGCCCAGGTTGTCGTCGTGCCATAGTCATCTCGACCTCCCGCCCCGCGGGAACGCAGTAACCGAAAAGTCCGAATGATCGATACAGCCAGAACAAGGAGTTCCCCATGGCGGACCAGCAAGAGATTCTCGGCGGCCTCGCTGAGATCGTGAACGAGGTTGCCGGCGTGCCCGTCGACAGCGTTCAGCTCGACAAGGCTTTCACCGACGACCTCGACATCGACTCGCTGTCGATGGTGGAGGTGGTCGTTGCCGCCGAGGAGAAGTTCGGCGTCAAGATCCCGGACGACGACGTCAAGGACCTTCGCACCGTCGGTGACGCCGTGACCTACATTGCGCAGGCGGGTGCCTGATCGATGTCCACCCAACCCAGGTCTGATGCGGACGCCATCGTCGTTACCGGCATCGGCGCGACCACGCCGGTCGGCGGCGACGTCGCGTCGACCTGGGACGGACTGCTCGCCGGTCGCTCCGGCGTCCGCTCCCTCACCGAGGAGTGGGCGTCGGAGCTGCCCGTGCAGTTCGCCGCCCGCGTGGCCGTCGACCCCGCTGACGTGCTCGACCGCGTCGAGGCGCGCAAGCTCGACCGCACTCAACAGCTAGCCCTGGTCGCGGCCCGCGAGGCATGGGCCGATGCCGGAACTCCCGAGGTAGACCCCGAGCGCCTCGGCGTCAGCATCGCGACCGGAATCGGCGGCGCGCTCACGCTGCTCGGTCAGTGGGACATCTACCGCGAGTCGGGACCACGCCGGGTCAGCCCGCACACGATCCCGATGCTCATGCCCAACGGACCAGCAGCCGTCGTGGGGCTCGAGTTCAGTGCCCGCGCGGGCGTCCACACACCGGTCTCTGCCTGTGCGTCCGGCGCCGAGGCCGTGGCGCAGGGCCTGGCCATGATTCGCGGCGGAAGGGCCGACATGGTCGTCGTCGGTGGTACCGAGGCCTGCATCCATCCGCTGCCGCTCGCCGCGTTCGCTGCCATGCGAGCGCTGTCCAAGCGCAACGACGACCCGCCAGCCGCCTCCCGCCCCTGGGACACCGAGCGCGACGGATTCGTGTTCGGTGAGGGCGCGGCCGTCCTCGTGATCGAGACTGCTGAGCACGCCAAGGCCCGAGGAGCGAAGATCTACGGCGAGGTGGCAGGAGCCGGTATCACCGCCGACGGCCACCACATCGCCCAGCCCGATCCCGAGGGCAAGGGCGCCACGCGGGCCATGCGCGCCGCCCTGGCCGACGCCGATGCCGCTCCCTCAGACGTCGTGCACATCAACGCCCATGGCACGAGCACTCCGCAAGGCGATGTGGCCGAGGCACTCGCCATTCGCACCGCTCTCGGCGATGCAGCCGCTGACGTCGCCGTGACGTCCACCAAGTCGATGACGGGCCACCTGCTCGGAGCGGCCGGTGCGGTGGAGTCGCTGGCGTGCGTCATGGCGCTGCACGATCAGCTTGTTCCCCCCACCATCAACCTCCACACCCTCGACCCCGAGGTGCAGCTCGACATCGTGAGCGGCCAGGCGCGCAAGCTAGCCGATGACCGCTTTCCCGGGGCCGTCGCTCTGAACAACTCGTTCGGGTTCGGCGGCCACAACGTGGCACTCGCCTTCCGGAGCTACCCGTGACCGCAACCGAACAACCCGCACCTGTCGTGAAGAAGCCCAAGGTTCCGCGCGAGGACGACCCCCGCAACCCCAACAAGCGGCTCAGAGCCCTGTTCGACGACGGCACCTACGTGGCCCTGACCGCTGACGGAGACTCAGGGATGTTGGCCGGCCACGGTTTGGTCAACGGCACCCATGCCGTGGCCTTCGCCTCAGACGCCACTGTGATGGGTGGTGCGATGGGAGCCGAGGGCTGCAAGGTGATCATGGCCGCCTACGCCAGGGCGCTCGCCGACGAGATCCCGGTAATCGGCCTTTGGCACTCCGGAGGTGCGCGGCTGGCCGAAGGTGTCGTGTCTCTGCACGCCGTCGGCGAGGTCTTCAACATCATGACCCGGGCGTCCGGGCGGATTCCCCAGATCTCCGTGGTCCTGGGCGCCGCAGCAGGTGGGGCCGCCTACGGTCCGGCGCTCACCGACATCGTGATCCTCGGCCCGAACGGCCGGGTCTTCGTCACCGGGCCTGACGTCGTCCGCTCCGTCACCGGTGAGGACGTCAACATGGAGCGGCTCGGTGGAGCTGAGCCCCACGCCAGGCGCAGCGGCGTCGTTCACATCGCGACCGAGACCGATGAGGAAGCCCTGCAGAAGGCGCGCTCACTGACCCACCTGCTCGGATCCCCTGGCGAGCTCGAGTCGTCCACCTCGATCGTCGACGTCGACCTCGAAGAGCACCTGCCCGAGTCGGCCAAACGGGCCTACGACGTCCACCCACTGGTTCAGCACCTGCTCGACGAGGACTCGTCGGTTGAGCTGCACGAGCGCTGGGCACCGAACATTGTCACCACGTTGGGTCGTCTCGGTGGCCGCACCGTTGGTGTGATCGCCAACAAC
>JAHELE010000019.1 GCA_024644345.1 Actinomycetes bacterium | reverse complement strand
TTGACTCCATCGCGGCGTTGGGAGCCTTGGAGAACGAAGGGTTCATTGCGGCGGACGAGAACGAGGTAAAACGGGGCGACACAGCCATCGTCATCGGGCCAGGTGGTGCGGTGACCAACGCCGATATTGCGCTCGTCCCCATGATGAAGGCGCTCGACGACATCGGAGTCGGGACCGTTCTGGCAGCGCCTATCGGGAGTGCCCGTCCAGCCGGTGTGGTGGGGATCTTGCGCGAGTCTGGTTCTGACGGGGTGATCTCTTCGGTCGACCGGGTGGAAACCGTCACGGGTGTGACGGTCACAGCGACAGCGCTGGCCGAGCAGATCGCCGGTGGCGTCGGTCACTACGGAACCGGACCCGGTTCGGACGGACCGGCCCCTGACCCGCTGCCAAGGGGGTAAGGGGTGCTGACGCGTGTCATCAACGCGGCGGTCGCGGCCGCTGTCAGCCGTCAGGTGTTCGACCGGCTGCAGACCAGCAAAGGCGCCGATCGTTGGCGGCGGACGAACCACCGTGGCGAGGCGGTCAGCCTGGCCCAGGGTCCGGCGGTCTCGGCCGGAGCACTGGTAGGAGTAGCCACGGCACCGGGTGTGCCGGGCTCGCTGCGCGCAGCGTCCGGAATCGCGGTAGGGGGAGCGGCTGCTCTGGGCATGCTCGACGACCTCAGTGGAGCCACCGACGTGAAGGGCCTTCGCGGCCATCTCGGCGCCCTCCAGCGAGGCGAGGTCACGACCGGAACTGTCAAGCTGGTCGGCCTGGGGTTGACCGGGGTCGTCGCAGGGGCGCTGGCGCGTCGTGGCCGTGGGGGAGTCATCGACGCGCTGCTAGCCGGAGCAGTGGTGGCCGGCAGCGCGAATCTGGTCAACCTCTTCGATCTCCGCCCGGGCCGGGCCACCAAGCTGTTCCTGGCTGCGAGCGCTGGTCCGGCGCTCGGCAGCTCCAGCGGGGGAGCAGTGATCGCTGGGCCGATGGGCGCGGCCTCGGCCATGCTGCCGCAGGATCTGGCCGAACGATCCATGCTGGGTGATACCGGGGCGAATGCACTGGGTGCGGCCTGGGGTGTCTGCATGGCCGCCACCCTGCGGCGGCCGGGGCTGGCTGCGGTGGTGGGTGGACTGGCGGCACTGACGGTGGCCAGCGAGCGCGTCAGCTTCTCAGAGGTGATCGAGCGGACGGCGGTACTGCGGAGGCTCGATCACCTGGGACGCCGGCCAACAGATCACCCATGAGCGAACCGACCGAGCCACGGGCCGGCACGGAGGCGTCAGGCTCAGCAGCATCGGCCTGGGTTGGTGCGGCACTGCTGATCGCCGGTGTCACGATCGTGGCGCGCGTGATCGGGTTCCTTCGCTTTGTGATCCTGGCCCGAACGGTCGGTACCAGCTGCCTCGGAGACGTCTACGCCACGGCCAACGCGGTGCCGAACATCATCTACGAGCTCGTCGTCGGCGGTGCCCTGGTCGCGGTCGTCGTTCCGCTGGTGGCCGGAGCCCGCGAGTCGGATCCGGCCCGAGTTCGGGCGATGGTCGCCGCTCTGCACGGCTGGGCCATGCTGCTGTTGGTCCCGGTGACGGCAGTGATGTACCTCGGTTCGTCGTGGGTCGTCCAGGTTCTTCTCGGCTCGGGGGGAGCGTGTGGCCCCGATGCCCCTGTCGTGGCGCGCGACATGCTCTGGGTGTTCCTGCTGCAGATCCCCGTCTACGGAGCCACCGTGGTGGCCCAAGGCTCTCTGCAGGCGCACCGTCGCTTCTTCGCACCAGCGGTGGCCCCGGCGATATCCAGCCTGGTCGTGATCGGAGGCTATGTCGCGTACGCCCAGCTTGCCGGAGACGGCAGCGGGTCGTTGGACGCCCTGACCTCCCGCGAGTTCTGGGTGCTCGCGGGCGGTACCACTCTCGGAGTGGTTGCGCTCCTCCTCGTGCAGCTGCCGGCGCTCGCGAGGGCGGGGTTGATCGTCCGACCCTCGCTGTCGTTCCCGCCCGGTCGTACCGGGCAGGCCCGCACCCTGGCCTGGAGTGGGGCGGTCGTGGCCGGGGTGCAGTGGGTTGGTTACGCCGCGGCTATTCGTTGGAGCAACATCTACGGAACCGAGGGCAGTGCTCTGGTCTTCGTCCTCGGTTGGACGCTGTTTCTGCTGCCGTGGTCCATCCTGGTTCTGCCGATCGCGACTAGCACCTTCCCCCGACTTGCTGCCCTCTTCGAGCGGGGCGACACGCTCGGATCGGCTGAGACGACGGCTCAGAGCATGCGCGCCGTGCTCGTGGCGTCGGCGATCGGCGCCGCCGGCCTGGCCGCAGCCGCCCGGCCACTTGCGACGTTGATCGTCGAAGGGGTTCCGGGTAAGAGCTCGGTCGACGAGCTGGCGTCGCTGCTGACGGCGCTGGCGGTGGGAGTGCTGGCCTACGGCCTGCACGGACACCTCGTACGGGTCCTGGCGGCCCGGCACCAGGCACCCGTCGCGGCCGGGGGCACCGCCCTTGGCTGGGGAGTCGGTATCGGGGTTGCCTGGGCGCTCTCCGTCCGCGCCGAAAGTGCCAGCGAGGTGGCGGCCGCCATCGGTGGGGGCTTCAGTGCCGGCTTGCTGCTGGGCGCGGGCATCCTGATCGCCGCGCTCTACCGAGATGCGGGGCCGGCAGCACTTTCCGGCGTGGTCAGGGTGGGGGCGCCGTCCGTCGGTGCGGCTGTCGTGGTGGGCGTAGTGGGACATCTGGTCTTCGGAGATGGGCAGAGCGGTTCGTCGCTGACCGTGGCACTCGCGCAGACCATCGTGGTCGGGCTGCTCGCGATCGTGGTCGTGGGTGGGGTTGCCGCGCTCACAGATCCAGGTGCGATTCGTACGCTGCTGCGTATGCGCGTCCGAAGCGGAAGTGACCGAGCATGACAGATCCGCGGCTGCGCGTGCTTCTGGTGCTGGGTACCAGTACCGGAGGAATCGGGCAGCACGTCCGCTCACTAGCGCAGGGTCTGGTTGTCCGCGGTCACCGCGTCGTCGTGGCCGGGCCGGCCGAGACGGACGAACTCTTCGATTTCAGTGCCCATGGGGCGCGTTTCGTACCGGCCGCGATCGGCGTCACCCCGTCCCCCCACGATCTCGTCGTGGCGCGCTCGCTGAGTCGCTGGGTCAGGGGTGCAGATGTCGTCCACGCGCACGGTTTCCGTGCCGGAGCAGTGGCATTGAGTGGTGGCGCAGGACGAGGCTGGCCCGTAGCAGGCGTTCGCTCCGCCGGCGTACCGCTCGTGGTGACGTGGCACAACCAGGTGCTCGCCGGGGGTGTGAAGGGCAACGTCATGCACCGTGTCGAGGCGATGGTGGCGCGAGGGGCCACCGTGTCGCTGGGCGCGTCGGCTGACCTGGTCGACCAAGCCAGGGCGGCCGGTGGTAGCGCCATCCTCGGGCCAGTGGCTCCGCCCGCTCCGCCATCGAGTCAGCGCCCCGCTTCGCAGGTACGCGCCTCCCTTGGGCTCACCGACGAGCCGGTCGTCCTGGCCGTCGGTCGACTCCACCCGCAGAAGGACTACCCGACCCTTGTGGCGGCGATGGCTCAGCTGCAGGGTCGCCAGCCGCGCCCGGTCCTGGTCGTGGCCGGCGATGGGCCTGAGGAGACGACCGTGCAGCGTCTGGTCGACGAGCATCAGGTCGACGCGCGACTGCTGGGGCGACGGACCGATGTTGCCGACCTGCTGCGGGCCGCGAACGTACTCGCCATGCCGAGCGTCTGGGAGGCTCGATCACTCGTGGTCCAGGAGGCCATGCAAGTGGGGTTACCGGTCGTGGCGACTGCCGTCGGTGGCCTTCCTGAGCTGATCGGATCCGATGGACTTCTGGTCGATCGCGGCGACGTTGCGGGTCTGGCGCGTGCCATCGGCTCGGTGTTGGACGACCCTGCGCTGGCCGCCGATCTCGCCGAGCGCGCCCAGCGCCGCGCGCAAGGTTGGCCCACCGAGGATGATGTGGTCGACCTGGTCGTCGACGTCTACCGGGGACTGCCGCCTTCGCGTGACACCACAGGCGGAGTCACACGGTGAGACGCTGGGTTCACGTTGCTGCCACCGCGGCCGCGCTCGTCGTGACGCTGCCGTTCCACGCGTCGGCGAGCGAGGTGCAGCGGGCACCGATCGAGTCGGCGCTTCAGTCAGCCCCGTCGCCATCGGTGGTGATCGTTGGTGTTCCGGGGTTGCGGTGGAGCGATGTGTCGCCAGAGACGACGCCGCACCTGTGGGAGATGGTGAACGCCTCGAGCATCGGCCAGATGAGCACCCGCTCGGCGCGGTCACGCACCTGCCCGGCCGATGGTTGGGTACAGCTCGGGACGGGAAACCGAGCCCGCTACCCCATTCCGGACAACCCGGTCGAGGGGACGTGCCAGCCGTTGCCCGGCATGAAGCCGGAAGCCGACGGCGCCGCGCAGGTGGACAGCTGGGACGAGGTGGTCGCCGAGAACGCCGACCTGACCTTCGACGCTGTCCCAGGACTCCTCGGCCAGACCCTCGGCGATGCGCTCGGGCCGGACCGCGGGTGTACGGCCGCTTCTGGCCCGGGTAGTGGGCTTGGCGCCGCCGACAGAGACGGCCTGGTCGACCAGTGGACCCCAGAACCGATTGCTCTGACCAAGCAGAGCCTGCGAGCGTGTCCGCTGCTCGTGGTGGGGGCCAGGCCCTTGTCAGCAGAGCGAAGACTCGGTGAGCTCTCGGGCTTTGACGAGACGGTGGGCGCGGTCGACGCGATGAGGCCGGCCGGCTCGCTACTTCTGGTGCTGGGTGTGTCTGACGTCGCGGGCGAACGAGCGCAGCTGCACCTCGCTCTTGCGCAAGGCCCAGGATTCACCGGTGGGCTGCTGCAGAGCGGGTCGACGCGTCGGCCGCCCTTCGTCCAGCTCTCGGACGTGGCCCCTACCGTCCTCGACTTCCTGGACGTCGACGCGCCGATCCAGATGCCGTATCAGCCGATGAGGGCGGTCACCACAGACGATGCCGGAGCCCGGGTGGACTGGTTTCGTGAGCTCTCCCAGCAGGCTGACGTCCAGGGGAAGTTGACTCCACCGTTCTTCGGTGTCCTCGTACTGGTGCAGGCGGTTCTGTACCTCGGCGCCTTCCTGATCCTGCGCCGCCATCCACGGGACCGCACGCGCTCGCGGGTGCTGGGGTTCACGCACGTGGTGGCAGTGGCCGCAGCCGCCGGGCCAGCAGCGACGTACCTGGCCAACCTCCTTCCGTGGTGGCAGGCCGCCGCGCCCGTGCCGGCACTGCTGGCCGCCATCAGCCTTGCCGGAGCGATCCTCACGTTGATCGCCTTCGCCGGGCCGTGGCGGCGACACCCCTTCGGCCCCGCGGGCGCCATGGCGGGGGCGACGGCGATCGTCCTGGTGATCGACCTGGCGCTGGGAGCCCCGCTCCAGCTGGCGAGTCTGGCCGGCTACTCGCCCATCGTCGCCGGGCGATTCGTCGGCTTCGGAAACCTCGCGTTCGCCATCTTCGGGACGGCCGCGCTGCTCGGGACCGCGGCCGCGGTCTCCGGCCGGTCACCCCGCACGTCTGTGGCAGTCGTGGCAGGGGTGGGCGTGCTGGCGGTCGTCGCCGACGGTGCACCGTTCCTCGGGAGCGACTTCGGCGGTGTCCTCGCGCTCGTGCCGGCCTTCGGAACGCTAGGGATCCTGGCGAGCGGGCGACGCCTGTCGTGGACCCGGCTTCTCGGGCTGTTCGGTGCCGGGGTGGTGGTGGTGGCGACCATTGCTGTCCTCGACTACCTCAGGCCGGAGGATGAGCGTTCGCACCTGGGACGCTTCGTCGAATCGATGGCGAACGGTGAGGCAGCCACCATCGTCCAACGCAAGCTCGAGGCAAACGTCTCGCTCTTGACCACGAGCGTGCTGACCCTGATGGTTCCGTTGGTCTTGATCTTCCTGGCGTTCCTCGTCCGGCGACCCGGCGGGCTCCTGCCCTGGACGTTCGTCCGGGTTCCGACCCTGCGTGACGGGCTCTTGTCAGTGCTCGTGCTCGGCGTCATCGGCGCCCTGGTCAACGACTCAGGAGTGGCCATCCCGGCCATGGCGGCGACCGTGGCCATCCCGGTGGCGGTCGCCGTGGTCGTTCGCAGCATGCGGCTCGATCATGAGGATGTATCAACCGGGCGCGGCGCCGAGCCCGCGTCTGCGCTCGACTGATACCCTGGTCGTCCGTGGATCGGTGCTCGACACCGCCCGCACATCAATGGGAACGACCACGGGAGCCCGCATTGGCCGGTGCGCACATGACCAAGCATATATTCGTCACCGGCGGCGTGGCGTCCAGCCTCGGCAAAGGGCTGACGGCCTCGAGTTTGGGGAACCTCCTCAAAGCACGGGGTCTACGGGTGACCATGCAAAAGCTCGACCCCTATCTCAACGTCGACCCCGGGACGATGAACCCGTTCCAGCACGGCGAGGTGTTCGTCACTGACGACGGCGCCGAGACTGATCTCGATATCGGTCACTACGAGCGATTTCTCGACCGTGAGCTGGCCGGCTCCGCGAATGTCACCACGGGCCAGGTGTACTCGGCGGTGATCGCCAAGGAGCGGCGCGGCGAGTACCTCGGTGACACCGTTCAGGTGATCCCGCACATCACCAACGAGATCAAGGCCCGGATTCGCCGCATGGGCAGCAGCGATGTGGACGTCGTCATCACCGAGGTGGGTGGCACGGTCGGCGACATCGAGTCGCTGCCCTTTCTCGAGGCGGTACGCCAGGTCAGACATGAGGTCGGACGCGACAACACCTTCGTTGTCCACGTCTCGTTGCTTCCCTACATCGGCCCGTCAGGTGAGCTGAAGACCAAACCCACACAGCACTCGGTGGCTGCCCTTCGCAACATCGGTATCCAACCCGATGCCATCGTGCTGCGTGCTGACCGGCCGGTACCGACGTCGATCAAACGCAAGGTCGGGTTGATGTGCGACGTTGATGACGAGGCCGTTGTAGCCGCGGTTGACGCGCCGAGCATCTACGACATCCCCAAGGTGCTGCATGCCGAGGGCCTTGACGCCTACGTGGTGCGTCGTCTTGGCCTTCCGTTCCGTGACGTCGACTGGACCGAGTGGGACGATCTACTACGGCGCGTGCACAAGCCCGCACACGAGGTCACCGTGGCACTCGTCGGCAAGTACATCGATCTCCCGGACGCCTATCTTTCGGTCTCCGAAGCGCTGAGAGCTGGTGGCTTCGCCAATGACGCCAGGGTGAACATCCGTTGGGTCACGTCCGATGAGTGTGCGACAAGCGTCGACGCTGCTCGACAGCTGAGCGGCGTCGACGCCGTCTGTGTGCCCGGTGGATTCGGGGTGCGTGGCATCGAAGGAAAACTGGGCGCGCTCCGCTATGCCCGCGAGCACAAGATCCCCACACTCGGTCTCTGTCTCGGCCTGCAGTGCATGGTCATCGAGTACGCCCGCAGCGTTGCGGGGATGCTCGACGCCAACTCGATGGAGTTCGACGACTCCACCCCCTACCCGGTCATTGCGACGATGGCAGATCAACGTGACGTCGTTGCGGGGGAGCGTGACATGGGTGGCACCATGCGACTGGGGCTCTACCCAGCCAAGTTGTCAGACGGCAGTATCGTGCGCGAGATCTACCGCGAACCCTACGTGGAGGAACGTCATCGTCACCGGTTTGAAGTGAACAACGAATACCGGGAGCGGTTGGAGCAGGCCGGCCTCCGGATCAGTGGCACGTCTCCCGATGGTCGGCTCGTCGAGTTCGTCGAGCTGCCGCGAGAGGTGCATCCGTACTACGTTGCCACGCAGGCTCACCCCGAGTTCCGCTCGCGCCCCACTCGCGCTCACCCGCTGTTCAGCGGGCTCGTGGCTGCGGCCATCGAGCGCAAACCCGAGCAGGTCGAATTGCCGGAGGTTGCTGCTGCGGGCGTGCCAGAGAGCGCACCGGCGGCGGGTTGAGCATGCGATGACGGGCACTCCCGACGTCAGCGACCTCTCGGGATCGTTCCCGGTCATCTCTCGCCGTGAACGAATGGTCGGTGCGAAGTGGAAGGTGGTTACCGATCGGGTCGCGCTCGATGCCGACACCGCTGTCGATCGCGATGTGGTGGTCCACCCCGGTGCCGTAGGGATCGTGGCGCTCGACGACGAGGACCAGGTCGTCGTGCTCCGTCAGTACCGGCACCCGGTGGCCGGCCACCTGTGGGAGATCCCGGCGGGCCTGCTCGACGAGCCGGGGGAGCCACCGCTAGCCACAGCGAAACGCGAGCTGGTCGAGGAGGCCGGACTCATCGCCGCCGAGTGGAACACACTCATCGACCTCTATTCGTCGCCCGGCATGAGCAGCGAGGCTATCCGCGTCTTCCTGGCGAGGGGGCTCACCATGGCCGATCCTGCCGACCGCCCGACCCCTACCGACGAGGAGCGCGACCTGATCGTCCGCAGGGTGGCACTCACCGCACTCGTCGACCGCGTGCTTGCGGGGCATCTCCACAACTCACTGGCCGTGGCGGGGCTGCTGGCCGCGGCGGAGTCGCGGCGGGGCGGCTGGATGTCCCTCCTGCCTGCCGACCATCCCTGGCCAGCCACCTCGTCGGCTCTCGGATAGACTCCGTGCGCCTCTCACCCGAGGGGTGCGGCGGGCAGTCGACCCGACTCAGCATGCACTGGGGTCAGCCGCTCACGCTCGTCAGAGTTGTCACGAAGGACGTTGATTGCAGTGAAGGTCGGCATCCCCCGCGAGGTCAAGAACCACGAGTACCGCGTCGCCATCACACCAGCTGGCGTCCACGAACTGTCCAAGAACGGACATGACGTCTACATCGAGACCGACGCCGGCGTAGGCTCGTCTATCTCGAACGACGAGTTCGTGGCTGCTGGAGCATCGATCCTGCCGACGGCTGACGACGTGTGGCAAACCGGTGACCTCATTCTGAAGGTGAAGGAGCCGATCGCCGAGGAGTACCACCGCATGCGTAAGGAGCAGGTGCTCTTCACCTACCTGCACCTCGCCGCCGGACGCGAATGCACTGACGCGTTGCTGTCGTCCGGGACCACCGCGATCGCCTACGAGACAGTCGAGCTGCCAGATCGATCACTGCCCCTGCTCGCCCCGATGTCCGAGGTAGCTGGCCGCATGGGTCCACAGGTCGGTGCGGCCACGTTGCAGCGGGCCAATGGCGGACGCGGCACCTTGCTCGGCGGTGTTCCAGGTGTCAAGGCAGCCAAGGTAGTGGTTCTTGGTGGTGGGGTCTCCGGCTTGAACGCAGCACAGATCGCGGTGGGCATGGGGGCAAATGTCTCGATCCTCGACATCAATGCCAAGCGGCTCGCCGAGATCGACCGGATCTACCAGGGCCGACTCCAGACGCTGATGTCCAGCTCGTACGCCATCGAGCAGGAGGTCGCCGAGGCGGACCTGGTGATCGGCGCGGTCCTCATCCCCGGTGCGAAAGCTCCCAAGCTCGTCACGAACGACCTCGTGGCCCGCATGAAGCCGGGAGCGGTGCTCGTCGACATCGCCATCGACCAGGGCGGATGCTTCGAGGGTTCGCGCCCGACCACGCACGCCGACCCGACTTTCAAGGTTCACGACACGGTCTTCTACTGCGTCGCCAACATGCCGGGCGCGGTCCCGCACACCTCCACCTATGCGCTGACCAACGTCACCCTGCCGTACGCGGTGCAGCTGGCCAACCTCGGCTGGCGCGATGCGTTGAAGTCGAATGCGGCGCTTCGGCCCGGACTCAACACCCATGAGGGGCAGATCACGTATGCGGCCGTGGGTGAGGCCTTCGGCCTTCCGACGGTCGAGGTCGACGCGTTGCTGGCCTAGGTCGCCTGACGTGGTCTGACACGAAGACCCGTTGACCGGGTGGCCGGAGGTCGAGCCCTGGCGACTAGTTGCTCATCCATCGGGGGATGCGCAGAAGCAGGCTGGTGAGCGTGGCCGGCAGGGTGAACGCGAAGAACGTGAAGGGAATCGACTCCAGGTCGATCGTGTCGGAGTGACCGGCGACCGCGAACGCGACGTAGAGCGCTATCACGAGTACCAATGCTCCGACACCAAGGAGTAGAAGCGCCCATCCGGCGAGGGTCGGCCTGATGAGCGCGACCACCGCGACGGCCACGAGCCGAAGGACCACTGCCGTCAGGGTTCGCACTCGATCAGGCTCGCGGTCGGAAAGACGTTCCGGACGCGCAGCCAGCGCTCGCTGATCCCTATCCTCGCCGCGTTTCGTCTCGCCATGCAGGGGCGAAGGACCGTGAGGCCCTGCGCGACTAGCCGAGGTCATGGGGGCCTTCATCGACCTCCGGGCCGCTGGCTAAGGTCGCGGCATGGGCAGCGACACTGGGTCGGGCGATGTCGGTCTCGCGGTCCGTCACTACCTCGATCACCTTGCGATCGAACGGGGGCTGGCCAGCAACTCGCTGATGTCGTACCGCCGCGACCTCCATCGCTACCTGGATTTCCTGTCCGAACTCGGCGTCGAGACGCTCGCCCAGGTGACCGAGGGGCATGTGCTGGCCTTCGTGGGTCGGCTGCGCGAGGGTGACGAGGGCCACCCCCCACTGGCGACGTCCTCGGCCGGGCGCACCGTGGTCGCGGTGCGCGGCTTCCACCGTTTCGTCGTCCTGGAAGGCATGGCTGCCCACGACCCGGCTGGTGACGTGCGCCCGCCGGCCCCGCCGCGCCGACTGCCCAAGGCACTGAGCCTGACCCAGGTCGAGTCGCTCCTGGCGGCGACCGGGGAGGGGCGCACCCCCAAGGAGCTGCGTGATCGGGCGCTGCTCGAAGTGCTCTATGGGACCGGGGCGCGGATCAGCGAGGCGATCAGCCTCGATGTCGACGATCTCGACACCGAGGCTGCGGCCGTCCGTCTCAAGGGCAAGGGCGGCAAAGAGCGGGTGGTCCCCGTCGGTCGGTATGCCACCGAGGCAATCGACGCGTACCTGGTGCGTGGCCGGACCGCCCTGCTCGAGCGCGGACCCGGCGGTCCGGCGCTCTTCCTGAACAGCAGAGGGGGGCGGCTCAGCCGTCAGAGCGCCTGGACGGTCATGCGCTCAGCGGCTGAGAAGGCCCACATCTCTGGCGAGGTGTCACCGCACACACTGCGACACAGCTATGCCACCCACCTGCTCGACGGCGGGGCGGATGTGCGCGTCGTCCAAGAACTTCTGGGGCACGCCTCTGTGACGACCACACAGATCTACACCCTGGTCACCGTCGAGCGGCTGCGCGAGGTCTACGCGTCGGCGCACCCCCGCGCCCGCGGGTAGCAGCACCCTCGACCCGGGGTCGATCTTGCCTCGGTGGCAACGGTCCGCCTAGAGTGCGCAGCGACTTGTCGTGAAGTCTGTGGAGAGGTTTAGAGACCTGTGGTTATGTCGACATTTCCCGCCGAACCGACGGTGCCCGAGGGCGCCGCAGCGCCGAGCGAGGCTGTTCTGGGGCCGACGGGGCGTCCGCTTCCGACCTTCCCCGAGCCTGCACCGCTGCTCGAACACGGCCCAGGCCGGATCATTGCCATGTGCAACCAGAAGGGTGGGGTGGGCAAGACAACGACCACCATCAATCTCGGGGCGGCGTTGGCCGAGTACGGACGACGGGTGCTGCTGGTCGACTTCGACCCACAGGGCGCCCTCTCGGTCGGTCTCGGCGTCAACCCGCATGAGCTCGACCGGACGGTCTACAACCTGCTGATGGACCGGGGAGTTGAGGCCGACGACATCCTGCTCAAGACGAACACCGCTGGAATGGACCTGCTGCCCAGCAACATCGACCTCAGTGCTGCCGAGGTGCAGCTGGTGGGGGAGGTGGCCAGAGAGCAGACTCTCGGCCGGGGGCTCGAGTCGATCGCCAAGGACTACGACTACGTGCTGATCGACTGTCAACCGTCCCTGGGCCTGCTGGCGGTCAACGCCCTCACGGCGGCTGACGGGGTGATCATCCCCCTCGAGTGTGAGTTCTTCGCGCTGCGCGGGGTCGCCCTGCTGATGGATACCATCTCCAAAGTGACCGAACGGCTTAACCCTGAACTAGAACTTGACGGTATCTTGGCGACCATGTTTGACAGTCGGACCACCCACGGGCGCGAAGTTCTGGCCCGAGTGGTCGAGGCCTTCGGAGACCGGGTCTACCACACGGTGATCAGCCGGACCATCAGGTTCCCCGAGACGACAGTGGCGGGTGAACCGATTACCTCGTACGCCACGAAGTCGACGGGTGCCGAGGCCTATCGGCAGCTGGCCAGGGAGGTGTTGGCCCAGTGAGTCGCCGCGCCGCACTTCCGGGGGCCAGCGAGCTGTTCCGTACGACGTCCTCGTCGGCTGCACTTGCTGATGTGGGTGAGGTGAAGCCTGAGACTCCACAGGCGTCATCCCCAGCGGGGGATAATGTATCACCCTCAACTAAAGGTCGAGAGATGGCCCCAGCCGGGACCAGGTCGCCGTCCTCGGCCACCGGACGCTCGTCGGGTCCGTCCGGACGCCAGCGGCACGACGAGAAGATCACGGTCTACCTCTCGTCGGACGAGCTGGTGGCGCTCGACGAAGCCAAGGGGGCGCTGTACCGGGATCAGGGATTGAAGGTCGACCGGGGGCGGATCGTCCGCGAGGCGGTGTCCGTGGTTGTGGCCGATCTGCAGGCCAAGGGTGAGGCGAGCATCCTGGCACGCAGACTCCGAGAGGGCCGCGCCGACTGATCAGCGAGGTGCCCCGCAGCGGTAGCGACCCGGGCTCGGCTAGCGTTCGGCCGTGACCTCGACAGCGACGGATCTACCGGAGCCCCCCAGCCAGGCAGGCTTCCACGTCCATCTGCCGATGTTCGAAGGGCCCTTCGATCTGCTGCTCGGTCTGATCGCCAAGCACAAGCTCGACGTCACCGAGGTAGCGCTCGGAGTGGTGACCGACGAGTTCATCTCCTACATCAAGGCGGCCGGTGAGGAGTGGGACCTCGAACAGACGACGCACTTCCTCGTGGTGGCCGCCACGTTGCTCGATCTCAAGACCGCGCGACTGCTGCCCTCCGGCGACGTCGAGGACGAGGACGACCTGGCGCTCCTGGAGGCCAGGGACCTGTTGTTCGCCAGGCTTCTCCAGTACCGGGCATACAAAACGGTTGCAGCCGAACTCAGCGACATGATGACCCGGGCAGCACGCAGCCATGCGCGGGTGGTCGGTATGGAGCCCCAGTTCGCGTCGTTGCTGCCTGACGTCCTGCTGGGGATCGGCCCCGAAGGGCTTGCATCCTTGGCGGCTAAAGCGTTGGCGCCCAAGCCCGAGCCCGAGATCTCGATCGGGCATGTCCATGCGCCGCCAGTGAGTGTCAAGGAGCAGGCCGGGCTGCTGGTCGAACGCCTGCGCCGCGCCCGGACCGCAACCTTTCGTGGGCTGGTCGGTGACGCCCCCGACACCGTTACTGTCATCGCTCGGTTCCTCGCGCTGTTGGAGCTCTTCCGGGAGGGTGCGGTGGCCTTCGACCAGATGCAGCCACTCGGCGAGCTCACAGTCCGGTGGACCGGAGCAGATGAGGGTGACCTCGATGTCCACGACGAGTTCGACGCCGACGACGGTGAGACCTCCGGCGAGTCCGATCCCTCTGCCGACGAGCAACCGAGTGAGGAACTGTGACCGACACATCCAACAGCCAGAGCGGCGACGCACCAGATGACGGTCTCGAGCTGTCACCAGCGATTGAGGCTGTCCTCATGATCGTCGATGAGCCGGTACCCAGTGTGGTTCTTGCTCAGGTCCTCCAGCGGCCCGAGCACGAGGTAGCAACGGCATGTGCAGAGCTGGCTGCCGGCTACGAGGCAGCGGGCCGCGGCTTCTCGCTGAAGCAGGTCGCGGGGGGCTGGAGGTTCTACAGCAACCCTGCATTTGACGACGTGGTCCAGAGATTCGTCCTGGATGGACAGCAGGCGCGCCTGACCCAGGCGGCCCTGGAGACGCTCGCCGTGGTGGCATACCGGCAACCGGTGTCCCGCGCTCGGGTCTCAGCCGTGCGTGGCGTCAACGTCGACGGTGTCATGCGAACGCTCGTAGCGAGGGGTCTGGTCGAGGAGAGCGGAATCGAGGGGGAGTCCGGCGCCCACCTCTACCAGACCACGCAGTACTTCCTGGAACGTCTGGGCGTCAGCTCGTTGGAGGACCTTCCAGAACTTGCCCCCTACTTGCCCGATCTTGAGTCACTTGATGCCGACCTATGACTAAATCTCAAGTAGAACATGAGGGTTCTGACGCCATCCGCCTCCAGAAAGTACTGGCCAACGCAGGTGTGGCTAGCCGACGGGCGGCAGAGGAGCTGATCGCCGCAGGGCGCGTCAGCGTGGACGGCACGGTGATCCGGGTACAGGGCACCCGGATCGACCCCTCACGGGCTGTCGTGCGGGTGGATGGGGAGCGGATCCCGGTCGCCCCCGGGCAGGTCTATCTGGCCCTGAACAAGCCTGAGGGCACCGTCAGCACCATGAGTGACCCTGAAAACCGCCCCTGTATCGGTGACATGGTCGCTGACCGGCCCGAGCGGCTCTTCCACGTGGGACGTCTGGACATCGAGACCGAGGGACTGATCTTGGTGACCAATGATGGCGACGCAGCCCATCGCCTGGCGCATCCGTCCTTCGAGGTGCCGAAGGTGTATCGCGCGGTCGTCACCGGACAGGTGCCCCGCGACCTCGGCCGCCGGCTCCAGAGTGGCATCGAGCTCGACGACGGCCCGGTGACGGTCGACAACTTTCGACTCATCGACCAGGTGGGTCAGGAGTCGCAGATCGAGCTCACCATCCACGCCGGTCGGAACCGGATTGTTCGGCGTCTGATGGCCGAGGTCGGGCTGCCGGTTCGTCGGTTGGTGCGGCTGCAGTTCGGACCAATTCGGCTGGGCCGTTTGCGACCTGGAGGAGTGCGACTCCTGACCAGGCCGGAGCAAGGGGCTCTGCTGGATCTCATCGATCTGTCGATAAAACAATAAGTAGACCAGCACGTACTGGACCCTGTCAGCACGGGTGTCGACATGTCGGCCGGCACTCTCGCGACATGGTCGCCACGTCAGCCCTCAGGTCAACAGATGGCAGTTGACCTGGGCTTTCCCACAAAGACCCTGGTGACCCTCAGGAGCCACATGTCGACAAGTCGGTGGCCCAAGTGACTCCACGAAGTGTTCCTCCAACCAGCGAACTGCAACTCGATTTGTCGATAAGCAGTCGTGTCGGATGATCGCTTGGTCGAGAGAACGCTAGGGTGACGTCGTGATGCGAGCACTCCGCGGGGCCACCCAGCTGCAGGCAGATGACCCGACCGAGATGACCGAGGCCGTTGTCGAGTTGGTGCGTGAGATCCTGCTGCGGAACGGCATCGGGACCGACGACCTGATCAGCGTGATATTCACCAGCACGCCCGACCTGCGCAGCGCCTTTCCGGCTGCCGCGGCCCGCACCCTGGGGATCGGCGATGTGCCCCTGCTGTGCGCACAGGAGCTCGACGTACAGGGGGCGCTGCCGCGGGTGGTGCGGGTGCTGGCCCACGTACAGCTCGACGTGCCACGGGGTGATGTGGTTCACGTCTACCTGCGGGGCGCCGAGGTCCTGCGCCAGGACCTCGCCCAGTGAGCCCGCGTCTCCAAATCGTCGGGGCGGGCCTGCTCGGGACATCGGTCGGCTTGGCACTGGCGCGCACGGAGTGGCAGATATGGGTCGCCGATGCCGATCCCGCGGCCCAGCAGCTTGCGGGTGAGCTCGGGACCGGCACTGCTGGTTGGGCGCAGACCGAACCTGACCTGGTCCTCCTGTGTGTTCCGCCTTCGGCGCTCTTTGACGTCATGGAGGCGGTGGTGAATCTATATCCAACAGCGACGGTTAGTGATGTTTCGAGTATCAAGACTTACCCTCAACAAGAGGCTAAGAAATTGGGCGCCGGTGACCGGTTTGTGGGGGGACATCCGATGGCCGGCCGTGAGCGATCGGGTCCCGTAGCCGCCCAGTCCGATCTCTTCGAAGCTCGACCGTGGGCGATCTGTGCGGATGAGTCCGTCAGTTCTGAACGGATCGAGCTGGTGATGAGTTTGGCCCGGGCCTGCGGGGCCGATCCCTTGGTCGTCGACGCTCAGGCGCACGATGAGGCGGTCGCCCTGATCTCTCACCTGCCGCAAGTTGCGGCGAGCGCCGTGGCTGGGCAGCTCGGTGACGCGGAGGACCTCGCGCTGAGATTGGCGGGGCAGGGGCTACGCGACACCGTGCGGATTGCCGGAAGTGACCCAGCGCTGTGGACCGACATCCTCCACGCCAATGCCCGGGCGTTGGCTCCACATGTGAGTCAACTCGCGCTCGACCTGACGAGGGTGGCGGAGGCTCTGGACCAGATAGCCATGAGCGATACCACGGGCGCCTTAGATCGAGATGTCGACAAGAAGATTGAACGATTTCTCGATCGTGGACGCTCCGGAATCAGCCAGATTCCGGGCAAACACGGGGCTCCAGCGGCCGACTACACGGTGGTTCCGGTCGTCATCCCCGACGAGCCGGGGGCGCTTGCGCGGTTGTTTGCCTCGGTGGCTGCGTCGGGCTCGAGTGTTGAGGACATTGCCCTGGAGCATTCGGCCGGCCACCCGGTAGGCGTGATTGAGCTATCGGTGCGGCCCGCTGATGCCCAGGGGCTGGTGGAGCAGCTGCACGCCGACGGCTGGTCGTCGCACTAAAGAGTCGGACTAGAGGGCCGTTGGTCCTGCTGGCAAGACTCCCCATGGGGATACCGGGTACCCTCGGCCAACTACCCGTCCGGGTGCCGTTGGGTGCGCGGTGTAGCGAAACCCGTCACGACAGGAAAGGCCGCCATGGTGCACGACGACACAGGCGCTCTCGTCGCTGTCGCGGTTGATGGCCCATCCGGGTCTGGCAAGTCCTCAACGGCACGAGGGGTGGCGAGCCGCCTCGGATGGAACTACGTCGACACCGGCGCGATGTACCGAGCCCTGACCTGGTGGCTGATCAGCCATGACGTCGACACCCACGATCCGGATACGGTCGCGCAGCGAGTCGGTGAACCCCTCCTCGACATCTCGGTCGACCCGTCGTCTCCAGCCGTGTTCGTCGATGGCCGTGAGGTGAGCGTGGAGATCCGCGATCCGCACGTGACGTCCTCGGTCAGCGCGGTGAGCGCGGTACCCGCCGTGCGCGAGCGGCTTGTCTCGATCCAACGCGAGATCCTGGAACGCGGAGCGGTGGTCGTCGAAGGTCGCGATATCGGAACAGTGGTCGCACCGGATGCCGCGGTGAAGGTGTTTCTCGTGGCCACCACCGAGGCGCGCGCCCAGCGACGCGCAGCCGAGTGGGCTGAGGACCACGGGCTCACGGTTGAGCACACAGCAGCCATGCTGGATCAACGCGACCACCTGGACTCCACCCGAGAGCTCTCGCCGCTGTCCCAGGCTGACGACGCCGTGATGATCGACTCCACCTCTCTGACGTTGGAAGAAGTCATCGACCAGGTGGTCGCCTTGGTGCACGAGCGCATTCCGAGCTTCGCCACGTCGTGACCGAGACCGAGCCGCTACCGGTCGTCGACGCGGCACTGCCCGTCGTCGCTGTGGTTGGACGTCCAAACGTGGGCAAGTCGACGTTGGTGAACCGGATCATTGGTCGACGCGAGGCGGTCGTCGAGGACCGACCTGGCGTCACACGCGATCGGGTCGCCTACGACGCCACCTGGTCCGGCCGCAACTTTGTCGTCGTCGACACGGGGGGATGGGAGCCGGACGCCCGAGGACTCGCCGCGCGGGTGGCTGCGCAAGCCGAGATGGCAGTGGATGCGGCCGATGTGGTGATGCTGGTCGTAGACGCTGAGGTGGGCATCACCGACACCGATGAGGCAGTGGTCAGAGTGCTGCGGCGGGCCAACAAACCGGTCGTCCTCGCCGCAAACAAGGTCGATGACACCCGCCAGGAGATGGAGGCGTCAACCCTGTGGGGTCTGGGGCTCGGCGAGCCGTACCCCGTGTCAGCGCTGCACGGACGCGGTTCCGGCGATCTGCTCGACGCGTTGCTTGCCGCGATGCCGGACAGCCCTGAGGGTGAGGCGGCCGTCGGGGGTCCTCATCGGGTCGCACTCTTGGGCCGGCCCAATGTCGGGAAGTCCTCCCTCTTGAACAGACTGGCCGGTGAGCATCGCGTCGTCGTCGACTCGGTGGCCGGCACCACGGTTGATCCCGTCGACGAGATGATCGAGCTCGGTGACGAGCAGTGGCGGTTTGTCGACACCGCGGGAATCCGTCGTCGCGTCCATGAGGCGAGCGGCAGCGAGTACTTCGCCAGCCTCCGCACAAAGTCAGCACTCGCCAAGGCTGAGGTGGCGGTTGTCCTGATCGATGCCAGCGAGCCGATCAGTGAGCAGGACACCCGAATCCTGTCGATGGTGGTGGAAGCCGGACGAGCCTTGGTGCTCGCCTACAACAAGTGGGACCTGATCGACGAAGAACGTCGGTACTACTTGGACAAGGAGATTGAACGTGAGCTGCACCGCGTCCAGTGGGCACCTCGCGTCAACGTCTCCGCTGAGACCGGTCGGCACGTCGACAAGCTGGTGCCCGCGCTGCATGCAGCCTTGGAAGGCTGGTCGACCCGGATTCCCACGGGGCAGCTCAATGCGTTCCTTGGACGGATGGTGGCCGAGCATCCCCATCCCGTGCGTGGGGGCAAGCAACCAAGGATTCTGTTTGCCACCCAAGCTGGAACGAGGCCCCCTACCTTCGCGCTCTTCACGTCAGGATTCTTGGAGTCGGGGTACCGCCGCTTCATCGAGCGCCGACTGCGCGAGGAGTACGGCTTTGTCGGCACGCCGATTCACGTGACCATGAAGGTGCGCGAGAAGCGCTCGAAGAAGTAGACGATCGTTGGCGACGAGGGAGAGTGCATGAAGGCGACGCGGTTTGGACGACCCCTGCCCGCGGGAGGGACCGTGGGCGTCTTTGCCTCGTCCGGCCCCTACGAGAATCGGAGCGACGTCCTGCGCCCGATCGAGTGGTGGAACTCGCGCGGGTATCAGGTTCGACTTACCGACAGTGTGTGGGCACGCCACGACTACGTCGCCGGGCCCGCGCAAGACAGGGTGGACGACCTTCATGCGCTGCTCCTCGATGAGGCTGTCGACGTTATCTTCTGTCTGTGGGGCGGCGTAGGCGCAATTGAGATGCTGCCGCTGATCGACTACGACCTGGTGGCGGCGCATCCCAAGGCAATCATGGGGTTCAGTGACGTAACCAACTTGCACTCAGCGTTACTCAGGCACTCTGGGCTGTCGACGTTTCACGGCCCAGGTTTCGGCTCGTTTGGAGCCAGTGATCGAGAAGCGTTCACACTTGACTCGGCAGTCAACGCCTTCACCAATGGGGGAGTCGGCGAGGTTCCACGCCGACCGGACGACGAGTACATCCGCGCACTCGCAGGTGGCCGGGTCACAGCACCGGTTGTCGGCGGCAACCTGTACACGCTCAACCACCTGATGAGCACCCCCTACGAGCTCGATGCTGCCGGTTGCATCCTGCTAATCGAGGAAGTCGACACGATGGCGATCGACTTCGACGTGATGTTCTGGCAGATGCGCTTGGCCGGCGTTTTGGACGAGCTTGCCGGAGTCGTGGTCAGCGATCTTCAGGCGTGCGGCAAGCCGGACCCCGAGGTCGTAGCAGACCGTTCACTCGAGGACGTTCTGGAGTTCCATTTGGCCGACCTGGGTGTTCCGGTGATCTACGGACTGCCTCTTGGACACGGCCCGCATCTGGCCTCGTTGCCCTTCGGCGTGCTAGCCACGCTGGACGCCGAGGCACGGTCCCTCACGATCGACGAGCCGGGCGTTCGCTGACTGCCTTCCTGGGACTCATAGGGTTTGCGTTAGTGTTGCCTCGCTCTCTACGGGGCACCGGGACGTGGCGCAGCTTGGTAGCGCACTTGACTGGGGGTCAAGGGGTCGCAGGTTCAAATCCTGTCGTCCCGACGGTGTAAGTGCAGGTCAGAGGGTCGGTCTCATGTTCACGGTGAGGTCGGCCCTCTGCTTTGAGCCCACTGGCGAGCCCACTGCATCCGATGTTGCCC
This sequence comes from Actinomycetes bacterium, assembly GCA_024644345.1. Classification (GTDB taxonomy): domain Bacteria; phylum Actinomycetota; class Actinomycetes; order JAHEKZ01; family JAHEKZ01; genus JAHEKZ01. The sequence continues at coordinate 11,700 of JAHELE010000019.1, read as the reverse complement.
CCTATACGCCTCCCCCCAGCATCGGCAGGCCAAGCGGTCACGGTGACGACACAACGTCGTCCCAGATTGCCTGCAAGTCGGGGTTCTCGTAGTTCGGCACCTTGTCGAAGTATTCGAGAATGATGCTGTCGCAGCCTTGAGCGGTCATCTCCGCCAACGTCTCCCGCTGGGTGGCGTTGGGGGGTACCTGGCTGGTTGCGTATTCCGCGCATGACTTGAAGTTCTCGGCGTACTCCCGGGTGACTTCCTCATCGGACTTTCCGTCGCGCTGAGTCAGGACGACTACGCCGATCACCACCAGGACCAGGAGTCCCACGACCAAGGCGATCCATTGGATCGGGAGGCGGGGGCGTTCATCGGTCGGCGCTCGGTGATTCGTCGGCGCTGGGGTGTCTGATGCCGGGGCGGAACGTTCGGCGGCATCGGGCGGCACGCTGTCGCCTTTGTCAGCCTCAGCCATGTTCAGCATGACGAATGCACCGATGGCGAAGGCACCGGCAGCACCGAAGTAGGCGACGGGGTTCGGCTCGTTGTCCTTGGCGATGGCTACGATGAAGGCAAAGACGCATCCGAATACTGCGAGCAGGAACACCACACCGAGGAATTGCTTGCCGCCCTTGGTCATGGCGCGGAGCCTAGTCCGAGGGCGGTCAGGTCAGCCGTCGTCAGGCAGTTGCGCGGACGGGCATCTACGGTCCCCGGTGAGTGGCCCCGCCCCGTGTGCATCCACCGAGCGCACGCGGGCGGGGGCCTTTCGACCCGGGCCAGAGACCAGGTATGGGTTTCCGACCAGTCGAACACCTCGACGCCGAGGTTGATTGGACTGTCGACGACACCTCGCGTTCACTCAGTCCCACCACCACGTGATCGATGCCCGCGGAGACTTGCCCGCTCGTCCACCCGAGGAGCAGCACGACAACCCCAGTTCCGCTGGAACAGAGTTGTGCAGTGAGAGGGCAAGTGGGTGTCGTTACTTCCGTACGAATCGAGCGACAATCCCAGCACCAATCAGCACGAGCACTCCCACCGCAAGGATCCAGCCGATCACGCTGCTATCTGCACTCGCCGCTACGGTCGCGACGGCCCCACCCAAAACCAGCACCAGCACGATGCCGATCCACCGTGCTGTGCGGATCTTGCGCCGTTGGGCTTCATCGTCTGTTGTCATGGTCTTCTTATTCCTCTTCATCTGAGTGAGGTCCGCTGGGCTGCTGACGGCTCATCCTCCCAGAGGCGGCCGGCGATCAGGCTCTCCCACGCCCCACGCTCCACGCTTCCCAACTCTTGAAGGGTCACGCGTGTCTGGCCTCTGCTGACAGACGAGACTTCCTTTACGCATCGTGACCGCAGGCCAGGATGGGCCAAAGCGACCAGCTGGTCGCGATGGCGATCCATTTTCTGGCGGTCCGACCTGGTCATTGACAGTCCACTGCAACCGGATGAATCCGCCGACAATGCCACCAGTCGCCGGACTGCCAGCCAGATGAACGTCGGCGACAGCAGGTCACCCACATGGACTAGCCCGAACGGGTCGTACTCGCAGTCGCGCTCTTAACCTTTGAGCGTGCGTCTGGCTAAGGCGAGCCTAAGCCGACCACATTCACCCCTTTACTAGTTCTAAATGACTAGCCGCCATCCGATGTTTCCTCAGGACCGGTGAACACCCCTGGGGAGGTAGGCGTGGCGCAAACGATCGTGCTGGACACTGCCGACGCTGCCGATGGCGGGTCCGGCAAGGGCCGACACCGCCGTGCAGTCACACCCAGTCACCAGGCCAAGACCGTGAAGGCACCTGCCCTCGGAGGTCGCAGACGACGGGGCGACCTCGCTGCCCTGCTCGCCGGTATCGGAGGGGGTCTAGCAGTCGGCAGCTCCCTGGTGGTGCTCCGGCCGATGTGGGGGACACCGGGTGGTCCGGCCACGGTGCTCGGGTCGGTGTCGGCGATTGCGGGCACGTACTTGGTACTCATGCTGCTGCTGCTCATCTCGCGGCTGCCGTGGTTGGAGAGAGAAGCGGGACACGATCGGATGCTGAGCTGGCATCGACGTCTGGCACCCTGGTCATTGGTCCTGATTGCGGCGCACGTGGTGTTGACCACCCTCGGCTATGCCCAGGGGCTTGAAGTGAACCCCCTTGTCGAGCTCTGGCACCTGGTGAGTCAGTACCCGTGGATGATGCCGGCGACGGTCGCATTCATCAGCATGATGTCCCTGGGCTTGCTGTCGTGGCGTCCCATCCGTAAGCGCATGTCATACGAAACATGGTGGGTGGCGCACCTCTACTTCTACCTGGCGGTGGCGCTGGCCTTCGGTCACCAGATCAGCAACGGAACGATCTTCACCTCACACGCTGGACTGCGTTACGCGTGGGTGACGCTGTATGCAGTGGTGGGCCTCACCATCACAATCTGTCGCTTCCTGATACCCGTGCGGCGATCGATACGCCACGGACTACGTGTCTCTCACGTCGTGCAGGAAGCCCGCGGCATGGTCAGTGTCTATGTAACGGGTCATGATCTTGGAGCCCTGAACGCGCAGGGCGGCCAGTTCTTCCAGTGGCGCTTTCTCACCCGGCACTGGTGGTGGCAAGCGCATCCATACTCGCTTTCTGCTGCACCCGGTGATGCGCTGAGAATCACCGTCAAGGACTTGGGCGATCACTCGAGCTCGCTGGCCCGAGAACTTCGCCCAGGCACCCGGGTACTCGCGGAAGGCCCATATGGCACCTTCACGGCGGCGGCTCGATCGGGCGAGCGCGTGGCGGCCCTGGCCGCAGGTGTCGGAATCACCCCGATCCGGGCAATGCTCGACGACCTCCCTGCGAGTGCCGACGTCTGCGTCCTCTATCGGGTCTCATCACTTGACGACGTGGCACTGCGCAACGAACTCGACGCAATGGTTGCGGCATGCGGGTGGACGTTGGTCTACCTCGACGGCCCGCGACGTGCGCATCCCATCACCCTGAACTACCTCTCGCGCTACATCCCAGACCTCGCCGACAGAGACATCTATGTGTGTGGCCCCGAGTCGTTTTCCGGGGCCGTCGTTGCCGCTGCCCGCACGGCACATGTTCCAGACGAGCGCCTCCATTGCGAGTCCTTCGCCTTCTAGCTCATCAACAAGATCGAAAGGATCACTGTGAAACGCGCACTCTTCGTCAGCGCCGGTACCGTGGCTGGGCTGGTTGCGTCGCTGTCATACACGCCTGCCTTCCTGACTCCATTTGCCTCCGGGAACCAGAACGGTTCATTGGAGGCCAGGCACGCCAAGGCACTCAAGGTGAAGGACGTCGCGAACAAGGAAGACAAGGAGCAAGCATCCGGCGACGCCAAGAAGAAGTCACAGAAGAAATCCGACACCAAGAAGAGTGGAACGAAGAAGGACGGTTCGAAGTCCGGCGGCGGCGGTAAGGCGAAGGCCTCAGGCGGTGCCGGCAATGCGAAGGCCTCTGGCGGTGGCACGAGTGCAGCCACCAATACCACCCAGCCTTCGAGCCAGGCGGACAAGACCAAGGACAAGCCTGCGGCCAACGACACGAAGACGAGTAAGCCGAAGCCCACCCCCAGCGCTACGCCCAAACCGGCAACCTTCGTTGGCTCTGTGGCGTCCACACCGTTCGGCCCCGTCCAGGTGTCCATCACGGTGCTGGACGGGCGGATCACCGATGCCAAAGCCGTCCAGTACCCCAAAGCCGATCCGAAGTCGGTAGAGATCGCCAACAAATGTCTGCCCAAGCTGCGCTCCGAGACGCTGGCCGCGCAATCGGCAAACATCGCCGTGGTCTCGGGAGCCTCGTACACCTCGGATGGCTGGATCACCTCTCTCGAGTCCGCGCTGTCGAAGGCGAAGCTGTGAGCCGGCCTCAGGTCACGTTTGCCGGGCCAGGGACATGGGAGAGGTTCGCCCATGCGGAGGACGTGTGGGGAACCGTTGTCACGTTCGATGTCCGGGGAAGCTTCGGGCCAGGCGGGCCAGAGGTCTTCGCCGTATCTGCGCAAGAGGCCGTAGCGGAGGCGGTCAGCTTCCTGCACGACGTCGATGCCTGGTTCTCCACCTATCGCGTCGACACACCCATCACCGCCCTGCGGAACGGTCTGCTCACCGTGGAGGACATGCCCCAGGTCGTGTGCAGTGTGCTCGACAGCTGCCGCTGGCTACGGACTCTGACTCACGGGGTATTCGACCCCTGGGCTGCCCGTGGCGGCGTCGATCCCTCCGGCTATGTCAAGGGATGGGCGGCCGACATTGCCGCGGACCTGATCGTTGGCATGGGGTTCGACAACGTCTGCATCAACGCCGCAGGTGACGTCAGCTGCCGCGGGTTCCAGTCACCTGACCAGCCATGGACGGTTGGGATCCGCCACCCGGAACACGCGGACCAAATCGTTCAGACGGTGACTGCGCTGGATGAAGGGGTTGCGACATCTGGCCTGTACGAGCGCGGGGCACATGTGGTCGATCCCCGTACTGGACGCCACGAGGTGACCCTGACGTCAGCAACCGTCGTGGGGCCCGACTGCGGCATGGCTGACGCCCTGGCGACGGCACTCCTTGTGACCGGCATTGATGGTCTGGATTGGTTCGCGGACTTGCCGGGTTGGTCCGCTTACCTCGTTACGGGAAACGAGGCGCGCTATTTCGGTGACGCCTTCGCGACAGGAATCAAGGTTGGAGTGAGCAACTGATGGTGCAGCAGAAGAGCCGGACACTGGTGACCGTCACGAGCCTGAGCGCGGCTCTCGCTTCGGTGAGTGGAACGGCCGTCGTCGGATGGGCGTCCATGGCCGGCGCCAGTCCATCAGCACGTGTGGCTGCAGACGGTCAGGACATCAACAACGACTGGGGTCAGACTGCCGAGGAGATCGCAGCTGAGATCCGGGCCCAGGTTGCCGCTGTGCCAAAGGTGATCGACACCAAACAGCGGTATCAGCATGCGCTCCAGGTCGTAGACAAGTGTCGCAAGGAGGTGAAAGATGCCGAGCGCGCATACAAGCACGCGCGAAAGACACATTCAAAGAGGGACGACCGTAAGGCGAAGGCACGGTTGGTGCACGCGCGTGAGGCGCTCGCGAAGGCGCTACGTGAGGCGAAGGACGCCAAGGCGGCCTGGGAACGAGCCAAGAAGGTAGCGACGGAGCAGATCACGGCGCAGCACTACGTACTGGACCCCACGCCGACCGACACGGCTACTCCTACGCCGACCGACACGGTGACCCCTACGCCGACCGACACGGTGACCCCCACGCCGACCGACACGGTGACCCCCACGCCGACCGACACGGTGACCCCCACGCCGACCGACACGGTGACCCCCACGCCGACGCCGACGCTGATCAACGGGACATTTCTTGGTCTGGCCAACGACGCAAATCCCTACGGGACCATGCAGGTGAAGATCACTGTGGTCGACAACGTGATGACAGTCGTGACGACCCCGGTGTACCCAACCGAGAGCGACAGCAAGGAGATCAATGCCAAGGCGCTGCCGATCCTGCAGTCCCGAGCAATCGTGGCGCAGTCATCCAAGATCGCGTCCGTCTCGGGTGCTACCTACAGCTCGAAGGCCTTCAAGCAGTCACTGCAATCGGCACTGGTCATCTCAGGGTTGGACGCCCTACAGAATGGTGGTGCCTGATCGGCGGCTCGCTGGGAGCTTGCGACCCATCGACCGTCAGGTCAGTGGAGAGGGGAGTGACGGAATCCTGCCTCGGCGTGCGACCCGTCGCAGAGGGGTTTTGTCGCCGAGGTGCCGCACCGACAAAGCGTCATCCGGTTGCGCACCTCTAGCAGGGTTCCATCAGAGCACTCAACGACCACCCCGCCGGTCACGAGCAGGGGGCCGTCGGGCATCAGGGCGATCTCTGCCGGCATGGTGGGCTCGACATCCTGGCCGTTGAGCTCCAAGGTGAGGGCGCCTGAAGGGCAGTTAGCGGCCATCGCAACCAACTGTGAGCGCTCGGCGGCACCGAGCTCATCACTGGCGCTGAGCTTCCATGCGTTGGTGAGCTTGGTGCTGCAGAACCCTGCATGTGCGCAGATCGAGCGGTCGTCCTCGAGCACGGTCCCGCCGGATCCGTAGCTCTTTGCCCGCGCGGAACGGGTTCCGCCATCGGCTGCGTCCACTGCCTGGAATCCGACGCGGCGGTGGCTGCTGTCGCAGAAGGGCTTGTTGCCGGACTGCCCGCAACGGCAGAGCCAGTACTCCTCGTTGGCGTCGGCTAGAACCTCACCTTGAGCCCACGCGATCGGCTCGCCCTCGGCCGTCTTCACCGGTTCACGCCAGGCGATGCGGCGGACTCCGGTGACGCGGTAGGGACCATTGGGCGTCGCTGTGATGCGTGCGGGGGAATCGTCAGAGCCCTCAGCGGGAGCAGCAGAGTTCGTCATCTGCCGACGCTAACCGGCTGGCGGGACGATGGCACCTCCAAGTACCCGCTGGCCGGTTAGGCTCGGGCACCTGGGGGGTAGTGCCAACCGAGTCCGGGAGAGGAGAGGTGCGGGGATGAGCGAGACAGAGTCTGAGCTGGTCTCGAACCGTATCCTCACGATCCCGAACGTGCTCTCTGCCTTACGACTGCTGATCATCCCCGTCTTCATCTGGGTGGCCCTGGGTCCGGAGAATGACACCCTCGCCTTCGGGCTTCTCGCCATCAGCGCGATCACGGACTGGCTCGACGGTGTCATCGCTCGTCGCTTCCACATGGTGTCGCGCGTCGGTCAGCTGTTGGACCCGATCGCCGACCGGCTCTTCGTGGTGAGCACCCTCGTGGTGCTCGCTCTGCGCGAGATCGTGCCCTGGTGGCTGGTCCTGGTGCTCGTTGCCCGAGACGTTGCACTCTTCTTCATCCAGCTCTACGTGCACCGCCGGGGAGTGGAGCCGCTGCCCGTCCACTATGTCGGGAAGGCCGCGACTGCCTGCCTGCTCTACGGGATGCCACTCCTGTTCCTCAGTACCGGCGATGGCACTGTCTCCGCTGTCGCCGAGCCACTTGGTTGGGCGTTCATCGTCTGGGGGACAGGCATCTACTGGTGGTCTGCGGTGCTGTACGCCGAGCAAGCGTCCGCAGTCCTGCAGGGACGACGTCTGGAGCTGAGCGCGTGACCACGCCGGTGGTGGACGAACCGGACGCCTCGTTGTCACTCCTCGAACGGTTGGTCGACGACGCGCTGGATCCGGGATATCAAGAGACCGCAGACCGTGGCGAGAAGCGGACTGTCGACTGGCGCCACTCAGTCGCCTTCGCACTCGCTATCGGCATCACGGCGGCGCTTGCAACTGCCGCGGTGCTCCAAGTACGGGCCGGTGCTCCCTCGGCTGGTCAAACCCGGGCCGATCTGATCGACCGGATTGTGCAGGCCAACGGCGAGGTCGCGGCGCTCGATGCCCGTCAGGGAAATCTCGCACGTCGCGCCGAAGGTCTGCGTACCGCGGCACTGAACGGAACGAGTGCTAACCGTGCTCTCGCCGAAGAGGTTGCGACCTTGGACGTGGAGGTAGGTGTCGCGCCCATGTCAGGCCCGGGTGTGGAAGTCACCCTGTCCGATGGGCCGCCCGCGCCGGCGGGGAACGACGGCCCCGACCTTGCGCGCGTCCTGGACACAGACGTCCAGCTCGTGGTCAATGGACTCTTCGCCTCAGGGGCTGAGGCGGTGGCCGTCAACGGTCAACGCATCACCGCTTTGTCGCCGATTCGGTCGGCGGGCGAGGCAGTCCTGGTGGGATTCCGCCCGCTTACACCTCCCTACGTCGTCACGGCGGTGGGTCCTGCAGACATGGCAGACGCGTTCGAGTCCAGCTCGACGCGGACCGAGCTGAACCAGCTCGAGGCTGCCTACGGTATGGGCGTGGAGGTTACGGCTCAAGATGACGTCACGGTGCCTGGCCGCGGTGACCTGCAGCTTCGATATGTGATGAAGGAGAAGGCACCATGATTGCGGTACTCGCTCTGGTGGTGGGCATCATTCTCGGCCTCGTCCTGCAGCCGACGATCCCAGCTGGGTTGCAGCCCTATCTACCCATTGCGGTCGTGGCGGCACTCGACGCCGTCTTCGGCGCCAGCCGAGCGCTGCTTGACGGCATCTTCAACGATCGAGTCTTCGTCATATCGTTTATCGGCAACGTGCTGGTAGCTGCCCTCGTCGTCTTTCTCGGTGACCAGCTCGGGGTCGGCGCCCAGCTGTCGACCGGAGTCGTCGTGGTCTTCTCGATCCGCATCTTCGCCAACGCCGCGGCCATCCGACGACACCTCTTCCACGGGTGATCACTCGTGACTGGTACTGACGGATCAGGGGACGCTCGCCAACCGCGAGGGTGGGAAGCGGTCAGGGCGTCTCTCACCCACCGCCCGAGCCGAGCTCAGTGGATTGTTGCCCTGCTGCTCTTCGGGCTCGGATTCGGCCTGGCTGTGCAGGTGAGCAGCACCCAGCAAGATGCCCTGAGCGCAGCGCGAACCTCTGACCTGGTGCGGATTCTTGACGATTTGGCGGTCCAGCGGGAGCGGCTCGCTGCCGAAGAGACCCGGCTTCAGGCGACGATCACCGACTTGGAAACCAGTGCCGACCAGGCTCAGGCGGCGCGAGAGGCGACCAGGGAACGGTTGCAGAACCTGCGCATCCTTGCCGGCCTCGTGCCCGTGACCGGCCCCGGTGTGACCCTCACGATCGTCGACCCCGAGGACGCGATGGAGGCTGTTGACCTTCTGGACGCGGTGCAGGAGCTGAAAGATGCGGGCGCCGAGGCGATTTCGGTCGATGGAGAGAGGGTCATCGCCACGACGGCGATCGTGGACACACCAGAAGGCGTGAAGGTTGGCGACACTGTGGTCAAGTCGCCGATCGAGATGAAGGCGATCGGTGATCCGCCCACCCTGTCGGCCGGACTGTCGTTTCCCGGGGGCGTGCTGGAGAGCGTCCGGGAGGCTGGGGCGCAGGGGGTGGTGGTCGAGAGTGACTCCATCTCGATCGCTGCCATCGCCTGATGTCGGATGTCCGACCCTGGACTAGGCTCAACCGCTAGCGCGTGGGCAGTCACGTGCGGGACACCGAGCCCACTTCTACAGAGGCGGAGGACACCTTGTACCCCGAGGATCTGAAGTACACGACCGACCACGAGTGGGTACGCAGTGTCGGCCAGACGACGGTCCGGTTCGGTATCACCGACTACGCGCAGGACGCACTCGGTGACATCGTCTACGTCTCTCTGCCGGACGTTGGCGCGGCCCTCACCACCGGGGACCCCTGCGGCGAGGTCGAGTCGACAAAGAGTGTCAGCGATCTCTACGCCCCGGTCACGGGAACGGTGACGGCGCGCAACGAAGGCCTCAGCGCGACCCCCGAGGTGGTCAACGCCGACGCCTACGGTGAGGGGTGGATGGTGGAGGTCGAACTCACCGACGCGGCGCAGCTCGAAGCCCTGCTCGACTCGGCGGCCTACGCCGCTCACGTCGCGTCCTCATGAGCAGGTTGACCGGTCGGGTGCTCACCCCGTAGGTTCGCCACACCCCTCACTCTGTACCTGAACCTCCACGTGAGAGTTCACGGCCACTCGACCTGGAGGCCACATGCCGGTCTGTCCCCACTGTGGACATGACACCACCGACAGCGAGGCACGGTTCTGTGCCGCCTGTGGTCTGCGACTCGCTCCCGGCACCCAAGGTGAGAGCGCAGCCGAGACCACCTCGATGCTGAACCTGGGGTCACCAGACACGGACCTGTCCGAGCCCGCCGCCGGCGAGGACGCAGCGAGCGACTCGGTGGTGGAACGCCTGCTGCCCGGAACCGCTCTGTTGGTGGTGCGCCGAGGGCCCGCCTCAGGGGCACGCTTTCTGCTCGACTCCGATGTCACGACCGCTGGGCGTCATCCAGACAGCGACATCTTCCTGGATGACATCACCGTGTCACGGCACCACCTGGAGTTCCGCCGTACCCAGGAAGGTTTCAGCATCCGCGATCTCGGCAGTCTCAACGGCACCTACCTGAACCGCAGTCGAATCGATGAAGCCGTGCTCGTGAGCGGCGACGAGGTGCAGATCGGCAAGTACCGCCTGCAGTTCCTCACCGGCGGCGGCCAGACGGAGGGTGAAGCATGAGCCCGGCTGCTAACCAGAGATCTGCCACGATTCCGGCAAGCGCATACCTCAGCATCGGTGAGGTCCTGGCCAAGCTTCGCCCAGAATTCTCCGATGTGACGATCTCCAAGATCCGCTTCCTCGAGTCCGAGGGCCTCATCGAGCCGCAACGGACCCCGTCCGGCTACCGCAAGTTCACCCCTGGTGACATTCAGCGCCTTCGCTACATTCTGAGCGCTCAGCGCGACCAGTACCTGCCGCTGAAGGTGATCCGCGAGCACCTCGAGGCGATGGACCGTGGACTCGAACCACCCGAAAGCCCGGGCGCGAGCCCCCGGGTGCCGGTGGCCGTCGTCGGCGGGGGAGGGTTCCCGGCCGCCGACGAGTTCGCGCGCGACGGAGCCGACCTGCGGCTGTCCCGGGACGAGCTGCTCGCCACTGCTGACATCGATTCCGATCTCTTGGACGCACTCGAGAGCTACGGCTTGATCGCCTCCCGGCGCAACGGTCAGCACTACGACGGTGATGCCGTCGTCGTCGCGACGGCAGCCGGTGAGCTGGCCAGCTACGGCATCGAGCCACGGCATCTGCGGGCATTCAAGTCGGCGGCCGAGCGGGAAGCAGGGTTGATCGAGCAGGTGGTCACCCCGCTGCTGCGGGGTCGTGGCGCCGATGCCAAAGGGCGCGCCGAGGAGACGACCCGGACACTGGCGGCCTTGAGCGTTCGGCTTCATGCTGCCCTGGTGAAGGCGCAGCTCGGCCCCGACCTGCGCACCTGAGATTCCGGGGCGGCCGCCGCCCCTTGCACCGCTTTCCGCACTGTCGGGCACCGCTCTCCGGGGTAGGGTGGTGACATGAAACCTGTTGACGTTGTTGGCGTCCGGGTGGAGATGCCCACGAACCAGCCGATCGTCCTGCTGCGAGAACGTGGGGGAGAGCGCTACCTGCCGATCTGGATCGGCGCAGTGGAGGCGACGGCGATCGCGTACGCCCAGCAGGGTGTCGAGCCGGCCCGACCCCTCACGCACGATCTGCTCGCCGACGTCGTCGGTGGTCTTGGCCACGAACTCGTCGAGGTGCGGATCACTGATCTGTCGGACGGAGTCTTCTTCGCCGAGCTGGTCTTCGACGGTGGGCAGACCATCAGTGCCAGGCCATCTGATGCGATCGCGCTGGCGCTGCGGGTGGAGGCCCCTGTGGTCGCCTCGCCCGAGGTTCTCGATGAAGCCGGCATCGCCCTGCCCGACGATGATGAGGACTCCGACGTCGAGGACGGTGAGTCCGGCACTGGCGGGGTAGCCGCGGAGGGTGAGGTCGAACGCTTCCGCGAGTTCCTCGAGGGGATCTCTCCCGAAGACTTCGGTACTCCGGGTGGGGCCGCGCCTGAGGCCCCCGGCTCGCCGTCCTCCTCCTAAATCTCAATCTCTACTTGAGGGTTGGGGAGAGTCAATCCATTGTTGAGACATTGCCCCGGCGTGTCGTGCGGCCGAGCGTTGACCACGCTCTCGCTGACGCCTAGCGTGCTCTCGACACCACGGTAACTCCAGGCGTGTAACTCCCCGAGCCACCGGCTCGACGCGACTGACAGCAGCCGGGGCAGACGGAGGTCGTAGTGACTGGTGGCGGACCCCGA
>JAHELE010000106.1 GCA_024644345.1 Actinomycetes bacterium | reverse complement strand
CGACGAGTCGAGCTTGGACTCGTAGATCGGCACCGCCGCCTCGACGTCGGCCAGCGTGATGCGGTCGTCGTCGGCGACGCCCCACACCGCGTGGCCGAGCTCCTGCAGGAAGTACGGGTAGCCGCCCGTCACCTCGACGGCGCGGGTCAACGCGTCGTCGTCGAACGCGGCGTCCTCGTCGAGAGCCGGCTGGCGCAGGGCCTCGCGAGCGTCGGCGTCGCTCAGCGTTCCGATGACGGGAAAAGTGAAGAGCCGTTCGGCGTACGACTTCGCGTCGCCGGCCAGCTCGGCGATCTGCGGCAGCCCGGCACCGACCATCGTCACCGGCAGCTGTCGCTGCACCACCTTGTGCAGGGCGGCGATCAACGCCTCAAGCTGCGGACGGCTGAGGAACTGGATCTCGTCCAGCAGCAGCACCAGCCCGCGCTCGGCGGACGCCGCCGCCTCGCCGACCGCGAGCAGCACGTCGGTGAGGTCGAGCGCGAGCTCACCGTGGTCGGCGACGCCCTCGGCCGGCTCGATGTCGAGGCTGGCGTACCAGGCTCCGTGCTGGTCGACTTTCAGGGTGAACGACCGCAGCACGGACGCCGCCCGCCGCATCCGGTCGCCCCACTGTGCCTTCGGCGACAGCTCGAGCAGCGCCGTCCGCAGCCGCAGCGCGAGGTCGCGGCGAAAGCGCTCGTCGTCGTACTTGCTGACCTCGAGCTCGAGGACCACCCAATCGGCGTTCTCGGCCTTGGCCCGGAACTGCCCGAGCAGGACGGTCTTGCCGACACCGCGCAGCCCGGTGATGATCATCGACTGCTCCGAGCGCCCTCTGGCGAGCCGGGCCAGCATCAGGTCGAACGACTCGAGCTGGTCGTCACGGCCGACGATCGCCTGCGGCGTGGCTCCGGCGTTGGGCGTGTAGGGGTTGCGCAGGCGGTCCATGGTCGAACCTTAGCAATGTTAGGTGACTTTATGTGTCCCAGATAAAGGGGCGCGGCGCCCTCCGCACGGGCACCAAGGATCGCTCAGATCGTCCGATGCGTTGACGCAGAAACCCGTCAGACTGGTGCCGTGGTCGCAGCACCACATACGTGACTCGCGGACGACCCGAGCAAGGGTCGCTCACCTTACGGCAGATCGGATGGCACCTGATGGCACACAAGACACTGGTCGTGGCCCTGTTCGAGAACGAGGCGATGGCGGACAGCGCAGCGGCTCACCTGAAGACAACCGGCCTGACGACGGGTGAAGCGGTAGGCGTTCTCGCCCTCGACTCGAAGGGCGAGCTGAACATCGACAAGGTCGGTGCCCGCAGCAGTGGCAAAGGGGCCGGAATCGGCGCCGTCCTGTCGCTGCTTGGGCCTGCTGGCATCGGTGTGGCCGCTGTTGGTGGAGCCGCTGTCGGCGCCCTTCACCACAAGAATCTCGGTCTCAGCGACGAACAACGTGATGCGATCGCAGCGGAGCTGCAGAACGGCAAGGTGGCTGTCGGTGTGATGGCGCCGGGGACGGACGCGTTCGCGATCTCGGCCGCCCTCGGTGAGCTCGGTGGCGACGTCGACTCGTTCGACATCGATGAGGCTCTGGCTGGCGGTTGATCCGCACACCCACTCCGACGGGCGACGCGAACATGCCGTGCGCCGAGTGCGCCACGTCCGGGACGGTCATCAGGTCCCGCTGGTCGTAGACCCCGGTGGGCCCTATTCCCCCCTGACCCGCTGAACGGCGCAGGCCCGCACTGGTCACAGTACGAGTGCGTCGTCCCGCCCTGGAATGGCCAAAAGTCCCGCGACCGGGTTGAAGAAAGAACGTGAAGTTTCCCCCTACGCAACGTGCCTAGTCGACTACTCCTCGCTGCTCGGCGTTCGAGCCACCCGTGGCGTAGGTTGGGCCAAACGGGTGAAGGGGAACTCCTCAGTGTTGTCAGTGCAATCCAAGACCAGACGCCGCCAGACCATCGCCACGGTGGCCTCGTTCGCCGTGGGCGCCGGGCTCGTCGTGGCGGCCCTTGCGGCCCCCTCGGTAGCCGACACCCAGGTTCCCCTGGTCACCGCCGATTCGACCATCACCACCGTCGCCGGTCAGGGCGTCGCCGGCTTCTCCGGTGACGGGGGACCGGCGACTGCGGCGCTGATCAACCAGCCGCGCGACACCGACTTCGGGCCAGATGGCAGCCTCTACATCGCCGACACCTTCAACCACCGCATCCGTCGCGTCGCACCCGACGGCACGATCACCACGGTCGCCGGCACCGGCAACACCGGCTACAACGGCGACGGGCAGCAGGCCACGCAGGCCGCGCTCTACTGGCCGCACGATGTCCTCGTCGACGACGCGGGAGTCATCTACATCGCCGACTCGGCGCACCACCGCATCCGCCGGGTCGGGCCGGACGGTGTGATCAGCACCATTGCCGGAACCGGAAAAGGCGGTTTCAGTGGCGACAACGGTCAGGCCACTGCGGCGAAGCTGAAGAATCCCAAGGGACTGGCGCTGTTCGACGGCAAGCTCTACATCGCCGACGGCAACAACAACCGGATCCGGATGATCGACCTCGCGACGGGCATCATCACCACGGTCGCCGGCACCGGAGTGGCCGGCTTCAGTGGTGACGGCGGCCCGGCAACGGCCGCCAAGCTGGACTACCCGCAGCGGGTCGACGTCGACCCGCTCGGCCGGATCTACGTCGCCGACAGCGACAACCATGCGATCCGCCGGTTCACCCCGGGCGGCACCATCACGACGGTGGCCGGCACCGGAGTGGCCGGCTTCAGCGGTGACGGCGGCCAGGCGACCAAAGCGACCCTGCGCTACCCGCGCGGGGTCGGCGTCGTCGGCACCGAGGCCCTCTACATCGCCGACAGCAACAACCACCGCGTCCGGCTGGTCGATCTGGCCACGGGGATCATCACCACGGTCGCCGGCACCGGAAAGACGGGGTACAGCGGTGACAACGGACCGGCCGGGGCCGCGCGGCTCTACAACCCACGCGGCGTCACCATCGACGCGCAGGGCAACGTCTACGTGGCCGACGCCTTCAACAGCGCGATCCGGCTGATCGCGGCGCCCGTGGTTGAGACCGGTCCGAACACCCCGCCGGTCGCGTCGTTCACGTCCGAGTGCGCGGGGGCTCGGTGCTCCTTCGACGCGACAGGAAGTACTGACCCCGACGGCAGCATCAGCAGCTACGACTGGGACTTCGGCGACGGCGCGAGCGGAGCGGGCCGCACCTCCACCCACACCTACGCCAACGACAGCACCTTCGACGTCACACTGACCGTCACCGACAACCGCGGCGACTCCACGTCCACCACCCACTCGGTGGTCGCGACGAACCAGGCGCCGGCCGCCGACTTCTCCGTCACCTGTCACGGGCTGACCTGTGGTCTGGACGCCTCGGCCAGCTCCGACGTCGACGGCTCGATCGCGTCGTACGACTGGGACCTGGGTGATGGATCGACGTCCACCGGCCGTCTGACCTCGCACACCTACGCCACTGAGGGCGACTACTCCGTGACGCTGACGGTCACCGACGACCGCGGAGCCAGCAGCCAGGCGACGGGTACGGCGTCGGCCACCACGCCGGTCGCCAGCGCGATCGCGTTCCGCGCGGCCGACTCCGTGGGCGGGGCGACGTCGGCGAATCCAACGGTGACGATTCCCTCGTCTGTGGCTGACGGGGACACCCTGCTGCTCTTCGTGAGCAACGGAAGCTCGCGCACGCCATCGGTACCGGCGGGCTGGAACGCGCTGGCAACCGAGACTGACGTCGAGCTGCGCACCGACGTCTACTGGCGCCGGGCCACGGCAAGTGACGCCGGCCAGAGCCTGCAGGTGCTGCTGCTGAACTCCTCGGGTGCGCCGCAGATTGCGCCCAACACGGTGACCATCGCGGCGTACTCCGGAGTGCTCGCCCCGCCCGTCAGCGCCTTCGCGTCAGGCATCGAGACCAGCGATGTCTTTGTGGGCGACCACACGACGCCCGACGTCACCGTTCCCACTGAGGGTTCCTGGGTCGTCTCGTACTGGGCCGACCGCACCTCGAACACCGCTTGGCAGTCAGCGACGAACAGCTGGACCGCGCCCGCAGGTCAGCAGGTGCGGTCGGACGCCTACAACACCGCCAGTGGTGGACGGGTGACGTCACTTCTGACCGACGACGGGTCGACCTCCTCGGTGGGGCCGAGGCAGGGATTGACGGCAACGGCCGACGGCAACTCCAAGAAGGCCACCCTCTGGAGCATCGTGCTGCGCGGTTCCTAGCAGCCGCGCAGCACGATGCTTTCGGAGCGTGGAGTGTGGAGTTAGACGGCGTTCACCAGCTTCCACATCCCCATCATCGCGTGCGGTACGCCGTCCTGCATCTCGCTGGGCATGAAGCAGATCAACAGGTACCGGCTGTACGAGACGTCGGTGTAGTGCACCGTCTTGATGCCGGGTGACTGCACATCGAAGAAGAACCCACCGGGGCGGATCCACTTCGGATCCTTGTTCGACTTCAGTCCCTGACGCACGTCCTTGGCGGTCGTTGACTTGGCAACGTGGTCGGCCTCAAGGAAGTGGATCTCGTGCGACTTGTTCTCGAAACCGACCCAGTCGCCTTGCAGCGGACCGTCGGTCCTGAACTGGTTCAAGCCATTCTTCTGGTAGGCCACCACCGTGCTGTCCGGGTGCTGCATTCTGGCTCCGCGCCGGTCACCCTTGACCTTGATCGGGGTGAGCTTGTTCGTCTTGATGTCAAACGCGTAGTAGGTGCCGCTGCTCAGCTTCACCTGCCACCGTGAACCACGGTTGCCGCCGCCGTAGATGGTGACGAGGCGGTCAAAGGCTGCCATGGCGTCAGCGCTTCCTTGGCCGCCGCTCAGAGCAACGCCCAGCTTCTTGAAGGCTTTGGAGAGGTTGTCGGACTCGAGGATGACCACGGCCGAGCCCCTGTGCTTGGCCTTGGTGATGCGGAACTCCGTCACGCCAGGCCTGAAGCGGGTGTCGCTGACCTTGACCCTGTGGTCGTTGGTCTTGATGCGGACGATCTTCGGCTTGCCGGGTGCGCCGGGGCGGGCGTGCAGGCCAGCCGTCGTAGCGGTCGCTGCGCCTGGCGCGATCACTAGTCCGGTTGCGGTGAGGGCGAGTGCCACAAAGAGAGTGGGAGCCCTTCCCTTGAGGTTCACAGTCGGTCCCTTCGTCGGATGTACGAGGTCCTTTCGTCCTCATCATCAGAACCAACCGTCCCGAAACCGTTACCGCGGCAGCCGGCACCCGCAGTTGTCCGCCCCCAACCCCGCCGAGTGCACACCTGGGTGACGTTTTTGCCTGTCGAGTGCACACCTGGGTGTCGCTTTTCGACGCCGAGTGCGCAACTGATGGGCGTTCAAATCGGGAGAAAGCGGAAACCTGTCGTCAGTTTGGTGATTCCTCACGTCTTTGGGCAGCGGTGCCCCTAGAGTCCGACCAGATCTCGGGTGCTGCCGGCGTGAGCTGGCTCTTCAACAGGAGGATTCATTGCGTCGCGACGCCAAGCTCGCTGCTCTGCTTTCGGTCGTCATTCCCGCGCTTGTCCTACCGGCTCTGGGTGCTCTGTCACCCGCTGCCGCGGCCGTGGCAGTTCCTTCAGGAGGCTGCGTACGTCTGACCAACGGACCTGACCTGACGTGTTCGTTCGCTTACCAGGGTGCGACTGAGACGTGGACGGTGCCTGACGGGGTGACCAGTGCGGTCTTTGACGTCTACGGGGCTCAGGGGTTCAGCGCCTACCCCAATTCTGATGTGGTGGGCGGCAAAGGTGGACGCGTTTCTGGCGCGCTCGCTGTAACGCCGGGACAGGAACTCACCGTGGCGGTTGGTGGGCAGGGCTTCAACAGTCGGAATCCATCACCGGGAGGCGGTGGCTTCGGGGGCGGCGGCAGCGCGTACAGGAACGCCGGTGGTGGCGGTGGCGCCACTACCGTCAAGGACTCGGGCACCTTCCTGTTCGTCGCCGGTGGCGGGGGTGGATCCAGCTTGAGCCAGAGCGGCGGCGTCGGGGGTGGCCCGAACGGGGGCGGCGGCCAGACGATCCCACGGCCCAGCGACTCAACCAGGGGTGAAGGTGGGCAGGGCGCGACGCAGAGTGCTGCAGGCGCTGGGGGTCCTGAGACCCCGACGACGATGTGCGACGTGAACGCCGATCCCGTGTACATCGGAACTGCGGGTGGTGACGGGGTCGGCATGGTCGGCGGGACGGGCGGAAACCTCGGCTCGGGCGCTGACGGCGGCGGGGGCGGCGGAGGATGGTTCGGCGGTGGAGGTGGCGCCGGTGGGTCGTTCTGCGGGTCTCTGTCATCCGGCGGTGGCGGGGGCGGCGGCTCCAGCCAGGTCGGTTCGGGCACATCGAACGTGAGCTACGAGGCAGGTGCGCGGTCGGGTGATGGCCTGGTCACGGTCACCTACAACTCACCCGACCCAGACGGCGCACCCGGCGTCACGATCAACCAGGCTGCCAGTCAAGGCGACTCGACAGGCACCGAGCCGATCCATTTCACGGCGGTGTTCAGCCAGCCGGTGACTGGATTCACCGGCGCAGACGTGACACTCGGCGGTTCGGCGGGCGGCACGCTTGCCGCGTCCGTGGCGGAGGTATCGCCGAGCGACGGGACGACCTACACAGTCTCAGTGACTGGGATGACGACCGCAGGCAGTGTGACCGCGTCCGTCCCGGCTGGTGTGGCAACGGACGCCGACTTCAGCACGAACGAGGCGTCTACCAGCGCGGACAACTCGGTTGACTGGCAGCCTGATGGCGTCGCGCCAACCGCAGACCCGACCTATGCACCGGCACCGAACGCCAACGGCTGGAACAGTAGCGACGTGACGGTGACGTGGAACTGGACGGACGGCGATGGCTCTGGTGTCGATCCCGACAACTGCACGCCGACCAGCACCTCAATCGGCCAAGGTTCGGCGATCGAGCTGAAGGCAACCTGTAGCGACCTGGCTGGCAACGAAGGCCAGGCGTCAACAACGGTGAAGGTCGACAAGACCGCACCGACGGCGAGCCTGAGCGTCTCACCGGCACCGAACGCCAACGGCTGGAACAACAGCGACGTGACGGTGACGTGGAACTGGACGGACGGCGATGGCTCCGGGCTTGACCTCAGCAACTGCACGACCTCCACCGACTCGAGTGGTGAGGGCGCGCAGATCACGGTGTCAGGAGCGTGTACCGACTTGGCCGGCAACCAGGGCTCGGCGTCGACCACGGTGAGGGTCGACAAGACCGCCCCCACCCTGGCGCCATCTGTCTCCCCCAATCCGGTGATTCTGGGCGGATCAGCGACGGCCTCAGCGAACGCGTCGGACAGCCTGTCGGGCATCGCCAGCCAATCGTGTGACCCGGCGAGCACGTCGACGATTGGCACTACCAGCGTCTCGTGTTCGGCCACCGACGTGGCTGGCAACAGCAGCTCGGCGTCTGCGTCCTACACGGTGGGGGCCTTCTTCGGCGGGTTCAGTGCTCCGCTGCCGAACTCGCTACCGGCCAAGGCCGGTTCGCGGATTCCGGTGAAGTTCACTCTCACCGATGCCAACGGCACGCTCTCGGACGCGGCTTCGCAAGCTATGGCGGCGAAGGGTCAGGTGCGCGTCCAGCTCATCGGGCCGGGCACCAGCTCAGCAGTGGTAGCGCAGGCGGGTTGCGCATGGAACACCTCCAACTCGAGCTTCGAGTGCAGTCTGAAGACGCCGAAGAACGCGCAGAAGGGGGCGGCGAACCTGTACCTCATCACGGTTCAGGAGCGGGGGCTAGCGCAGTCGTTCTTCAACGTGCCGGGTGACGGAAACCCGCTCAGCATGTACTTCAAGTGAGGTAGCTCAGCGAGGCAGCATCGCGCTGCCTCGCTGAGCAACTACCCGCCGAGTGCACACCTGGGTGTCGTTTTCCGACGCCGAGTGCGCAGCTGGTGGACGCCGTCAGGCGCGGCTCGTGGCCTCCACCCGCGCCAGAGCGGGCTGCGCCATCAGTGCCCCGACGACGGCTACCAGCACCATGAACGCGATCGATCGGGTAAGGCCTCCATACAGAAGGACGCGGACGTCGTAGAGGTCGCTCATGCCGACTGCCAGGCCGCGGACGGACCACCAGGCCAGGGCTCCAGCCAGTGCGACCGAGCCGCCAAAGGCAAGCTGCCACCGCCACCCGAGGCCCGGCGAAACAGCAGCAGACGGCGGTGTCCGCTGGTACCAGCGAACCAGTGTCCACACGATCAGTGC
>JAHELE010000105.1 GCA_024644345.1 Actinomycetes bacterium | reverse complement strand
CTAGACGCCAGCCTCCGAGTACCTCACGTCGGTCGATCGGTGGCCCCGCGGGTGTAGCTCAATGGTAGAGCCCCAGCCTTCCAAGCTGGCCATGCCGGTTCGATCCCGGTCACCCGCTCCACGCGTCGCCCCAGGTCAACGGCCTGGACGACGCAGCGTCTGGCACCGGCAGCAACCGCGCGTGCCCTAGCCGTGCCCTAAGTGGTAGGAGAACCCGACACCAACATTCCGGCGAACCGGATGTTGGCCGCCCTCCATGCACACCTTCGTGTGGAGGAACTCATGACCAGACGTGACTACGGGACGGTACGGCGGCTGCCGTCGGGACGGTGGCAAGCCCGCTACGCGACGCCAGCCGGTAGCCGGCAGACAGCGCCGACAACCTTCTTGACGAGAGCGGCAGCGGCGGCGTTTCTTGCGACGGTGCAGACCGACCAGGACCGCGGTGGCTGGCTCGACCCGGCGGCTTCAACGTTGACGTTCGGTGAGTACGCGACCGCCTGGTTGACCGGTCGCGCCGACCTCCGTCCTCGCACCGCTGAGCTCTACCAGGGATTGCTGAACCGGCACCTCGTCCCGCAGCTCGGCACAGTTCCGCTGACCCGACTCAGCACGACCGCGGTGCGCCAGTGGTACGCCGGGCGGCTCCAGGACGGCATCGGACGGTCGACGGTCGCGAAGGCGTACCGGCTGCTGAAGTGCATCCTCAACACCGCGGTCGTCGACGAGTTGCTGACCCGCAACCCGTGCGTGATCCGTGGCGCCGGTGCTGAGCGGACCCCCGAACGCGTCCCACCGACGCTGGTCGAGGCCCACGCGTTGGCGGAAGCGATCGAACCACGCTGGCGGATGCTCGTGCTCCTGGCGACCTGGTCCGGACTTCGCTGGGGAGAGTTGGTTGCGCTGCGTCGGGCCAGCATCGACACCGAGCACGGCCGCGTGGCCGTCACCGACCAGCTCGTCGAGACCGCGCAGGGCCGAGAGCTCGGACCGCCCAAGACAGACGCGGGGCGACGCACTGTCCACCTCCCGCCCCACCTGATGCCCGACATATGCACCCACCTCGACCGGTGGGTCGGACCCGAACCGGATGCGTGGCTGTTCTGCGGGCCGCTGGGAGCCCCGCTGGCCCGGCGCAACTTCACCGTCCACTGGACCCGCGCACGAGCCGAAGCTGGGCTTCCACAAGTTCGCTTCCACGACCTACGACACCTCTCCGCCACCCTCGCTGCCACGACCGGGGCGAGCACGCGGGAGCTCATGACCCGGATGGGGCACTCCTCCCCCAGAGCCGCCCTTATCTACCAGCACGCGACAGCCGATCGGGACAAGGCCGTCGCGAGGGCGATGTCCGAGCTCGTGCCACCCGGGAGCGGAAGAGTCACGGGTCCGACCCGGCGGCGGCGTCGAAACGAAGCCTCCACCGACCAACTGACCCTGGACGACGCATGAACCCAACGCAGCGATCACTCGTCTTGCACCAAGGGTCAAGCGCGCGCCAACCGAGGTCGCCTGCACGACCCCAAATCAAAATCATCGGATTGCTGACTCCTCTGGCTCACGAGGTCTGCGACAACGCCGCTTGTCACCCCACCCCGGTTCTGGTCGGTAACCGCCCACCAATCGAGGGGGCACCGTGACTCGCCGCGGAAAAGACGCGAAGGCCCGAGCGAGGCGACAACGTGCCGCCGTCACCATCCGATCCCAGACGGCGCGACGTGCATCCTTGACCTTTCCGCAGTCACCAGCGCCAACCGCGACAGCCACGTCGTCATGGGTGCCGCCTCCAGCGGCCCCAACGGTGGTCCCGCCTACGAACACAGCACCGAGCAGAGCTCCACGTACCCAGATGCGCCGAGTGCGGACGCGCAAACAGCCGCCTGCCGCGATCCGCGATGCCGTGGAACAGCTGCGGAAGCTCGTCGCGCAACGAGCGGCAGCCGCTCTCGCAGTCGACCGTGAGGTGGGCCGGCTCCGACTGCTCGGCGCCCCCTGGCCCGACATCGCCCAAGCCCTCGGCGTGAGCCGTCAGGCCGCCCGCCAGAAGTACATGGTGCGAGCCAACCGTGATTGATCGAGTCGGCCACCATCCCCACGTCACCGTCGCGCGAGCCCGAGCGCAACCGCTGTCAGTGCCGGCCATGCCGGTACGATCCCGGTCACCCGCTCCACGGGCAGAGGCCTGCAGCCTGGTGTATCCACAGCGAATCTTCAGGAAGTCACCAGGAATCCTGTGGGTTGTCGTGCGAGGCTCGTCTTTGTGAGCAGATCCGGTGCGGGTTCGTCAGGTCCCGATGCCCAGCGGGTGTTGGTGATCGACGACGAAGCGTTCATCGCGGACGTGCTGGTTGCTGCCCTTCGGCATGGGGGTTATCAGGCCCGTTCGGAGGGCACGGGCGCTGATGCCCTGCTTGCGGCCAAGGAGTGGCATCCCGATCTCCTGCTTCTTGACGTGATGTTGCCGGACATGACCGGGTACGACGTGTGCCGGGGTCTGGTCACAAGCGGCAGCGACGCGGGGGTGATCTTCCTCACGGCCCGCCACGACGTCTCTGATCGCGTGCGCGGTTTCGGAGTCGGCGCCGACGACTACGTCCTCAAACCGTTCAGCCTTGAGGAAGTGTTAGCGAGAGTGCGGGCGGTACTCAATCGCCGGAACAAGAGTCGAACGTCGGCGGACGACAACGCCGTGTTGCGGTATGGCGATGTCACGCTCGATGACCGCCGGCACCTGGTCACACGTGGCGACCATGAGGTTGACCTATCGCCGACGGAGTACAGCTTGTTGCGCTACTTGATGGACAACGCCGAACAGGTGATGTCCAAGCCTCAGATCCTCGACAACGTGTGGCGTTATGACTTTCGCGGTGATCCGTCGGTCGTTGAGACTTTCATCAGTTCGCTGCGCAAGAAGTTGAACCAACGTGGTCCGGCAGTGATTCACACTGTTCGGGGGTTCGGGTACGTCTTGCGCAGCGATAAATCATGAGCAGGTTGCGGGTACGGTCGCTTCGCTCCCGCGTGCTCGCTGTCGCCGTTGGCCTGCTGGTGGCTGGGATGGTGGCCGTCAACATCCTCATCGCTTTCGTGTTGCGTTCGGCACTGTTGGATCAGGTGGACCAACAGCTACAACTTGTGCCCGACACGACAGTCGGCCTGCTGACGCAAGGGCGTGATGCTCTCCCTACCTCTGGACAGCTGCCACAACCAGAACTGCTCAACGATCTGGTGGTGACACGTCTTGATGGCAAGTCCGGCACCATCGTGGACCAGATGGCGGGCCCCCGGGTTGAGGACGCTCCTCGACCGAATCTGAGCGAGATCCAGACAGATGTGGCCGACGGTCAGCCTCTCGAAACTGACTTGATGACTCTTGGTGGAGTGGGAGATGATCACTATGCCTACCGTGTGCGGGTCCTGGCCAGCGGCCCGGGCGCTGATGTGGTGGTCATCGCCAAGTCCTTGAGTGACGTGAAAGACGCCGTGGTTCGGGTGGCGGCGGTGGCCGCAACGATCACCGTCGGACTGCTTGGTCTGCTCGTGGCCTTGGCACTTCCGATGATGAGACGAGGACTCCGGCCGATCACTGACCTGGCGACTTCGGCGAAACAGCTTGGCGCTGGTGACCTCGCGGTGCGAGCGCCGCACGACGATGAACCTCAGGAAGTGGGACAACTGTCTCGCTCGTTCAACGACATGGCAGAGCAGATCGAGGTGTCATTCGCCGAGCAGCGTCAAAGTGAAGAACGCCTTCGACGTTTCGTTGCCGACGCGAGCCACGAGCTGCGAACCCCGTTGACGTCGATCCGCGCGTACTCAGAGCTTGCTGTGGGCCAGACAGACAACCTTGACCCAGAGATCGCGCAGGCACTGCTGCGCATCGAGTCGGAGTCGGTGCGCATGTCGCAACTTGTCGACGACCTTCTAATGCTCGCGCGACTCGATCACCAACGCCCAGAGACCCGCACACCGGTGAATCTGGCCGCCGTAGTCGAACAACTTGCCTCCGACGTCGCAGCCACTGCCCGCGACCATCGTGTGGTGTGTCTACCGGGCGTTTCGCACCCGGCGTGGGTTCTGGGTGATGAACACGAGTTATGCATGTTGGTATCCAACCTGCTACGCAATGCCACGGTTCACACCCCAGCGGGCACTGAGGTGGTTGTGGACGTTCGGGTGATGGAGGAAGGCGTGCAGCTGTCGGTGGCAGATGACGGGCCGGGGATGAGCTCGGTGGCGGCCGCGCATGCCTTCGAACGGTTCTTCCGCCCCGCCGCGGGACGGGTGCGCGGGCCCGCCGGTAGCGGGCTCGGTCTGGCGATCGTCGAGGGAGTTGCGACCGCCCATCGCGGCACGGTGCGCGTCGACACCGGCGCCGGTCGCGGTGCCACCTTCATCGTGACATTGCCGCGGGACCTGACCTGAGCCGCCGCCTCGCTTGGTGGTCGTAGACCTGCGGGATCTCTGCGACAACACACAGGAAACCCGCAGGTTCACGCCAGGATTACCGGTGATTCCTTCGCGATTGTGGTCCTCGTCCGGATCGATCGAGCGAGGAGCAAGACGTGGCGAAACGACGCTCATGGTGGCTGAACGGAACCTTGGCGGCGGGTCTTGTCGCAGCGGTGGCTGCGACAGCGGTAATAGTCGGCGGCGATGCAACGGCCACCCAGGCCCAGGCGTCTACCGCGACGGCCCAGACCGGCCCGGTCACAGCGACGGTGGCTGCCACCGGGAACTTGTCCGCCGACAGCGAAGTCGGAGTCGACTTCCGAGGCGCGTCGGGAACGGTGACCGGCATCTTTGTTGACGTCGGTGACCGCGTCCGCCCTGGCCAGGCGCTGGCGCGGATCGACAGTACCGACGCCCGGCAGTCCCTTCGCACCGCTCAGGCGGCGCTCCGGTCCGCGCAGGGACAGTTGACCAGCACCACCCAGGCGCAGACCCCGGAGGAGGCAGCGAACAGTCAGGCGTCGGTAAGTGCGGCGGAGGTCGCTGAGCAGAACGCACAGTTGGCATTACAGCAGGCCCGCGAGTCGCTGACCCAGGAACAGGACTCCCAGGACGCGTTGGTGGGCCGGGCGGCAGATAACTACGCCGCTTCTCAGCAGACCAGCGATGCGGCTGCGACCGCTGATGCCAAGTCGGCGTTGGAACAGGCGCGCAGTAATCGCGATACCGCGGTGTTGGCTGCACGGCACCAAGTGCAAACCGCCGAAGGACAACTCCGGAGTGCTCAAGCATCTGTCTCGTCGGCACGAGCCACCGCGGCTGTGGCGGCGCAACCGGCGGGCTCTGGGGCGGTCACGTCGGCTCAGGCGCAGGTTGACTCCGCGCAGGTGCAGGTCGATCAGGCCCAGACCGCCCTGGACCGCACGTTGCTGCGCGCCCCTGTGGCAGGCACGGTGACGTCGATCTCCGGCGCCGTAGGTGGGACGTCCTCGACCACCTCGACCGGTACCTCCAGCAGCAGCTCGAGCAGTAACTCGAGCACGTCAGACGATGCCACCGGTTTCATTGTTTTGAAGACACTCAACCAGCTACAGGTCACCGGAACCGTCGCCGAGGCCGACGCAACCGATGTTCAGGTCGGCCAACAAGTGGCAGTAACCTTCTCCGCCGCCGGTGTCACCACCGGCGGCACCGTGTCGGAGCTGGCTGTCCAGAACACCACCACGGACAACGTTGTCGAGTACGGCGTCACGGTCACCCTCAACGACCCGCCACGCGGCCTCAAACTCGGGCAGACAGCAAGCCTCTCCATCACCACCGGGGAGAAGCAGGACGTGCTCACCGTGCCATCAGCGGCCGTGACCACCACCGGTGGTAGATCCACGGTCACGGTGACGGCTGGGACTGCGGAAGAGACCCGAACCATTGAGGTCGGACTGGTCGGGGATTCCACCACCGAGGTCCTTTCCGGGCTCAAGGCTGGCGAAGTGGTTGTGCTGCCTGAAGCCGGTGGGCTCCCAGCCGGCTTCTCCTTCCCCGGTGGCGGGCTGTCCGGCGGCCTCGGAGGAGGGGTCGGCTGATGTCCGCGACTACGCAACCAGTCCTCGACCTTCGAGGGATCACCAAGGTTTACGGCGAAGGCGAGACCGCGGTGCATGCGCTGGCTGGCGTCGACCTGCAAGTCGCCCGCGGGGACTACGTCGCCGTCATGGGCGCCTCAGGGTCTGGCAAGTCAACGCTGATGAACATCGTCGGCTGCCTCGATGAACCTACGGCTGGCCGCTATCTGTTAGACGGGGTGGACGTTCGTCGCCGGAGCGAGACCGCGTTGGCAAGGATTCGCAACCGCAAGATCGGATTCGTGTTCCAAAACTTCAACCTCGTCGCCCGCACATCAGCGTTGCGCAACGTTGAGCTACCCCTGGCTTACCGGGGGATCGGCGCCTCACAGCGGTATGCGCAAGCCAACCACGCACTCGATCGGGTGGGGCTGGGGGCGCGGGTAAGCCATGACCCCAGCGAGCTGTCCGGGGGGCAACAGCAGCGCGTGGCGATCGCGCGAGCTATCGTCACCGACCCGGTGCTCCTCCTGGCGGACGAACCCACCGGCGCTCTTGACACCCACAGCACCGCTGACGTGCTGAAACTCTTCGACGAGCTGAGCCTGTCGGGGAGGACTTTGGTGGTCATCACCCACGAGGACGAGGTTGCCGCCCACGCCAAACGGGTGATCAGGATGAGCGATGGCCTCATCGTCAGCGACGAACGTGTCACGGCCGTGGACGCCGCACCGCCCATGACTGATGTCGCCGAGGTCGCCTGATGTCGCTACGCGAAAGTCTCCGCTTCGCCCTCCTGGGTGTAAGCGCGAACAAGACCCGTTCTGCGCTGACGACGCTCGGCATCCTCATCGGAGTGGCCTCGGTCATCATCTTGTTGGCAGTGGGGACAGGCAGCAGTCGCGCCGTCGAGGAGTCGATCAACCGATTGGGCAGTAACACCCTCACTGTTCTCCCGTCCAGCACCGATGACAGCGGCGGCAGTGGCGCTGGCGGACTGGCTGACATCGCGTCCCTCTTCGGAGGAGGGCAGACCACCACGGTCTCAGGAACACTGACCCGTGCCCCCGAGCTAACGATGGACGACGCCGCCGCGCTCGTGGACAACCCGCAGGCACCCGATGTGCTCGGAGTCGCTCCCGTGGTCTCAGCGCAATCGGTCCAGGCGACACTTGACGGCGCAAGCCACACCGTCGGAACGTTCACCGGAACGACCCCGACGTACCTGCTCATCAACAATGACACGATCTCGGCCGGCCGTGCCTTCACCGACGCAGACTACGCCGTTCATCGACGGGTCGTGTTGTTGGGCACCACCGTTGCTGAGCAGCTGACCAGCCAAGCTGTCAGCGACCTGGTCGGTCAGACCATAGCCCTGAACGGCAAACAGTTCGAAGTGGTCGGCATCCTCGGTGAGAAGGGCAGCACCGGACCCCAGGACGCCGACGACCGTGTTGTTGCACCCGCAACAGCGGTTCAGGACACACTGACCGGGTACGGCTCGTTGAGTTCGATCTCGGTAAAGGCAAGTTCGGCTGACACGGTGTCCTCAGCGCAGTCGCAAGTGCAACAAGTCCTTGACTCCCGCCGTGGCGTGACAGCGTCGGATCGCGACTACAGCGTCTTCAACGCCTCATCGATCCTGTCAGCGGCAACCGACTCAAGCGCCACCTTCACCGTGCTGCTCGGCGTGGTGGCAGCGATCTCACTGCTCGTCGGCGGAATCGGAGTGATGAACATCATGCTCGTCACAGTCACCGAGCGAACGCGAGAGATCGGCGTCCGCAAGGCGATCGGGGCGTCACGACGCGACATCGTCACACAGTTTCTCCTTGAAGCCGTGATTCTGTGCATGTTCGGCGGGCTAGTAGGCGTCATCGTCGGACTGGCCGGATCGCAGTTCACCATCGTCGGAGTCGTACCCGTGGTGCAGGCCTACTCCGTGGTTATGGCCTTCGGCGTCGCGGTGGCAACAGGTGTCTTCTTCGGCCTCTACCCCGCTAACAGGGCCGCGGCCCTCCGCCCCATCGATGCCCTTCGCTATGAATGAGGTGACCGACATGAGCACAATCGAAACCGGTGAAAGCACCACGATCGAGGAAAACGGGGAAGGCGCCGACACCGGCATTCACGATGACCTCGACGACATCGAAGGGATGTCTCCCCGGGCACGGCGAACCGCATGGATCCTCACCGTTGCTCTGATCATGACCCTCGCATT
>JAHELE010000104.1 GCA_024644345.1 Actinomycetes bacterium | reverse complement strand
GTCGAACCACACATAGAGCCGCTTGTCGTCGCGCCCTTCCCAGCCCTCCAACGGGATGCGGACCCCCCAGTCGAGGTCTCGGCTGATTGCCCGGGGCTGCAGGTCGCCGATCAGGTTGCCGCTGAACTTCAGCACGTTCGGGCGCCAGTCCGTTCGGGTGTCGAGCCACGACGTCAGCGAATCGGTGAACGCCGGGAGATCCAGGAAGAAATGCTCGGTCTCGACAAAGATCGGCGTCTCGCCGTTGATGCGTGACCTGGGGTTCTTGAGGTCGATGGGGTCGAGCTGGTTGCCGCAGTTGTCGCACTGGTCACCGCGCGCTCCGTCGTACTGGCAGATCGGGCAGGTGCCCTCGATATAGCGGTCGGGAAGCGTCCGACCTGTTGACGGAGAGATGGCTCCCATGGCCTGTTTGGTGAAGACGTAGTCGTTCTTGACCAGCTGCTTGAAGACCTCTTGCACCACGGCCGCATGGTTGCGTGTCGTGGTGCGGGTGAACAGGTCGTAGCTGAGCCCGAGGCCCTGCAGGTCTTCAACGATCACTCGGTTGTAGCGGTCGACCAGCTCGCGGGCACTCACCCCCTCTTTGTCGGCCTGCACCTGGATCGGGGTGCCATGCTCGTCGGTGCCGCTGACCATCAGCACGTCATGCCCTGACATCCGCATGTAGCGACTGAACACGTCAGATGGCACTCCGAAACCCGAGACGTGGCCGATGTGGCGTGGGCCGTTGGCATACGGCCAGGCAACGGCCGTGAGGATGGGGTCTGGCATGGGCGCATCCTAGGCGCCAGGGACCACCGGGCCGGCCTCAGGCCGCAGAAGCGTCAACCAGGTGTGCACTCGGCATCCAGAAGCGTCAACCAGGTGTGCACTCGGCGGGACGTCAGGTGAGGGAGGCGTTGTAGACGCGGCGTCTCGGGAGCCCGGTCTGGGCCGCGACTGCGTCCACGGCGTCGCGCCGGGTCGATCCGGTGACCTCGATCGCGCGAACGGCGTCCTTGATCTCGTCATCGGTGAGCTCGCGGGGCAGGTCGGAGGCACCCTCGACCACGATGGTGATCTCGCCCCTCACGCCCTCGCCTGCCCAGGCCGCCAGTTCGGCCACCGTGCCGCGGCGCACCTCTTCATAGGTCTTGGTCAGCTCACGACAGACCGCTGCTGACCGCTCCGCGCCCCAGAGGTCAGCCATGTCGGACAGCACCTCGGCCGTGCGGTGGGGTGCCTCGAAGAAGACCATGGTGCGCGGCTCCGATGCCAGCAGTCTGAGGCGCTCGCGGCGCTGTCCACCCTTGCGCGGCAAGAACCCCTCAAAGCAGAAGCGGTCGACCGGGAGGCCGGAGACCGCCAGCGCCGCAAGGGCGGCCGACGGACCCGGGGCGGCCGTCACCTTGACTCCTGCGGCCACAGCCGCGGCCACCAACCGGTACCCCGGGTCGCTGACCGACGGCATGCCCGCGTCAGTCACCAGGACCACGGTCTTTCCTGCCACGAGCTGATCGACGAGAGTGCGCGTCCGAGAACCCTCGTTGTGCTCGTGGTACGACACCACCCGTCCAGCGATCTCGACGCCGAGCGCAGTCGTCAGCCGTCGCAGCCGACGGGTGTCCTCGGCAGCGACAACGTCGGCCTCGGCCAACAGCGCTCGCAGCCTCGGCGACGCATCAGCGGGATCGCCGATCGGGGTCGCTGCGAGGACGAGGGCACCAACATCCGGCTCAGGCATGTCTCGATCCTGACAGGCCTACCGACTGGGGGCCGAGATGGCTCGCAGATGCCGCCGCGCCACCTACGATGCGCAGGTGACCGTGACCGACGCCCCCCTCCCCGGAGGTGGCCTCGAGATGCCGGTCAACGAGTCGGTCGAGGTCGCCGAGTATCGCGATCGGGTGCGGCGCCGACTGCTTCCGCCGGCCCCCACCGACCGTCTGGCGGGGTGGGTGGGAGCGCTCGCCGTCACCGCCCTGGCAGGAGTGCTGCGCTTCTGGCAGCTGGGAAAGCCCGGCTCGTTCGTCTTCGACGAGACCTACTACGCCAAGGACGCGTACGCGCTGCTGCAGTACGGCCACGAGCAGGACTACGTCAAGAACGCCGACGAGAGAATCCTCAAAGGCGATCTCGACGTCTTCGCCGACACGGCCTCGTACGTCGTCCACCCACCGCTCGGCAAGTGGATCATCGCCACGGGGGAGCAGCTCTTCGGCATGGATCCTTTCGGGTGGCGCGTCGCCATCGCTGTCCTGGGGACGGCCAGTGTCCTGATCCTCGCCCGCCTGGTGAGGCGGATGACGGGATCGACAGTGCTGGGAACGATCGCCGGATTCCTGCTGGCGATTGACGGTCTCCATCTGGTGATGAGCCGGACAGCGCTGCTCGACCTGCCTCTGTCGTTCTTCCTGCTTGCCGCGTTCGGCGCACTCGTCCTCGACCGCGAGTTCGGACGACGTCGCGCCGCAGACCGACTGGACCAGTTTGAAGGGAGCAGTCTGGGACCGGGCCTCGGGTTCAGACCCTGGCGGATCGTCGCCGGCGTGCTGCTGGGTGCGGCGCTGGGAACGAAGTGGAATGCGATCTTCTTCCTCGCCGCCTTCGGGCTGCTGTCGGTCTGGTGGGATGTCTCAGCCCGACGCGTTGCCGGCGCACGAAGCCCCTGGCTCGGGTCTGTCGCGCGCGACGCACTACCGGCGTTCGTCTCGATCGTGCCAACGGCCGTCGTGACCTACCTGGTCACCTGGACCGGCTGGTTCGTCTCCGATGGTGGCTACTACCGCACCTGGGCCGACGAGAATCCCTCGACCCACTTCGGGTGGGTGCCCGGCCCGCTGCGCTCACTCTGGCACTACCACTCGGACGCGCTCACGTTCCACACCGGTCTCAGCAGCGACCACCCGTACCAGTCGCATCCCTGGAGCTGGCTGGTCCAAGGACGCCCCGTCTCTTTCTTCTACGAGGAGTACGGACTCGGGGAGCGCGGCTGTGATGTGGAACGGTGCGCCAGGGAGGTTCTGGCGGTCGGCAACCCGGTCATCTGGTGGAGTGCGTCGGCTGCACTGCTCGTCATGGTCTGGCTCGTCGTCAGCAAACGCGACTGGCGTGCTGGCGCCGTGCTGGCCGCGCTCGCCGCAGGATGGTTGCCCTGGTTCTGGTACGCCGACCACAACGACCGCACCATGTTCTCGTTCTACGCCGTCTCCTTCCTGCCGTTCCTCATCATGGCGATCACCCTCTGCCTCGGGTTCATTTTGGGACCGAAAGACGGAACTGTCCGTCGCCGGACGATCGGGGCCACCGGCGTCGGCGCCTACCTGCTGCTGGCCGCGTTGGCCGCCATCGCGTTGGCACCGCTGTGGATGGCCCAGATCCTGCCGTACGACGAGTGGCTCGACCGTCTCTTCGGCATCCAGTCGTGGATCTAACCCCTTCGCCGCGGATCCGGACCCCTGAGCCACCCGGCGAACGACCCGATCTAGGCTCAATCCATGTCCTCCTACCGTGCGCGACTTTCGCGCGGGGCTCGGCCCCGCGCGACTGGGACCGGTTCGCTGGTGACCCTCCTCGTGCTCGCGGCGCTCTTCCTCCCGACCGCACCCGCGTTCGCACATGACGAACTGCTGGAGTCGACGCCCGCTGACGGCGCGAAGCTGACCGAGGCACCGACCGAAGTACAGCTCGTCTTCGGCGAAGGGGTGCAGGAATCCGGTAGCGCGATCGTGGTCCAGGGCGAGGACGGCTCACGATACGACCAGCCCAACACCTTCGCGGTTGAAGAGAATGTGGCGACCGTTCAGCTGGCCAAGAACGCTCCCGCAGAGAACTACACCGTGACATACCGCATCGTCTCCGAGGACGGTCACCCAGTCAGCGACTCGTTCGAATTCCGGGTCGCCGCCACATCATCGCCTTCCACTTCGGCGTCGTCGCCTTCGTCAACGCCCTCCTCCGATGCGTCCCCGCTGGCCGGCACGTCCGACGACAACGGCGGGTCGACGTCGGTCGTCTGGGTGCTGGGCCTCGGCGCCATCGGTCTCGTCCTGGTTGCGGCGATCATCGCGGTCGCAGTGCGGGGACGGCGTGACCGCTCCGACTGAGACCGCCAGGCAGACGGCACCGTGGACGTGGCTCCCGGTCGCCGTCACACTGGCACTTGGCGGGATGGTCGTGGCGCTGTTCGTCGGCGGTGACAGCCCTCGATCATCGAGCACCGGAATCCCAGAGGCCTCGCTCACCGTCCAGTGGGGCTTGCCGGCTCTCACGACTCTGCTGGAGCTGATCGCCGCCACCACCGTCGGTCTTCTCCTGGCCGCCGCCGCGCTGCTGCCGTCGACCAAAGACCTGCTCTCGACCGCGCCGGTGCGCGCGGCCCGTCTGGCCGGGTGGTTCGCCTGGGCCTGGGCCGTCCTCGCCCTGGTCATCGTGGTCTTCTCGTACGCCGACACGTTCGCCACCACCGTGTCCACCTCGCTCGACCCGACCAAGCTGCTCAGCTTCATCGGGCAGTCCGAGCAAGGCGCGGCCTGGCTGGTGGCGGCATCGCTCGCGGCGTTTGCGGGGGTGGTGGCGCGCGAGGCAGACCGACCACTCGGTGCGTGGGTAGCACTCGTACTCGCGGTCGCGGCAGCCCTGCCCCCGGCCCTCACCGGCCACTCCGCCTCGGCCGGCGACCACGACATCGCCACCTCGGCCCTCGTCATTCATGTCGCGACCGTCGTGATCTGGGTGGGCGGACTGATTGCCTTGCTCTGGTACGCACGAACCGATGGCCGGCACCTGGCGACAGCAGTCGGTCGCTTCAGCCCCCTTGCGCTGTGGGCATTCCTCTTGGTGGGACTGAGTGGTGCCGGCAGCGCTCTGATCAACCTGGGCGGATTCACTGAGCTCTTCTCCAGTCGGTACGGCGCCGTCGTCCTGATCAAGGTCGTGGCGTTCGTCGCGCTCGGGCTGGTGGGGTGGGCTCACCGCCGACACACGATCCCGCAGGTTCAAGCTGGTACCCGGCACGCGTTCGGGCGGCTGGCCGCGGTCGAGGCGGCGATCATGGTGAGCACGATCGGTGTCGCCGTCGGGCTCGCGATGACGCCCCCGCCCCCTTCGGGGGCGACTGAGCTGCCGACGCCAGCCGAAGTTCTCCTCGGACTCCCCCTACCCGACGCACCCAGCGTGCCGAACGTCCTCACCATGTGGCGACCCGACCTCTTGGTGATCGTCGTCCTCTTCGCTGCGGCCGTCCTGTACGGCCGCGGCGTCTGGACGTTGCGTCGGCGTGGCGACCACTGGCCGGTCGGACGGACGATCGCCTGGTACTCGGGGCTGGCCGTGCTGGCCTTCGGCGCACTGTCGGGCCTGTCGGTGTACGGAAAGACAGTCTTCAGCCTGCACATGGTCCAGCACATGACGCTGAGCATGGTCGCGCCGCTGCTTCTCGTCGTGGCCGCCCCGATCACGCTGGCACTTCGCGCACTGCCGGCCGCCCGAGCCACCCAACCTGCTGGAGCACGCGAGTGGCTGCTCGCGGCGTTGCATAGCCCGTTCGCCCGCGTCCTCACACACCCCGTCACTGCACTCGTGCTCTTCATCAGCGCTCCGTACATGATCTACTTCAGCGGCCTCTTCGAGACGGCCATGCGGGCCCACTGGGCCCACGAGCTGATGCACGTGCACTTCGTGCTCGTGGGCTACCTGTTCTTCGAGTCGCTGATCGGCACCGACCCGATCCCCTATCGGGCTTCGTACCCGATGCGCATGGTCACACTCTTTGCCGCGTTGGCCTTCCATGCCTTCTTCGCCGTCGCCCTGATGAGCACCAATGCGGTGATCGCCGCCACCTATTTCGAGACCCTGAACCGTCCGTGGTGGCCCGACCTGCTCGAGGACCAGACGGCGGGGGCATCATTCGCCTGGGCCTTCGGTGAGCTGCCCGGGGTGCTGGTTCTCATCATCTTGCTCTACCAGTGGTCGCGCGACGACGACCGCCAGGCTCGACGCGAGGACCGCCAGGCCGACCGAGACAACAATGCCGAGCTCGCGGCCTACAACCGGATGCTGGCCAGTCGCGGCGGCGACCAGACGCCCTGACGTCTAGACCGAAGCCGGGCGCGAGACGCCGATCCCACCGGGAGTCCTCGCACCGTAGTGGGCGATCTCGCCGTCCAGATCCAGTGGCAGGATGTGCGCGCGCGCGGCCACCATCGACTCGTCGATCGCCTCCGCGGGTACGAGCCAGCACACCTCGAACTCCAGGCCGTCCGGGTCCTCGGCGTAGAGCGCCTTGGTCGTCGCATGGTCGGCCGAACCCTTGAGTGCTCCGAGGCGTGCGAGCCGATCAGCAATCTCGGCGAGGTCGCCGAGGGTGTCGACCTCCCACGCCAGGTGGTACAGACCGACGCTCCCCCGACCGGCGCTCGACGCGGTAGCGGCGTCACCGATCCCGAAGATCCCAAGGTCGTGGTCGTTGGTCGATCCAGGCGCACGCAGGAACGCCGCCCCCGGAAGGGCCGGCATCCCCGGCACCGGAGCAAACCCCAGAGCCTCACGATAGAAGTCCGCACTGCGTCGGACGTCCCTGACATAGAGCACCGCGTGATTGAGGCGATGAACCGCCATGGGCACCTCCCGTGTGATCCGCTTCCCTACTCTCACCTAACTTAAATGAATGTTCAACTATTCCGCTACAGTAGGCACATGTCCTCCACCCGTACCGCTCCCTCCCGCACTCGGTGGCTCAGCACTGACGAGCAGGCGACCTGGCGATCGTTCCTGGCGATGCAGAAGCGGATCCGCGAGACGCTTGAGCGACAGCTGCAGCAGGACGCCGGTATGCCGATGACCTACTACGTCATCTTGGCGATGCTCTCCGAGGCACCCGAACGCACGATGCGCATGACCGAGTTGGCCGCCATCGCTGGTACCTCACAGAGCCAGCTGTCCCACGCCGCCACGCGCCTGGAGGACGCCGGCTGGATCGAGCGGCGGCGCTGCCTCGACGACAAGCGGGGATACCTGGCGGTCCTGACCGATGCCGGATTCGAGGTGCTCAGCAAAGCGGCACCAAGCCATGTGGAAACCGTTCGTTCGGTTCTCTTCGATGCGCTGGACCCAGATCAAGTGGCCCAGCTGAAGGACATTGCCGACGCTGTGACCTCCCACGCTGCTACCGGTTGAGGAGTTCAGGGCGTCGCATACCGTCGTCGCCGTGGTCGATGCGCACCTGGGCCGCGACGCGGTCAGCTGACTCAACGATCTCGATGACGTCGTTGGACCAGCCTTCGGGGTAGGCCTGATTCATCGCCAGGAAGTTCGGGCCGTCGAAGCGTTCGCCGGTCTCGGTGAACTCGATGTGCACCGAGGGCAAAAGACACCGACCGGCACCGACCCAGTCGCGGGACTGCATCCGCTCGAAGAAGGAGCGCACCACATCTCCGGACCGCTCGTTACCCGAAAGTGACACCTGCCGGGGGTCGTCCTGATGACTTAGGCCTCTAAGGATCGGATGCCGCCACGAGCAAGATCAAGGTATGACAACGCATGAGAGCACTCGCTATCAACCGCATTGGCTGCCGGAGTCCAGCGTCGGCCGATGGGCGGTCACGCTAGCCGGTTTCAGCGTCGGTGGCGTGGTGCTTGAGCTCGTGGCACTTGCGGTCGGCTTGGTCGAACCTGCCAAGACCTATGCCGACAGCTGGGTGCAGCTCCTGTGGGGCGTGTGCATCTGGGCGAGCGCGCTGGCGGCTCTCGCCACCGGCGTCGTCGCGACCCTCCGTCACCACGACCGTTCCTGGCTGGTCCGGGCGGCCACCGTGCTCGGCCTTCTTCCCGTCGTCCTGCTGCTATCGGAGATTGCCCTCGGCACGTTCTGATCCTGCCGCCGAGCACCCCGTAGAAGGAGACCCACATGACCATCATCAGCGACCGCCCCGGCTCAACCTCCGAAGTGATGGGTGCCGGTCTCATCCGCACGGCGCACACGACCGGATGGCTGTACCTCGGCCTGGCCCTCACAGGTGTTCTAGGGTCCATGGCCGTCCGCGCCCAGTTGTATTCAGTCGATGACCCTCAGGGCACGTTGTCCCATCTGGTCGACCAGGCAACACTGGCGCACTTTGGTGTCGTACTCGAGCTAGGGATCGTCTTGACCCAGGCCCTGACGGCCCTGTGGTTCTACCGATTGTTCCGCAGCGTCGACAGTTTCGCCGCGGGTTCGCTCGCGGTGTTCGGGATGGTCAATGCGGTCGCGATCCTGGCTAGCGCGGCGGTCCTCGCCACGGCACTCGAGGTGTCCGACGACGCATCTCTGGCCGTGGCCGGCGGTGTGGCCGCGACGGTTCAGCTGCTCTACGTCGTCAGCGGACACCTATGGGGCGTGGCAGGCATGTTTTTCGGCCTGT
>JAHELE010000103.1 GCA_024644345.1 Actinomycetes bacterium | reverse complement strand
CCACCGAAGAAGTCGCGCAGTCGTTCATCCAGCTCTGGCTGGGACCAGCCGATTCTCCCGTACCACTCGGCACCGTTGCGCCAGCCGGGAATGTTCTTCACAGCGGCCGCGGCCCCCATGAAGCCAGTCTCGGAACCGATCGAGATCGAGGGGTGGCTGTCCAACATGAGGCGCAAGAGGGTGGTTCCCGAACGCATGCCCCCCACCACGAAGATCGGTCCTGCCACCGTCCGGCCTTCCTGTCGTCCTTCTCCTGTCACCCCCGCTGCGAGAGTGCGCGTCCACAGACAATAGTCCCGAGCGCCCTCCGCCGGATGGGGGTTCGGCTATCCTCAGACCCGCAGGAGTCCAAGGCTGCGTTACCAGGGCGGTCTCGACCCTCCTCTCGATCGCTCGGTGTGCGAGCGACTCGACGTCTCGTTGTCTGGGGGGCCAGTCGAAGCATGAACGTCAAGCGCGGCGTGGGTGATGGGCCCGATCGTCCTGATGAGCCGATCGTCTTCAACGATGGTGGCGCGTTCGACGATGCCGGGGCTTTTGACGACGGTGACGAGCCTGAAGCGGCTGGTGCAGGCGACCAGGATGATGGCCCCGCGAAGGCATCAGACAGCAATCACCTTCGCGGGTCGGTGGCGCTGCTGATGGGTCGAGGGATATCCCTCCTCATCACGCTGGCAACGCAGTTGGTCATGGTTCGCGGCCTGAGCAAAGAGGAATTCGGCTCCTTTGCCTACGCCTTCGCGCTGGCTGTTGCCGGCCGGCAGATCCTCAGTCTCGGCCAAGGCAAGATGCTCAGCCGCTTCATGGCCAAGTACGACGAGGAACGCGACTTCGCCCGGATGTTCGGAAGCATGGCCGTTACAGGCATCACCATCTGCCTGACGAGTGCGCTGGCCTTCGGCGCGTTGGTCGTTCTCAGCCTTCAAGGGTCAGGGAACGGGTCCGGGCTCGACTACCAGATCCTCCTGGTGCTGTTTCTGCTCGCTCCGATGGAGGCGCTCGACCAGGTCTTCGTCTCGCTCTTCGCGGTCTTCTCCAAAGCCCGCTCGATCATCTTCCGCAAGTACATCTTCACTCCGCTGCTCCGTCTGGCAGTGGTGGTGGCGATGGTCGCGCTGAGCGCCAGCATCACCTTCCTGGCTGTCGGCTATGTGATCACGGGGCTGCTTGGTCTCTTCGTCTACGGGCAGCTCTTCCTGCGAGAGCTCCGCAAGCGTGAGCTGCTCAAAGAGCTGCACCCGCGTCGGCTGATCTACCCAGCCCGCGAGATGATCTCTTTCTCGGTTCCGACACTGACCACCGAGCTGGTGTTCCTCGCGACCAACACGGTCAGCGTGATGATTCTTGCATCGCAGGCGGGCATCGACCAGGTTGCGAACTTCCGCGCGGTGATGCCCACAGCACGACTCAACCAATTCGTCTTCATCACCTTCGTGACGTTCTTCCTGCCAACCGTGTCACGGTTGTTCTCTCGCCATCTGCACGACCGTCTGCGTGAAACCTACTGGCACTCCGCTTTGGTTCTGGCGATCTTCACCTTTCCGATCATCGCCATGACGGGGCCCTTCGCCCAGCAGACCACCGTGACCCTGTTTGGTCAGCGCTACGCAGACTCGGCCATCATCATGGCGCTGCTCTCTCTGGGGTACTACTTCAACGTGTCCTTCGGCTACAACGCTTTCATGCTGCAGGTCTATGGCAAGTTGCGGTTCTTGACCGTTGTCAACGTGACAGCTGCTGCGGTGAGTGTTGGACTGTCGTTCGCGCTGGTCCACGTCGCCGGTGCCGTCGGTGTGGCAATCGCTAACTGCCTGACGCTCATCGGTCAGAACCTCGCCAACCAGATCATGCTGTCGCGGACGATCAAGGCTCCGCTGATTGACCACAGTGTGCGGCGCCCCTACCTGCTGATCGTTGTGCTGCTCACCGCGCTCACAGTCGTCGCACTTGTCGTGCAGCCCAACTTCATCGTGGCTCTGGTGGTCTCAGCACTTGTGTCACTCGCGTTGCTGAGGCTTTCCCGCAAGCAGCTGCAGCTCGTCAAGACGTTCCCTGAAATTGCGAAGCTGGGCTGGCCGGCTCGCCTGGTCACCTAGGTGTCCCGAGCCCCATCAGTCCGAGCCGCGGCGGAGCAGCGACAGCGCTCGCGCTGCGATGACCGCGATTGCCACAGCAGCCACCGCCGCGACGATCCGGTTCGGGTCGACCGCGGGCTGCCAGCTGACCTTGCCGTTGTCGATGACGTAGACGCCCGCGGGCTTGGCGGCGACGCCAAAGCCGCCACCTTCACCCTGCTGGCCTTCCTCGTCGGTTCCCGTGCCGCCGCCGCTACCGCCGGCAACCCGGGCCGCGGGGATGACAGTGATGCCGTCCCTCTCAATGGGTGGCGCGAAGACGGTACTGACCGACAGGTTGTCGCGTGCCTTCGTGAGCAGCTCTTCGACGTTCATGACCTCTCCTTGGTGAACTACTGCGGAGTGGTCGGGCCGTCAGCTGGCGATGCTTCGAGCGCGTCCGCGTAGCTGACGCTCGACCTCTTGGCCGATCAGAACGGGCACGAACTGCGTGATCCGAGCGTCGGCAAAGGACTCCGCCGACGTCGCAACCAAGCCTTCCACCTCGGCCCTGTCGGAGCCCGGGTTCTTTGCCATCAACTCGTCAACCAGGTCGTGAATCGCCTGGGCGAGCTGGGCACCGGACATCTCTGAGCCGCCGGTGGTG
The DNA here is from genome assembly GCA_024644345.1 of Actinomycetes bacterium. Lineage (GTDB taxonomy): Bacteria > Actinomycetota > Actinomycetes > JAHEKZ01 > JAHEKZ01 > JAHEKZ01. Next base: position 5,691 of record JAHELE010000103.1, on the reverse strand, counting down.
AAGTTGGTGACGCTCATCGGTACTCCCTCGCTCAGCGCCGTGCAGTGCGCCGGGTTCTCGCCTAGTCAACCTCATGCACGACCACGGAAACACGGCCCTAAGTCCTCCGCACACCTCTCGGTGACTTGTTCACCTTGTGTTCACTTTCGTTGCGGGGGGCCGGGCAGCTGGGTATGGGGAAGCAGGTCGGCCACCAGCGCGCGGGCCCGTTGGTCGATGTCGTCGATGATGGCCCGGACGGTGTCGGCGTCCTGCCCGGCCGGGTCGGCGACCTCCCAGTCCTCGTACCGCTTGCCCGCGTAGAAGGGGCACGCCTCGCCGCACCCCATGGTGACGACGACGTCCGCCTGGCGGACGGCGTCGTCGGTCAGGGGCTTGGGGAACTCGCGCGAGGAGTCCAGACCGCGCTCTGCGAGCTCGGCGCGCACCTCGGGGTGGACGGAGGTACCCGGCTCGGATCCGGCCGACTGCACGACGATGCGCCCGGCGCCGTAGTGCTCGATCAGCAGGCGTCCGGCCACCGAGCGGCCGGCGTTCTGCCGGCACGCCACCAGCACCTCGGGGCGGTTGGTCACGGGCGATGCTCCTTCTCGGCGGGCATGGTGTTGATGAACCTACGTGTCTCGGGCGACGGGGTCAGAACTGGGCCAACAGCGCGTGCAGCTGGTCGGGCCGGTGCAGCGTGTACGGCTGTGCGTCGCTGCCCGTCGTCGCGACCAGCGGGCAGCCGGTGGTGGCCAGCAGCGCCAGGAGATACGGCTCATCGGGCAGCAGCGAGTGAGTGACGCGCAGCAGGTCGCGGTCGTCGTCTCGCAGCCCGGCCCACCAGACCAACGCGTCCGTAGTCGACGTGGGGGTGGGGCTCGCCTGTCGGGTCTCGGATGTCATACCGCCAGCCTGGCCGCTGGAGTTGACGCCCCAGAGGCGCTCAGGTGAACAGTCGTCGACGCGTCCCTGATTGCGCGTGGTGACCGGCTCGCTACGCAGCGAAGTAGTCCTGGGCGTAGCGCCACCGGTGACCGCACGGTGGCCTCTGCGGACCAGGCCCGCGAGAGAACCTCACGCTCGGCTGACTGCTTCGCACCTGACCGGCGCTCGCGTCCGGACGCGCCGAGCTCACGCGCTCGCTGGGCGCGGGTGAGGTGCCGCGACGTGTGCGTGCGAGGGTGGGCGGGTGCGCAGTCGTCGGTGGGTCGCCGTCACCGTGGTGGTCATCCTTGCCGTGGCGTTCGCCGGGCTCGGTGCGGCGCTGGTCGTCAGCGGCGGGTCATCCGACCAAGGTGCGACGCCGACCCCGACCGCGTCCGAGGTGACGCCGGGGATCTTCGAGCTGCGTCAGGTGCTGTTCCAGGAGTCGGGGGAGACGCAACGGCGTCCGCCACTGCCACCTGGTCCGGCCGAGGGTGGGAAGAACGCCAGCCGTGACCTGCTGCGGATCGACTGCGGCTTGGCGGCCCGCCCGATGGCGGCCGACGACAACGTCATCTTGTGTGACTCGTTCGGTTTTCGCTACGGGCTGGGGCCGAGTGAGCTGCCGGCCAACCCGGTCGACCAGGCGATCGCGCTTCAGGGGCAGTCGGCAGACTGGGTGGTGCAGGTCAGGTTGGCCGCCGGTGCCGCCCAGACGTTCGCCGACGTGACCAAGCGCGTGTCGGCATTCGGGCCGCCGTTGAACCAGCTGGCCATCGTGCTCAACGGCGCCGTGGTGTCGGCGCCGGCGGTGCAAGAGCCGATCAGCGGGGGCGTGCTGCAGATCACCGGGTCGTTCACGCAACAGGAGGCGGAAGCGCTGGCCGCGTCGCTGGCGTAGGGGATGTTGCTCGATGGGGAGGCGAAGGGCCCTGGCGACAGTCGCGCAGGTCGAGCACCATGCTGAGCAGGGGTATGTCATGAGCCTTATCAAGCGCCGCCGCAAGGCCACCGGGGAGACACCCGAGCAGACCCTCTCGCGGCTGCAGTCAGCCAACCCGGTCGTAGTGTCGCCGGTCGTGGTCGAGCCTCCAGCCGTGGAGTCGGCAGCGGCTGTTCCTCTCGAGACTGCTCCATCCCAGCAACCGCGATTCACGCTCGGGCGTCGCGGGTCGGGCTACGCCGTCGAGCAGGTGGATGCGTTCATGGACACCATCGATCAACGGACCGTGGACGAGGTGCACAAGGTCGTCTTCAGACCGCCGGGCCCCTTCACCTGTGGTTACGACGTGGACGAGGTCGACGTCTTCCTGGATGGGGAGATCGCCCGAAAGGAAGGGGCGACGAACGGCAGCCCCGGCGCACCGTAGAGAACGCCCGCTAGTCCTCGATGATGTCCAGACCTTGCGCGCGCAGGCTCGCCAGACCGTCCAGCATTCCCTGGAGTACGTCGGGGTCGTGGCCCTCCCAGGAGTCCAGCTCACCGACCACTCGCAGCGGGTGACGAGTGCGGTAGGACTGTGTGATGTTGCCCGGGAACTTCTTGTTCGTCACGTTGGGATCGTCCTCGAACGGCCCGGTCGGTTCGACGACGTAGATGTACCCCCGTTCCTCGCTGCCCGCGAGCGATGTAGCCAGCTCGGCGCCCCAGACGGCGGTCTCCACCAACGCGGAGAAGTAGATGTTGTTGGACAGCCGGCCGTCGTGGTAGTTCGAGCCGTGGCCCGGTACTAGCTCGTCGCCGACCGCGAAGGCTTCCTTCGTCCCGTGGTAGAAGGGTCCCTCGATGTGGTCGCATCGGTCAAAGGTCACCGGTACGTAGGGGTCGTCGGTCTCACCCATGGACGTCGCATCCCCCTTTCATGATCGAACGGAACGGCATTGGCGGCGTCCGATGCACCGTGGAGGTACACCGAATGCCGCCAATGGTGGTGGCGGCGGGGCATTCACGGTAGAGCCATACCCCGAGAAGGACTCAGCCGATTGCCTTCGTCCGTCGTCGGCTGGCGAGCAGGAGACCAACCAACCCATCGCCATCAGGCCGGGACCCTGCGCAATGAGTGGGGAGCGTTCATCGACTGTCTCGCAGCCAGACGCCTACGACGGCGGGTTCGAGGGTGGTCGCTACGACGCGCTCGAGGTCTTTCAGGACGACAGTGTCGGCCACTTGGGTGCTCATCGATGACGCGAATGTGTCAACGGTGTTCTGTGCGTCGTAGCGGGATCGGTTGAAGCGTCGGTCGACGACGCGCTGGACGTGTCGGAGCAGCGGGCGTGCGAGTGCGGCGGCAGTGAGTGTTGCGGCGGCGACGGCGAGCGCGTTCGACTCCGGAAGCAGGGCGGTTGTCGCGGTGACGATCGCCGCGTAGGTGGAGACCAGCATCGCGGTGACCAGGGTGTAGGTCGCGGTGCGGCTGATGATCCGGTCGATGTCGAACAGGCGGTAACGCAGAATAGCCAGAGCCACTGCAGCAGGTACGAGTGGAAGACAGACGATGAAGCCCCAGACCGGCTCCACATTCAGAGCGAGAAGGATCAGCACGCTGGCGACCAGGATCGCGACGGCGAAGGTGACCCAGGTCAGCTGAGCACGTCCGACGGCGTCCGACCGCCGGTAGCGGGCGACCATTCCTGCCGCAACGACGATGAGAAGGACTACCTCGGCTGCCTGGTAGGCACCGTAGACAGGCGACATCAGCTCCGGGCTGACCAGATTCACCGGGTCAGCGATGGTGAAGTTGTTGTGGAAGTTCACGTCCGAGATGGCAGTTGTGGTGGTGCCTATCAGGTTGACGGCGGTGACAAGCCCAGCAACCGCCACCCATCGCCGAGACAGGAACGTCCCTGAGGGGAACACCAGGAGCGCCAGCAGAATCGGCAGGATGGCGAACTCGGTCCACAGGGTCGCTATCCAGGCGGCCCACTGCTGAACTTCGGGACGGTCGATCAGGGGACTGACGATATCGGTCGGGTGAGCGAACGCACCCAGGCTGATGCCGCCGCTGACCGCGGTGGCCACCATCGCGAACGATCCCAGTAGCCCGAAGCCCACGAACAGCCACCCGACCGGGTTCCGCGGCCGCCGGACCGCTATCAGCGCCCCGGTGGCCGCGAAGGTGAGCTGCATCGGGAGGAACGCCAGCACTGAGCCGGGGTGATCGCCGCGAAGCGCCAAGAATGTCGACAGCGACAGGAGGGCCGCCGACGTCAGAAGCGCGGTCAGCGCCACGAGCGACGTCCAGTGACGGCGGCCCTGCTGCACCCAGCTCACGTTTTCCCCTTCACCCACAGAGCTACGACACGCGGCTCGAGTGTGCGGTGGGTGACGTCGATCATGGTCGTGCGCACCAGGTCGGGATCAACAATGCTCTGCAGTTGGTGGCTGAACGAGGCGATGGCTTGCTCGTTGTCGAACTTGGTCCGGTTGAACTGCCGGTCGACGCGTTCGCGAACGCGTCGAAGCACCGGGCGGGCGCTCGCCGCAGCCGCCAGTGTGGCTACCGCCACCGCTGCACTGTCAGAGGAGGGGACAAGCTGAGAGACCGCGGCGACCACCAGGGTGTAGATCGTGATCACCGCACCGGTGACCACGGCGTATGACACGGTTCGGCTGACCACTGAGTCCAACTCGTATAACCCGTGCCGCAACACGGCGACGGCGATTCCGAGCGGGAGAAGCGAGGGCCCCACCGCCCACACAAGGGATCCCAGCCAGGGAGCGTCGGGCAGCCAGGACGACAGCAACGCGCTCATCCAGATGATGGTGATCCCGCCGAGCCCGCCCGCCACCACCCAGGTCACCTGGCGCCGGTCGTCCCCTTCAGTCCGTCGGTACCTGAGGGCGAGCTGGACGAGTGCAAGCAGTGACGCACTGACGATGACCAGCATGATCAGCAGGTTGACGGCCCACACTGCCGGTCTAGCTGACTCCGGCACGAGCACGTGGTCCGTCGGTCCGCCTGGTAACGACATGTCGTCGGTACCGAGAAGGATCGACACGGGCAGCCAGGCTCCCGTCGCGACGATGACGGTCCAGCACACGCGCGCGAAGAACCGGTTCACTGGATGTCCGGTCGGCGCAAGAAGGACGATGAGCAGCAACAGGCCGACGGTGAGACTCGTCGTGCCGTTGTAGATGCCCCCCAGCCATGCCTGCCAAGGGGTGGGCCATTCCTCGTGCACGCTTGCGATCGCCAGCACCCCTGTTGCCAGCTGCGTTGCGGCTACAGCAGACAGGGCCAGCATCAGGGGGCCAAGGCGGTGGCCGGGCACCCGGCGGGCGATGAACCACCCGACGGCGACGTAGACAACGGTGGCAGTGGAGCCTTCGAGCCAAGGCGCTACGACGTGCGGGTAGCCCGCTCGGTGCTGCGCCAGCGATGCGAGGTCGGCGATCACGAGGAGCGCAAGTGAAGCGGACGCGACGACGGTGGGCCAGGTCTTTGCCCGTGTGGTGCTCACACATCTCTCCGGATCCACCATGACAGCGTCAGCGGGACAGCGGTACCAGGTCAAGACTCGTCGGCCGGCGTTCCGATAGCGTTACGGCTACCCCGCTTCCTCAAGCCCAAACGGCATTGGTGGCGTCCGATGTACCGTAGGGGTACACCGAACGCCGCCAATGGTGCTAACGGGGCGACCGCTAGTACGTCAGCGTGCGATCAGCCTCGAACGCGAGCTGCACGAGGACCTTCGGCATGGCCATCTCAGCCGGCTTGCCTTCCAGGTCGTCCGCGGTGACACCGCGGGCCTTGCTGGACATTCCCGAGACGTAGAAGCGTC
>JAHELE010000018.1 GCA_024644345.1 Actinomycetes bacterium | reverse complement strand
CGACGCCTCGCCTGGCCACGCGGCGCGAAGGGCGTTCCGGGTGTCGATCAGGGACTGTGGCATTACTTTCGTCTGCGCCACCACCGGCATGAAGTTGGTGTCTCCGCCCCAGCGGGGTACGACGTGCTGGTGGAGGTGGGCGGCGATCCCCGCTCCGCCAACGGTTCCCTGGTTCAGTCCGAGGTTGAAGCCGTGCGGGGCCATCGCACTCTGCATGGCCTCGATCGTCTCCTTTGTCAGGTCGGCGATCTCGTGCGCCTCGTCAGTCGAGAGGTCCACATAGCCGGCAACGTGCCGATAGGTGCAGACGAGGGCGTGGCCCGGGTTGTACGGGTAGAGGTTCAGGACGACGTAGGCATGATCACCTCTCGCCACGACGAGCGATCCCTCGTCCGGCTCACCAGGTGCTCGACAGAACGGACACGCATCTCCGGAGTCGGTGGTGTCCGGACGGTTCTCTCCGAGGATGTAGGCAAGGCGTTCGGGAGCCCACAGCCGCTGCATACCGTCGGGGTCGGACTCCATGACCACTCACTCTAGGCCCGTCGCTCCGCAACAGCATCGACAATCCGCTGCACCGCTTGGTCGATGGGCACACCGTTCTCTTGCGTGCCATCGCGGAAGCGGAATGACACAGCACCTTTGCCGAGATCTTCGTCCCCTGCGAGCAACATGAAGGGAACCTTCTGCTTCTGCGCCGTACGGATCTTCTTCTGCATCCGTTCGTCAGATGAGTCCACCTCGACCCTGATACCCCGGGCCTGCAGCTGTTCGGCCACCGCCAACAGGTAGTCGACGTGGGCGTCCGAAATCGGGATTCCGACCACCTGGACGGGGGCCAGCCAGGGAGGGAAGGCGCCTGCATAGTGCTCAAGCAGAACGGCGAAGAAGCGCTCGATCGAGCCGAAGAGGGCTCGGTGGATCATCACCGGGCGTTGGCGGGTTCCGTCGGCAGCCTGGTACTCAAGGCCGAAACGCTGCGGCAGCTGAAAGTCGACCTGGATGGTCGACATCTGCCATGTGCGCCCGATCGCGTCCTTGGTCTGTACCGAGATCTTCGGACCGTAGAAAGCCGCCCCACCTTCGTCCATCACCAGTTCGAGGTTCTGCTTCTCGGCAGCCAGACGTAGCGTCTCAGTGGCTTCCGCCCACTCGGCGTCCTCGCCGACGTACTTCTCGTCGTTGCGTGTCGACAGCTCGAGGTAGAAGTCGTCCAGGCCGTAGTCGCGCAGCAGGTCGAGGACGAAGGTGAGCAGGCTGTCGAGCTCAGCCGGCATCTGCTCCTTGGTGCAGTAGATGTGAGCGTCGTCCTGGGTCATGCCGCGTACGCGAGTGAGACCGTGCACGACACCAGATTTCTCGTAGCGGTACACCGAGCCGAACTCGAAAAGCCGCATCGGAAGCTCTCGATAGGACCGACCCCGCGCCTGATAGATCAGGTTGTGGAAGGGGCAGTTCATCGGCTTGAGGTAGTAGTTCTGTCCGGGACGCCGAACGTTGCCGTCGTCGTCGTACTCCGCATCCAGGTGCATGGGCGGGTACATGCCGTCCGCGTACCAGTCGAGGTGCCCGGAGGTCTCGAAGAGCGCCTGCTTGGTGATGTGCGGCGTATAGACGAACTCGTACCCGCCCTCTTCGTGCCGACGCCTCGAGTAGTCCTCCATGACCATCCGGACTGTGCCGCCCTTGGGGTGGAACACCGCCAGGCCGGAGCCGATCTCTTCAGGGAACGAGAAGAGGTCGAGCTCAGCGCCAAGACGTCGGTGGTCGCGTCGTTCGGCCTCTTCTAGGAAGCGCAGATACTCGGTCAGCTCATCCTTGGTCGGCCAGGCCGTGCCGTAGATGCGCTGCAGCTGCGGGTTCTCCTCGCTGCCGCGCCAGTAGGCGGCCGCTGACCGCATGAGCTTGAAGGACGGGATCAGCCGCGTGGTCGGAAGGTGCGGGCCGCGGCACAGGTCTTGCCACTTACGCTCCCCTGTCTTGGCGTCGACGTTCTCGTAGATCGTCAGCTCAGCGCCACCGACCTCCATGACGTCATCATCGACGGCACCTTTGAGTCCGACCAGCTCGAGCTTGTAGGGCTCGCCCACCAGTTCGGCCCGGGCCTCGTCCTCAGACACGATTCGGCGTCCGAACCGCTGCCCCGACTTGATGATCTGCTGCATCCGCTTCTCGAGGCGCTTCAGATCGTCGGGGGTGAAGGGGGTCTCGACGTCGAAGTCGTAGTAGAAGCCGTCCTTGATCGGCGGACCGATCCCCAGCTTGGCGTCCTCGAAGGTGTCCTGCACGGCCTGGGCCAGCACGTGGGCACAGGAGTGCCGCAGGACCGCCAAGCCCTCGTCGGAGTCGATCGTCACCGGCTCGACCACGTCACCGGCGTCCAGGACCCGCGCGAGGTCGCGGAGCTCGCCGTTGATCGTGGCGACAACGACCGATCGGTCGTCCGCGAACAGGTCAGCAGCGGTCGTCCCCGACGCCACCTGCTGCGCGTTCCCGGCAACGGTGATCGAGAGGTCAGACACGAAGACTCCTAGCAGGCTTTGATGTGGTGCCGCGGCGACGCCTACTCGATGCTATCGGTCCCCCCGGCACTGGCCTCGAGAGAGCCGGCGAACTCGCGGATCGGTTCCCAGGCACCGTCTTCCATGTTGCTGAGAACGACCAAAGTCAGCTCGCCGGGCCACGGCAACGCGACCTCCGAGAGCTCGGGGTAGTGCGACAGAACGGCACTGGCACCGGTGTTCACGCCCTCCTTCCAGTAGCACTCGATGCCGCCGGCAGCATTGGAGGCGAACTCGAATCCGAAACCGGTGAAGTGCGTGCCGGCGCCGCGCGGTCGATAGGTCTCGTGCGGCGCCAAGATGGCCTTCGTGAGACGACGGGCGGCAGGTGGTCCGCGGTCTTACGGGTCCGGTATGCGTCAGCAGCTGGTAGGGAGTCACTCGATCTGAGATCTGGGTTCCGGTGAGTCCCAGGTGCTCGGTGACGCTGGTATCCAGCGCGAAACTTCTGGCATCCACCTGTTGCGGGTCGCCACGGCGGTGAACAGCTTCGTCACCGAGGCCGTGTCGAGGCGAATGTGCGGAGCACAGGGGACCTTCCAGGCTCGGCTCGCCAAGCCGTAGCCCTGTTCCAGCAGCGTTTGACGCTCCCCATCAGTGGTCTCGATGTCGACTCGCACGACCTGCTGGCGACCAACGCCTATCGGCGAGTCACCCGCATGCGCCAGAGACCGCCGTCGTAGGTCACTGAGTAGATTTCGCCCCTGTCATCAACGCCGAAGGACGTGGGGCCACCACTGAGACGTTTCCTCTGCAGCACCCTGCCAGGACCCGATCGGTAGGCCCAGACGCGGTGGGTGATGAAATCGGCGAACACGTAGGCGCCGCCGAGTTGGGACCGATACCGGTGACCTCGGTAGACGAAACCGCCGGTTATCGATTCCGCTGCCGGATGCGCCACAACGGTTTCAGGTCCCACGTACTTGACGCCGCTGCGGCATCGGTTCGCGTTGTACGTGCTCCGCCCTTCCTTGCACGACCAGCCCAGGTTGATCCGGGAGGGATGGGGGCCGAGTTGGTCGATCTCCTCGTACGCGTCCTGTCCCACGTCGCCAATCCACAGGTGGTCAGTGCGACTGTCGAAGCTGAAGCGCCATGGGTTGCGCAGACCCATGAGCCAGATTTCCCCTCGCCCTTTCTTGCCAACGAACGGATTGCCTCTCGGTACGCAGTAGCGCTTGCCGCTGCAGGGGTGGAAGGGGTCGATGCGCAGGATCTTGCCGCGCAGGTCTCGTCGGTCTCCTGCGTTGTTGCCTGGGTCACCCGCTCCCCCACCGTCGCCGGTTCCGATGTAGAGCCGGCCGTTGGGGCCGAAAGCAAGCTGTCCGCCAAAGTGGTTGGTCTCCGCCGAGTGCTCCACCCGGAGGATGGGACGTAGCGTCGTCGCGCGAACGTGCTGTGCGCCAGCGCTACGGGCCTTGAGTCTGGCGACGATCAGATCGTGGTCAGCCGCGCGGGTGTAGGCCACAAACAACAGTCCGTCGCGCCGGAATCGGGGACTGAAAGCCACGGAGAGCAGACCACCCTCACCGGCCGGGTCGACTCTGGGAGCCATTCCCAGGTAGGGCTTTGGCGCGACTGCGCCGTCTCTTACCAGTCGGATCCGGCCCGGCTTCTCCACGACGAACAGCCGCTTGCGCCCGTCGGGGGCAGACGTGACTTGCGTCGGCTGGACCAGGCCGCCGGCGACCCGGCGCCACGAGATCGTGACACGACGTAGGGGCGGTCGGGACGACAACGTCCGCTCGGCGGACTGCACCCGCGCAGCGGGCGGCTGAACGGCGTCAGTGGCGTCAGCGGCGCCATTCGCCTGGCTCGGGCCAGAGGGCACAGCGCTGAGGAGGAGAGCAGCACCACAGGCCGGCACCACAAACGACAGAGATCGACGCGGACCGAAGAAGAGTCTCACTTGGCCATCTTGTGGCGATCCGACGACGATCACAACGACCGCCACGCTCACACTGGAGCTGCGGCGTCCCAGGCCAAGCGCTCGCCCAGAGCAAGGATCGACGCGATGTCAGCCGAACTGGGTGGCGCAACGCCCGATCACGGTCCTTACGACCCTTCCGCACAAAGTCGGATCGAGTGATCCTGGGAGGTGAGAGGAGGCCTGTGATGAACATGAACACGGTTACAGCGCGTCCGATGGTTGGATTCTTGCGTTGGACCGCCCGGGTGATCGTGATCCTGTCACTCAGCATTGCCTGGTTCGTGGCGATCGGCTCCACTGTCAACGACCCGTCCTTCGACCTCGTCGGTGTCGCCCTTGTCGTTGGCCTGGTCGCAGTCACTGCGGTGGCCGTCGTTGCCTGGTTCCGGGAACGGCTGGGAGGCATCATCTTGATCGGCCTGGCTGTCGTGGGTGGCATCTTCGCGTATCTGGCATCCACCCCGAACAACCTGGGCGCGGGAATGATCTTCGCGCTGCCCTGGCTGATTAGCGGAATCTTCTTCATCGCGGCCAACAGACTCGACGCGGATCAGAATCTCTGAACCGTTCGGTCTGGCGACCCGGTATGACGACTCCTCGCGTGGGTGCCTATGGTCACAGACCGCCTTCGCCCTGGGGTGATGGTGGCCGGCTCGTTGGCCAAGAGTCCCCCGCGCGGGGAGCCTCCAGTTCGGCGTTTCGATCACCACGGAATAGGTCGCAGGAGTGACGCCAACCGCATTGGCGGATTGGCTGGGCACGGACGATGCGCGCTGAACGCACCGGGCCGACAGCTGCAGTCGCTTGCGTGGATCGCGGCGAACGTGACCTGAGTGGGTTGAGCAAGTGCACCGGTGTACGTGCCTGAGCTACCGAACGACGTTGTCCATGAAGGCGAACCCACCGGCGGGGAGGAGAAGCCCACATACGTAGGTGTCACCATTCAGGTCGAATGCCTCCGCTGGGTGCCCTTCCTGCGGTTGGCCAGTGATCCATCCAGCGGGGCACCCTGCTCGGGGCGGCCCGCTGGCCTGACTTGGTGGACCGGCCGACGCCACACCAGATAGCAGCGGAGTGGCTAGCGTTCCAACGACCACGGCAAGAGCGAGTCGCCTCTTCACGAGTGCCTCCCATCGCCCGCGCCGACATCGACAACATGCGTTGCAGATCATCTGACGCGTGGACTGCCGCAAGAAATACTCCTGAACATGCGGTTTAACAATGGCCCGGTAGAGCCCCGTCGGCATAGCACCACATGCCCCGGAGATGATTCTTCGTCGATGGACCACGAACTGTCTCGTGGTGGGCGATGGCGGACTCGAACCGCCGACCTCTTCGGTGTGAACGAAGCGCTCTAACCAACTGAGCTAACCGCCCCAAACGAGCCGTCAGAGTATCGCAGCCGGTCAGTCGACCCCGAACCAGCCGAGTGCTCCGCTGAAGGTCCAGCCGTAGTGGTAGACGTACCAGGACACGATCGCTGCCACGAGCAGAACCACGATCGACGTCAGCACGATGGTGCGCTTGCGATTCTCCGGGGAAAAGACTGAGGAAGCCGCGCCCTGGGCCTTGTCCTTGGTCGCGACGAGCAACCGGTGCGCCCACGCGTACTCGGTAGCCAGCACCGCCAGCCCGAGGAAGATGGCAGCCCAGCCAGGGCCAGGGAGGATGAGCATCCCCACACCCGCAAGAACAATCCCTACGCCGAGGGTAGTGGCGATGACGCGCCACACGAGACGACGCAACGAACTGTCGCCGGTGAATCGCTGACGGAGGCGGTAGAGCCAGTCCGGCCCGGGCGGGTCGAACGGCTCCTCCTCGTCCGTCGAGGGAACGGGCTCGCTCATGCACTCACACTAGGGGCGGCGGGGTTCTGCCACACCTGGCCTCGGACAATCGTGGCCAAACAACCGGGTGCGCCCAGGCGCGCGACGACGTCAGCCTCGTGCTCAGCGTTGAGGAGAGCGACATCTCCGCGCGCCTTCGGTGAGAGACGCCCCACGTCGCGAAGCTGCAAGGCCATCGCTGCCCCACGCGTCGCAGACCACAACGCCTCATGCACCGGCATCCCGTAGACCAGGCACGCGAGCTGCACCACGTAGGGCATCGACTCACACCACGAAGTTCCGGGGTTGCAGTCTGTCGACAGGGCGAGCGGCACGCCGGCTTCCCGCAGCACCTGATACTGGCCAAAGGCGAACGTGCGCAGCGAGAGCGTGACGGTCGGCAGGAGGACGCCAACCACTCCAGCGGCCGCCATGGCGTGCGCGCCCTCGGCCGTGACGTGCTCCAGGTGATCCGCACTGGCACACCCCATCTCGGCAGCGAGGTCGGCGGCTCCGGTATGGGCGATCTCCTCGGCATGCAGCCTGGTTCCGAGGCCTGCATCCTGCGCGGCCTGGAGGATCCGTCGCGTCTCGTCGATGGTGAACACGCCCTCGTCGCAGAACACATCCGCCCAGGTGGCGCCGGCGGCGGCCGCGGCTGGAATGGTGGCGATCACCTCCTCGACGTACTCGGCCCGGTCGCGTCCGGGAGGGACGACGTGTGCACCGAGATAGGTGGCCTCGACCAACCAGGGAAGATCCTTCGCGAGCCGGCCGATCACATCGAGGCACTTGAGCTCGTCGGTCGGGGTCAGGCCGTAGCCGGTCTTGATCTCAACCGTGGTGGTGCCGTTGGCGATCATGCGTCGACCACGCGCCGCCGCGAGCACGAAGAGCTCCTCAGCCGTCGCTGCACGCGTGGCCGCGACCGTCGTGGTGATACCACCCCCGTCGTACTGCTCGCCTGCCAGGCGGGCCACGAACTCCTCACGTCGGACGCCAGCCCACACCAGGTGTGTGTGCGGGTCGACAAATCCTGGAACGGCGACGGCACCCTGCGCGTCGAGCTCTGGCGCATCGGGGCCGGGCTGGAGGTCTTGTTCGCGCCCGAGCCAGACGACGGCGCCACCCTCGATCCGCAGGGCGGCGTCCTCGATCACCTCGTCCGCCTCCCCGCGCATCGGTAGAAGTCGACCGATGTTGCGTACGAGGAGGTCCACGCGTCGATGCTGCCACGTCTAGGCTGCGAAATGTGGAGCGCCAACCCGATGATCAGGCAGCAATACCGGAAGCGAGCGCAGTTCCGGACGCAGCGGTCAGCGTTGGCGACCTCGAGGCCTTGGCACGTGAACGGCTGGAGGAACGAACCTGGAACTACGTCGCCGGTGGTGCGGCCGACGAGATCTCACTCGGGTGGAACGACGCCGCCTGGCGAGAGCTGCGACTGGCCCCTCGCGTCCTGGTGGATGTCTCCCGGATCGACACCTCTGTGACCTTGCTGAGACGGGACCTTCCCCACCCGATCCTGGTGGCCCCGACAGCAGCCCATAGCCAGTACCACCCTGAGCGTGAGCCTGCGACGCTCCGTGGAGCCGCAGCTGCTGAGGCGCTAGCGGTGATGAGCACCTTGGGATCGACTCCGGTGGCGGAGCTGGGCATCGCCGCCGGTGGCCCCTGGTGGTTTCAGCTGTATGTCCAGTCAGACCGTGACTTCACCGCCGCCCTGGTCGAGTCTGCCGTTAGCGCAGGCGCAGAGGCGCTGGTGCTGACTGTCGACACCCCGCTGCTCGGCGCACGCGACCGTGACCGTCGCACGGGGGGTCACACCGTCGACGGGATGCAGCCTCCTGCGCTGGCCGGTGCTCCGCCATCAGTGGTGGTGCCCCCCGACCCGCGTCCGCATCAGCGCGCGTACAACCCGCACCTTGATCCCAGCCTGACGTGGGAGACGTTGGAGTGGTTGGTCGACCTCTCCCCCATCCCGGTGCTGCCCAAGGGCGTCTCGCGGCCTGATGACGCCCGGCGCTGCGTCGACTCCGGCGCCGGCGGTCTGATCGTGAGCAACCACGGCGCCCGCAACCTCGACACCGTGGTCCCGACGGCCCAGGCGCTACCCGGCGTCGCGCACGCAGTCGACGGAGCAATCCCGGTGATCGTGGACGGGGGGATCCGCCGTGGCACCGACGTCGCGAAGGCACTGATCCTGGGCGCCGACGCGGTGTTGGTCGGCCGCCCCGCCGTCTGGGGGCTGACGGTGGCCGGGGCCGACGGGGTCCAGTGGGTGATCGAGACGTTGTGGACCGAGCTCGCCATGGCCATGGGCCTGCTCGGTGCTGCCACGATTGACGACTTGTCGGCCGATCTGATCTGGCGCGACTGAGCCTGCCGGGAGTGGCCGGCTAGCGCTGCCAGTCGGGCGCGTGGGTGCCCTCCTCCATCGGCATCCGGACGCCGATCCGCCTGGCGGTCTCAAGGCCGATCTCATATCCGGCGTCAGCGTGCCGGATGACTCCCATCCCCGGGTCGTTGGTCAGCACTCGTTCGAGCCGCCACTGGCCGTCGGCGGTGCCGTCAGCGACCACGACCACTCCGGCGTGGATCGACTTGCCGATGCCCACGCCTCCCCCGTGATGGACCGAGACCCACGACGCGCCGGACGCGGTGTTGAGCAGAGCATTGAGGATCGGCCAGTCGGCGATGGCGTCCGACCCGTCGCGCATTCCTTCGGTCTCGCGCTCCGGTGAGGCGACGCTTCCGGCGTCCAGGTGATCGCGGCCGATCACGATCGGTGCCGAGACCTCGCCGCTAGCCACCAGGTCGTTGAACGCCAGGCCGGCCTGATGGCGCTCCCCGTAGCCGAGCCAGCAGATCCGTGACGGCAGACCCTGGTAGTGGACACGCTCGTGGGCAAATCTCAGCCAACGTTGCAGGCCGTCGTCGTCCGGGAAGGCTTTGGCCACGGCGGCGTCTGTGGCGGCAAGGTCTTCGTCGCTGCCCGACAGGCAGGCCCATCGGAAGGGCCCAGCACCCCGAGCGAAGAGTGGTCGGATGTAGGCAACGACGAAGCCCGGGTAGTCGAACGCATTGGTGACACCGGCGTCCTTGGCCTGACCGCGCAATCCGTTGCCGTAGTCGAAGACGATCGACCCAGCCGCCTTGAAGTCGAGCATCGCGCGACAGTGCACCGCCATGGACTCTGACGACCGCTCGATGTACTCCTCCGGCTTGACCCGTCGCAGCTCGAGCGCCTCTTCGAGCGTGATGCCGTGGGGGACGTACCCGTTGAGTGCGTCGTGGGCAGACGTCTGATCGGTCACGATGTCGGGGATCCAGCCACGGCGCACAAGTTCTGGCAGGACGTCGGCGCAGTTGCCGACCAGCCCGACCGAGAGCGCCCGCCCCTCGCGCTTGGCGGCGTCGCACCGGGCGATGGCGTCGTCGAGATCGTCTGCCTGCTCGTCGAGATAGCGGTGCTCTATCCGCCGTTGCAGCCGCCATGGGTCGACCTCGATGCAGAGCGCCACTCCGCCGTTGCCTGTGACCGCCAGGGGCTGCGCACCGCCCATTCCACCCAGGCCGCCGGTCAGGGTGATGGTGCCGGTGAGGGAGCCACCGAAGTGCTCGTTGGCCACCTCGGCAAAGGTCGCGAATGTCCCCTGCAGGATCCCCTGGGTCCCGATGTAGATCCACGATCCGGCGGTCATCTGGCCGTACATGATCAGCCCGAGGTCTTCGAGTTCCCGGAAGTACTCAGGTGTGGCCCAGCGTGGGACGAGCAGGGAGTTGGCGATCAGCACCCTGGGGGCGCGCTCGTGCGTGCGCATGACTCCCACGGGCTTGCCGCTCTGCACGAGCAGCGTGTCGTCCGGCGCCATGTCGCGCAGCGAACGCACGATGGCGTCGAAGGCCGGCCAACTGCGTGCTGCCTTGCCGTTCCCGCCGTACACGACCAGGTCGTCGGGCCGTTCGGCAACTTCGGGGTCAAGATTGTTGTGCAGCATCCGCAACGCCGCTTCGGCACCCCACGACGAGCATGAAAGCTCGGTGCCGCGGGGGGCGCGAACAGTCCGCGCGCCTTCCATCTGCGACCTCCTCTCTCTAGACCCAGCTGGCGAAATTCCGACTCGCGCGATGCCAATGGGTGGGTAGATCGGCCTTCCCCAGGCAGACTAGACCCATGGTCGAGGAACGCAGTGGCGCGAGCGCCGATCGTCCCTTCGGGGACGGTGGTGGGGAGTTCGGCGATCATCCGGATCTCGCCGCACTCCTGGCCTACCGGCGCCCCTCGCCGATCAGCATCTGGGTCGACCCGGTCTCACCCGCGACCGGCCTGTTCCTTCCGTACCTCGATATCGACGGGCACGCCCACGGTGGTCGGCCATGGCGGTTCCGCGGTCACCACGAAGTCGAGCTCCGGCTGCTCCCCGAGGCCGACGACCCTTTCGGCCTGCTCGTTGCCCGATGTGTGCTGGCGGTACGGGCCTGGGCGGTTCTGCGCGGGGCCGGAGACGAGCTGATCCCCATGGAGTACGACGTACCGTGGGGCTACCTTTTCAACCTGCAGCGCGATCTGCACTCGTTGCGTGAGCTCGGACTACCCCACCTGGTGGCCACCGCTGGGCGCGACGGCGACTGGCTCGGGAACTGGGTGTCGGAGAACTTCGACTCCCCGGAGGTGCACGCAGCCGTCGACAAGGACCGGGCAACGGCAAACGCTCTGAGCATCACTGCCGCACCAAGCATCATGGTGAAGGGCACCGTCTTCCGGGCCGAAGAGATGCCGGATGACATTGACGTCCAGATCGACCAGCTCATCGCCGTCGACGAATGACGTCGTCGGTCAGGGATCGGAGGTAGCGGCGGCCCGCTCTGCGAAGGTTGCTCGGGCCTCCGTGGTCAGCGGGCCCACTGGCAGCCCCTGGACATCGCCGGAGCCCCACACGATCTGGCGAATCGGCTGCACGTCCCTGGTCGACGAGGTCAGGAACGCCTCTTCGACGAAACGCAGTCCTTCCAGAGCCACATCCTCCTCGCGGGCGCCGCACCAGTCGATCACCAGCTCGCGGGTGATCCCAGCCAGACACCCGCTGCCCAGTGACGGCGTCAACAGCTGGCCATCCACCACGACGAAGATGTTGCTGCCGGTGCCCTCGCAGATATCTCCCGCGGTGTTGGCCAGGATCGCCTCGCTCGAGTCAAGCTGATGGGCTCGGTCGAGGGCGACCACGTTCTCGGCGTAGGACGTGGTCTTGAGCCCGGCCACAGCCGACCGCTCATTGCGGACCCACGGGACGACCGCCACCGACGTGGCCGGCTCCCATGCACTCTCGGGCGACACAGCCAACGTGAGCGTCGTCCCTTTGTCTCCGCGGTCGGAGCCGAGGGGGCCAGGACCGCCGGTGAGCGTGATCCGCAGTCGTCCTGCCTCAGGCTCTGCCGACAGCAGCTCCTTGACGCCGGCTCTGATGGTCTCGTGGTCAGGCGTCGGCAAGCCCAGCCCGGACGCCGAGCGGTCGAGCCGACGCAGATGGCGGGTCAGGGCGAAAGCCTCGCCACCGGTGACCTTGCAGGTTTCGAAGACGCCGTCACCCACGGTGAAGCCATGGTCGAACGGGGAGATGCGAGCGGCGTCCGGCTCGGAGAGACGACCGTTGACCCAAACCTTCATGTCACACCTTTGGGGAAATCTTGCGTCGCCATGACAACCGCAAGTTACCCCAAACCTGTGCCGTTGGCGGCGACCGCGAGGAGGCGGTCAGCCTTGAGCTCGGTCTCGTCCCATTCGCGCAGGGGGTCAGACCCCCACGTGATGCCGGCCCCTGTCCCGAAGTACACGTTCTGGGCATCGGCCCAGAAGGTCCGGATCCCCACGGAAAGGGATGAGCGCTTCGCATCGGCGTCCACCCAACCGATCGCGCCGCAGTACGGCCCACGCGGAGCCATCTCGATCTCGTCGATGAGGCGCAGGGCGGACGACTTCGGCGCGCCCGTGATCGAACCGGGAGGGAAGGTGGCCTCGAAGATCTGCGGCCACCCGGCCCCCGGCCGGAGCGTCGCCTCGACCGTGGAGACCAGGTGCACCAGGCCCGGGTGCTCCTCGTGGCGCAAGAGCGATGAAACGCGCACACTGCCCGTGCTCGCGACGCGGCCGAGGTCGTTGCGCACGAGGTCGACAATCATGATGTTCTCGGCGGTGTCCTTCTCGAGCAGGTCGGCGGCCGTGCGTCCGGTGCCCTTGATGGGTGAGGACGCCAGTCGGTCGCCCTCGCGTTCCAGAAACAGCTCCGGTGACGCACTCACGACCTCGACGCCGTGGTCGGGCAGCAGGACGACCCCCGCATGCGGTGCCGGATGGTCGACGGCCAGCCGGACGGCCAGCCCCCGGAGGTCGCGCCCATCACGCGGTGCCGACAGCACCCGACAGATGTTCGCCTGGTAGACCGTTCCGGCCGCGATCGCCGCCCTGATCTGGTCGACGGCGTTGGTGTACTGCGCCCGTGTCATCGACGACGTCCATGCGTTCCGCGGGACCGGTATCCACGGGGCCTCTGACTCCATCGTGGACGGCAGGGCGAGATGCTCGACGCGTCCGAAACGCGCGGCCGTCAGGTCGCCCTCGTAGGTGTGCACCACCGCCCACCATCCGCCGTCGTCCAGCGCCGACGGGTCGTGCGTGACGTCCAGCAGGTCGGTCGCCACCAGGTCTCCGAAGCGGGCGAAGGCCTCCATCGTCACAGGTCGCAGTCAGCCGAGCGGACCGGCGACGCCCTCGGCAGCGGCCACCAGCTCCGGTAGCAGCGCATCGACCGCCTCGATCTGCGGTGCCACCTCACGGTCGACGTTCATGGCTGGCACCTGCTCGCGGAGCACCGCATGGGCGGCCGCGACCGCCGGGCTCGGCGGAGCGGTGTCAGCGCGCAGGTCGATTGCCTGCGCCGCACACACCATCTCGACCGCGAGCACGCTGCGGACGTTGCGAACGACGTCACGCAACTTGCGCATCGACGTCCAGCCCATCGAGACGTGATCCTCCTGATTGCCGGACGTCGGGATGGTGTCGACGCTGCTGGGGTGAGCCAGCACCTTGTTCTCGCTGACCAGGGAGGCCGCTGTGTACTGCGCGAGCATGTAGCCGCTGTTGGTCCCGGCTGCAGGTGCCAGGAAAGGCGGCAACCCCCGTGAGAACGCAGGGTCAAGCATGCGGTCGGTGCGGCGTTCGCTGATCGACGCGAGCTCTGAGATGGCGATCGCCAGCATGTCGCCGCCGAAAGCCAGGGGTTCACCGTGGAAGTTGCCCGTCGACATCACCTCGAAGTCGGTGCCGTCGGGAGTCGGCACGATCACGGGATTGTCGACGACCGCGCCGAGCTCGACCGTGAGCACCGAAGCCACGTGGGCCAGGACGTCACGGACCGAACCATGGACCTGCGGCGCACAGCGCAGTGAGTACGAGTCCTGCACCGCATGCTCGAGGTCGTGGCGATGACTGGCCAGCAGGCCAGAACCCGCCAGGAGCCGCCGAAGGTTGTCTGCCACCTGCAGTTGACCCACGTGGGGACGGATGTCGATGACGCGGGCGTCGTAGGCACGATCAGTTCCCAGCAAGCCGTCCAGCGACATGGCACAGGCCAGGTCTGCCACCCTCACGAGCAGCCGGGACTGGTCGACCGACAGCGCCAGCCGCGCCTGCATCGGCTCAGTCCCGTTGATCAGGCTGAGCCCCTCCTTGGGCTGCAGCACGAGGGGTTCGATGCCCTCCTCGGCAAGCGGTTCGGACGCCGGGCGTCCGGTGAGGTCACGGTCGCCGGCACGGCGCAGCCTTCCCTCGCCCACGAGCGGCAGCGCCAGGTGCGCGAGCTGCGCGAGGTCTCCGGACGCGCCCACACTCCCCTGACCCGGGATCACCGGCACCAGTCCACGCTCCAGCAGAAGCAGGAGTCGCTCTGGCAGTTCCGCCCGAACACCGCTGATCCCGACCGACAGCGTGCGCGCCCTCAGGAGGAGCAGCGCGCGCACGACCTCGTCCGTCAGCGGATCGCCCACCCCGGCTGCGTGCGAGCGGATCAGGGCCAACTGCATCGCCGCGAGGTCACCCGGCGCGATGCGCGTGTTGGCCAGGGCTCCGAAGCCGGTCGTGATGCCGTACATCACGCGGTTCTCAGCCACGGCCCGCTCGACCACCTCGCGGGTGGGCGCCATTCGGACCGGCACTCCGGCATCGAGCACCGCAGTCCGCCGTCCGCGGGCGACGTCCACCACCTCGTTGATGGTCAGGGGATCGCCGGTCACGACGAGCGGCTGATCGGAGAAGGGCGGGGTCACGACATCGTCTGGCACGCCGTCACGGTATCCCCTCAGCCACGCCGCCCGCTTTGGGCTGACCTGCATCGATCGGCTATCGTGGCCGTTCGCCAGCCCTCACGAGGGGCTGGATTCGCGGACGTAGCGCAGCTGGTAGCGCATCACCTTGCCAAGGTGAGGGTCGCGGGTTCGAATCCCGTCGTCCGCTCGGAGGGTCTCACCCGGTCTCACCTGGGGGGCCTGCTCCGGTGGAGTGGCCGAGAGGCGAGGCAACGGCCTGCAAAGCCGTCTACACGGGTTCAAATCCCGTCTCCACCTCGCAGCAAAGGAACGGCACGACCAGCGGGACCGAGCACGAACGAGTACGGCAGCAGTAACCGCAGCACCACCGCGGGCGATTGGCGCAGTCTGGCTAGCGCGCTTCCCTGACACGGAAGAGGTCACAGGTTCAAGTCCTGTATCGCCCACCGAATAACCGCAGATCAGAGGGTGTCCCGCCGGGTCCGTGCCAGCCACGTGCCACAGGAGGCACGACGATCACGAATCGCACGCACGACGACATCGACGCGATCGAACAGCTCGCGGAACTGCCCTGGGGGATCGACATCCTCACCCGGATCTACCTCGGTGCGACCGAGGGACTGGTCGACCATGGGGCGCTCATGGACGCCACAGCGCACCGTACGCCTATCCGAGGACGGTGTGCTCGACACCGCCTATGGAGACAACGGAGAGGTGCAGAGGGAATGTCGTGCATCAACCGCGAGTGTCGCCGGGAGCCGTGCAGCGATCGTTCTGCAGCCCGACGCAGAGTTCGAGCAACCCCCGGGAGGACGCTCCGGGTCGCCGAAGTTGACTCCTCCGGCAATGGTTGTCGCCTTGGCTGTCCATCGGTTGCCACCGGTCGACCAGATCTGCGCTCGCCGGCGTAGCGGAGTACGCGCTTCAGACATGCGTTCGCGCCAGTCCCGGGATCGGAACTGGCGCGAAACACTCAAGCGATTCTGAACCTGCCGAGGCTAGTGAGCCCACTTCTTTCCGGCGCCCACAACCGATGCCAGCGTGATGACCGTGGCGGCGCTACCAAGCACCGAGACGATGACCTGTGCCTTGATGTTTTCCATGTCGCCCCCTACAGCCCGAGCTGCCACTTGGTACCGGCACCAACCACCGACACCAAAGCGAAGACGCTCGCGGCGCTTCCCAGCACCGAGACGACCACCTGTGCTTTGACGTTCTTCATCTGTCACCTCCCAGGACCGAGACTCCAACGGCCTCTCACCTAATAGTCGGCCGCGTGGGGGCGGACGGGCCGCTGCCGATCGGGTGACATGAAGGGCAGATGTCCCCCCGATGGCGCCGACCCGAAATGACCAGAGTGACCGGGGAATCTGGATCGACGCTGGTAGCTCAACTGAGTCATCCAGCCTGGGTCTCATCCGCATGGAGTCGCCGCCATGGAACAAACCTTGGCCCAGACATGCGTTCGCGCCAGTCCCGTTGGGCCGAGACTGACGCGTAACGCTCAAGCGGTTCTGAAACTGTTGTGGCTAGTGAGCCCACTTCTTTCCGGCGCCCACAACCGATGCCAGCGTGATGACCGTGGCGGCGCTACCAAGCACCGAGACGATGACCTGTGCCTTGATGTTTTCCATGTCGCCCCCTACAGCCCGAGCTGCCACTTGGTACCGGCACCAACCACCGACACCAAAGCGAAGACGCTCGCGGCGCTTCCCAGCACCGAGACGACCACCTGTGCTTTGACGTTCTTCATCTGTCACCTCCCAGGACCGAGACTCCGACGGCCTCGCACATCAATCATCGACAGCGCAGCGTGAACGTTCCGCTGCCGAACGGGTGACATACAGGGCAGATGTCCCCCCGATGGCGCCGACTCGAAATGACTAGATTGCCCGGGGAATCTGGATCAATGGTTGCTGACCTGACGCGATCCCGGGAGGCTCGGAAGGGTGCGGCACCTGTTCGCAGCAGGGCCCACACATGCGTTCGCGCCAGTCCCGTTGGGCCGAGACTGACGCGAACGCTACAGCTGGTGAGACTTAGTGTGCCCACTTCTTTCCAGCACCCACGACCGATGCCAGCGTGATGACCGTGGCGGCGCTACCGAGCACCGAGACGATCACCTGTGCCTTGATGTCTTTCATGTCGCCCCCTACTGCTGCCACTTGGTACCGGCACCAACCACCGATACCAGAGCGAAGACGCTCGCGGTGCTACCCAGCACCGAGACGACGACCCTTGCTTTGACGTTCTTCATCTGTCACCTCCCAGGAGCGAGACTCCGACGGCCCCGCACCTGAACATCGACAGCGCAGCGTGAACGTTCCGCTGCCGAACGGGTGACATGAAGGGTGGAGGTACACCATTGGCGCCGACTCGGAATGACTAGATCGCTTCGGGAATCTGGGTGGATCTCAGTGGTCTGATTCAGGCACCAAGACTCGGTCCCACCGGGCTGGCGTCGTGGCCAGCGGCCCCGGCCTCCTTCAGCTCCACAAAGATCACGTGGGTGTCGCTGTCACCGATGGTTGACGAACGGCAGACTGCGAGGATCCGATCGACGCTCGACCGGGGTCACGTCATCGCGAGGGAGTCACTATGGAGTCCAAGCCCCCACTGCCACCCTTCACGGCTGAGACGGCCTCCCAGAAGGTGCGGATGGCTGAGGATGCCTGGAACTCCCGTGACCCCGACCGCGTCGTGCAGGTGTACACGCCGGACACCACCTGGCGAAACCGTGCGGAGTTTCCCATCGGCCGCGATCAGGTGCACGCCTTCCTCACCCGCAAGTGGGCCACCGAACTCGACTACCGACTGATCAAAGAGCTGTGGTCCTTCACCGACAACCGCATCGCCGTGCGCTTCGCATACGAGTGGCACGACCACACCGATCAGTGGTTCCGCAGCTACGGCAACGAGAACTGGGAGTTCACGGGTTCGGGCCTGATGCGGCGACGTTTTGCCAGTATTAACGACCTGACGATCACCGAGGACGAGCGGCAGTTCCGCTGGCCCCTCGGACGCCGCCCTGATGACCACCCTGGGCTCTCCGACCTCAGGCTCTAACCAGGCGGCGCCTACGTAGCAGCGGCGGCCCGATCGGCCACGAATGCGGCAAAGTCACTTTCGTTCTGGTCTGCGTACGCCACTGCATACTCCGCCAGCGCACGGTCGACCTTGTCGCTCGAGCCCACGTAGGTAGAGATCATCGTCGCTCCGCCCGCTCGAGCGTGGGCACGGGCCAGGCTCTGACCACACAGCTCGGCATACGGACGCATATTCGTCGCCGGCATCTTGTCAGGATCGGCGCTTCCCTTCATGTCGTGCAGCTGACGCACGTAGTAGTGCCGCGACTGGTCGACGCCATTGGCCCACCCCAGGAAGATGTCGCTGGCCGCTTGCGTGAGCCGTTGTCCCTCCACAACACGGCGCCCCGGGTGGCGGTACACGCTCTTGCGCAGATACGGCTCGAGCACTGAAGGACCCGCCTCCTTCGCCTGCACGACCAGGAGGTCTTCCGGCGTACGTCCTTCCAGCAGCAGGACCCAGCACCGGGTTCCCACACTGCCCACCCCCACGACCTTGCGGGCCAGGCCGATCACTTGGTAGCGCGACAACAGGTGGTCGCGATCGGCCGACAGGGTCGACCGGTAGCGGTCAAACACGGCGGTGACCGTCTTGGCCTCATCATGGGAGTAGTCGATCGGCGTGAGCAAGGGCGGCTCGGACCGGAACCGACGCCGACCATCCACCACCTCGGTCAGCTTCGCTGCCGCCCGGGCATGGGTCTTGCCCCTCGCCTTTGCCAGACGGGCGTCGATGGTCTTTCGTCCCCGCTTGGGGTCGAACGAGGCCGCCATCGTCTCCAACGTCCCCTGGTCCATGCGGTCGTACCAGACCGATACGTGGTTCATCTCGGCGAGCTCGCCCATCCGGACGCGATAGGCCTCGGCCACCTGGCGCACGGCAGCCGCCGTGACCGATGCCGAGAAGCCGCGTGTGCGTCCCATCACCTCGAACGACGTGACCAGCCGTTTGAGGTCCCACTCGAACGGTCCGGGGAGTGTCTCGTCGAAGTCGTTGACGTCGAAGACCAGGTTGCGCTCAGGTGACGCGTACACACCAAAGTTCGACAGGTGCATGTCTCCACACAGCTGCACCGTGAGGCCCGTGTGCTGCCCCTGGCCCAGGTCGTAGGCATGCATCGCGGCAAAGCCACGGTAGAACGTGAACGGCGACACCGCCATCCGTTCGTACTTCAACGGCAACAGCTCGACATCACGCCCCGCATCTGATGCGTACAGCAGCTCAACGGGGTCGGGTCGATCGTCACCAGCCACGTGCTCGGCCAGGTCTTTGCGGGGCATCGACTGACGCGCGGCCCTTCCACCTTCGACCTGCTCAGCAGTACTGGCGAACCGGGTCATGTGCCCTCCCAAGGTCGCGGCGCGACCGATATCGATCGTCCCGGGCAGGTCCACCGGGTCCCCTGATGATGATGCCTGGCCCGCACCGTGGCAGGGGCCAAACCGGTATTCTCGCTATTTGAGACAAACGCCACATAGTGAGACGCCTGTGGCATGCTGTCCCGATGTCCGCTGCCTCCGGCCTCCGCAGGGCCGACCTGGAGACCGCTCTGGTGAGCCGGCTCCACGTCGACCTGATGCGGATCGGCGGCACCGGGCGTTGTCTGCGCTCCCTCTAGTGCCTGTCCCTCCCCCACCAGGTGCGCGAGCGCGGACCGCCGTTTCGACGGCCCGAGTGCGTGCGCCCCGTTCGTCAGGACGTCCACCATGACCACCAACACCTACGACGCCGCTCGCACGACCGATGTCGGTGCCCCGAGCCGGCCCACCCAGGCACAGCGCACACGCGGCCAGGGCCAGTGGGCGCTGGGGTTCCGCGAGCCACTGAACGCCAACGAACGCACCAAGGCCGATGACGACGGGCTCAACGTCCGGTCCCGGATCGAGACCATCTACGCGAGGTCGGGGTTCGCCTCCATCGACCCCACCGACCTCAACGGCCGTTTCCGCTGGTGGGGGCTGTACACCCAACGACGCCCTGGGATCGAAGGTGGGCGCACTGCCACCCTGGAGCCGCACGAGCTGTCGGACGAATACTTCATGTTGCGGGTCCGCAGCGACGGCGGGCGGCTCAACGCGTTGCAGCTGCGCACGCTCGCCGACATCTCGACGCGGTACGGACGCGACACCGCCGACATCACCGACCGTCAGAACATCCAGCTGCACTGGATCCGGATCGAGGACGTGCCGCACATCTGGGAGTCGCTCGAAGCGGTGGGTCTCACGACCGCCGAAGCCTGCGGCGACACTCCCCGCGTGATCCTGGGTTCACCCGTGGCTGGTGTGGCGGCCGACGAAATCATCGACGGCACGCCTGCCATCGAGGCCATCGTGCAGCGATATGTCGGCGACCCCTCGCTGTCGAACCTGCCGAGAAAGTTCAAGACGGCGATCTCGGGATCACCGCATCAGGATGTCGCACACGAGGTCAACGACCTCTCGTTCGTCGGTGTGCGGCACCCAGACCGAGGTGCCGGCTTCGACGTCTTTGTCGGCGGTGGCCTGTCAACCAACCCGATGTTCGCACAGCGCCTCGGGGTCTTCGTGACGCTCGACGAGATACCCGACGTGTGGCACGGCATCGTGCAGATCTTCCGCGACTACGGCTACCGACGGCTTCGCCACCGGGCACGGCTGAAGTTCCTGCTCGCGGACTGGGGCGTCGACACCTTCCGACGGGTGCTCGAGACCGAGTACCTGCACCGGCGGCTCACCGACGGTCCGGCGCCAGAGGAACCACCGACCCGCCGTGACCACGTCGGCGTCCACCAGCAGCGCGACGGGCGCTACTACGTGGGCGTCGCACCAACGGTGGGACGCGTCAGCGGGACGACGTTGGCCGCGGTGGCCGACCTCATGCAAGCCGCCGACAGTGACCAGCTGCGTCTCACGGCACAGCAGAAGCTGATCGTTCTCGACGTCGCCGAGGACCGGGTGGCCACGCTCAGCGCTGGGCTGGCCGCACTGGGACTGGACCCCGGGCCCAGTGAGTTCCGCCGCGGCTCGATGGCGTGCACGGGCATCGAGTTCTGCAAGCTGGCCATCGTCGAGACCAAGGCCGTTGCAGCGACCGCCATCGGCCACCTCGAACATGCGCTCCCCGCCTTCGACTCCCCTCTCTCGATCCACGTCAACGGGTGCCCCAACTCGTGTGCGCGCATCCAGGTGGCAGACATCGGGCTCAAGGGCTCCATCGTCCGCGATGCGCAGGGCAACTCCGTCGAGGGATTCCAGGTGCATCTCGGAGGTGCGCTCGGCCCCGACGCATCGCTCGGACGAAAGCCGCGTGGTCTGAAGGTGACCAGTACCGAGCTGCCACTCTTCGTCGAGCGGGTGGCGACCCGCTTCACCGAGCAACGCTCCGAGGGCGAGTCATTCGCCGAGTGGGCACACCGAGCCGATGAGGCGGACCTCGCATGAGCACGAACGCAAGGATGGCGCCGCACTACTGCCCGTACTGCGCCGACCAGGACCTGCGCCCTGCCGAGGAGGCGCGTTTCGACTGGGAGTGCCGCGGCTGCCTGCGCGTCTTCACGCTCGGATTCGTCGGCGTCGCGGGCGTCGACCGATGACCGTCACGCCCGAGGCAGCGCTGCACGCCCGGTACGGCGTCACCGTCTCAGATGCCCGCACCCTGGGCAGGGCCGAGCTCGAGCTGATCGCCGAGGACGCCGGCCGCCGACTGGCCGACGCCAGAGCCATCGATGTGCTGACCTGGGCCGTACTCACGTTCAGCGAACGCATGGTGGTCGCGTCGTCGATGGCCGACGGTGTCGTGGCGCACCTGGCCTCACGCACACGTCGCGGCGTCAAGGTGGCCTTTCTCGACACCGGCCTGCACTTCGCCGAGACCCTCGGCACCCGTGATGCGCTGGCTGCCACGCTGGACATCGAGGTCATCAACGCCGTCCCAGACCTGACCGTCGACGACCAGGAGAAGCAGCTCGGTCGTGCCCTGTGGGCACGTGATCCCGACCGGTGCTGCCAGATCCGCAAGGTTGCGCCCCTGGATCGCGTTCTTGCCCCCTTCCAGGCGTGGGTCTCGGGTATCCGAGGGGACGAGACGGCTGCTCGGGTCGGGACCCCCGTGGTGCAGTGGGACGCCAAGCGCGGCATGGTGAAGGTGAACCCGATCGCCCGCTGGTCGAACGCGGAGGTCGATGCCTATGCCACACGCTACGGCGTCCTCGTCAACCCCCTGCGTCAGCTCGGCTTCGCCTCGATCGGCTGTGCACCCTGCACTCGCCCCGTGCGCGCCGGTGAGAGCGCGCGAGCGGGTCGTTGGGCCGACGCCGACAAGAACGAGTGCGGCATCCACGTATGACACCCGCATCCGGCTACCCACTGCTGCTCGACCTCACGTCCCGGCGCGTTCTCGTCGTCGGTGGCGGTCCCGTCGCGGCACGACGCATGCGTGGCGTGGTGGACGCCGGCGCCGAGGTGCACGTGGTTGCACCCTTTGTCTGCGAGGACATCTGGGACGCCGCAGAACGCGGCGAGATCACCTTGCACCTACGCGAGTTCGACGAGCGCGACCTCGACGACTGCTGGCTCGTCCACACCGCGACGGGTGAGCGCACCGTCGACGAGACGGTAGCCGCCGGCGCCGACCAACGCCGGCTCTGGTGCGTCCGCGCTGACGACGCGGACGCCAGCAGGGCTTGGACTCCGGCCGTGGCACGCGTCGGTGAGGTCGTTGTCGCTGTCAACGCCAATGGAGATCCCAGCAAGGCATCCAGGCTGCGTAGCGCCATCGCCGTGCAGCTCGAGACCGGCCAGCTTCCGCTCAGACGACGCCGCACGAGCACCAACGGACACGTTGCCCTTGTCGGAGGTGGTCCCGGCGACGCCGGGCTGATCACCACCCGCGGTCGCACGATGCTCGCCGAGGCGGACGTGGTGGTCACCGACCGTCTCGCACCCCGTTCGCTGCTCGATCAGCTCGACCCTGACGTGGAGGTGATCGATGCCGGCAAGGCGCCGCAGGCACACACCCTCACCCAGGAAGAGATCAACGCGCTCATCGTCGATCGGGCACTGGCTGGCAGGCGGGTCGTGCGTCTCAAGGGCGGTGACCCGTTCGTCCTCGGCCGCGGAAGTGAAGAGGCCGCCGCATGTCGAGCGGCGGGCGTCGCAGTGACCGTTGTTCCTGGCGTCACGAGTGCTCTCGCCGTTCCGGCCGCCGCCGGAATCCCGGTGACAGCGCGGGGGGTCACGAGTCGATTCAGCGTCATCTCAGGACACGACGGTCCGCTCGACTTCGCCTCCCTGGCGGCACTCGATGGAACGCTCCTGTTCCTGATGGGCCTCGGCCGCCTGGCCGAGATCACCCGCGAGCTGATGGTGCACGGTCGTCCGGCCGATGAGCCGGTCGCTGTGATCGAGAACGGCACAACACCTGACCAGCGCGTCACCGTGGCCACCCTCACCACCATCGCCGGCCGGGCTGCGGAACGAGGAGTCCGCAACCCAGCCGTGATCGTGGTTGGTGCGGTCGCGGCGATGGGTGATGCTTGAGCCCATGACCCACCACCTCTTGATCGCCCACGGCTCGCCGGACCCCCGGCACCGGGCGGTGATGGGCGCCCTCGCGAGCCGGGTGGACGAGCGCGGTTTGCCTTGCTCGGTGGCCTTTCTCGAGCACGACACCCCCACTGTTCCGACCGCCCTCGACGAGCTGTCAGGCGACGTCCGCACGCTGGGGATGCTGCTGGCTCCCGGCTACCACGCGACGGTGGACGTCCCACGCTTGTTGTCGAGCGCTCCCGACAACGTGCGGGTACACGATCTTGGACCTCTCGGCACCGGCCAGTGGCTCTACGAGACCCTCGACTGGCTGGTCGACGACGTGGGCGGCTCGCCCGACGACCCCGTGATCTTGGCGACCGCCGGCTCGACGCGCGAAGAGGCCAGGCTTGCTCTGGCCCGGTTCGCCGCCAGCTGGCAGCAGACACGCACGGGAGCAGTTGTCGTGGCAGCGGGAACGGGGCCCGGACTGAGCCTCGAGGACGCCGCACAGCGCTACACCCAACGGGTCGTGCCGTCCGGAGTCCGCACCCGGCCCGCAGTCGTTCTGCCGCTGAAGATCTCGCCGGGAATCCTTGCCGAGCGAGTCGCCCACGTCGCTGACCGTCATGGACTCCTCAGCGCAGGCACGCTCGCCGAATCACCGCTCTTCATCGACGTGCTGGTGCAGCGCCTGGCGGGATGAACTGCCCTCATCGCGCCAGGGCGATCAGACGTGAGAGTGCCCGGTAGTACTTCTTGCGGTACCCGCCGCGGAGCATGTCGGGGGTGAAGACCTCGCTCAACGGAGCCCCGCCGGCCACCACCTGGACGCCGCGGTCGTAGAGGCGATCCACCAGGACGACAAAGCGCAGCGCAACGGCCTGATCGGCAATCGGGTGCACGCCGCGCCAGACCGCTGCGTCGATCCCCGACACGAGTGCGCCATAGCGACTCGGGTGCAGCGTGGCGAGGTGATCAAGAAGAGCGTCGAAGTCGTCGCTGGCCACCGACGCGCGTGCTCGCTCCGCCTCGACCAGCTGCGCCTCTGCAACCGGCTCGGGACCGACCGACGCGCCACGATGGCGATAGTCAGGACCCTCTATCCGCACGACATCGAAGCGTGACGCGAGCCCCTGGATCTCTCGTAGGAAGTCCGCTGCGGCAAAGCGTTCCTCCCCCAGCCGGTCGGGAAGGGTGTTGGAGGTAGCCGCGAGCTTGACGCCCGCATCGGTGAGTCGTTGCAACAGCGTCGACATCAACACGGTGTCACCGGGATCGTCGAGCTCAAACTCGTCAATGCACACCAGCTGGTGGCCTGACAGTCGTTCGACGCAGTCTGCGAAGCCCACGGCCCCGACCAGGTTCGTGAGCTCGACGAACGTCCCGAAGAGCTTGGGTGCTGGGGCGGCGTGCCACAACGATGCCAGGAGGTGCGTCTTGCCCACGCCGAACCCTCCGTCCAGGTAGATCCCCGCCCGTCCCTCAGGCGGTGCCGGGGCTCGTCGCCACCACGACCGTTCGGGAGTCGGTGCGGCGACCCGCGCGGCGAAGACCTCAAGCGCAGCGACGGCGGCCGCCTGGGTCGGCTGCTCAGGATCGGGCAGATAGGTGGCGAACGACTCCCCGACGAAGATCGGCGGTGGCACCAGCGTCCCCACCAGGTCGTCCGCACTCACCTGCGGCATGCGGTCGACGAGTCGGACCAGGGACTGGTCCGCTGAGGGGGGCTGGGCAGGCACAGGGGCGAGAATAGGCGCGTCCGAGCACGCATTGGGTATGGGCCGAAGACGCAGCCGGGTGCCTCTGCCACGATCAGGGGGTGCGCCGACTACTGCCCACCCCGCTCACCGAGATGTCCCCGCTCTCCGACATCGACCGCCTGGCGGAGCACTACGCCTACCCCGACGCGGGTGCCGTACGCGCCAACATGGTGTCGTCGGTCGACGGCGCGATCAGTCTGGACGGCCGATCTCAGCCCATCTCAGGCACGACGGACTGGTTCCTGTTCGGCCTGCAGCGGGCCTTGGCCGACGTCATCGTCGTGGGCGCCGGCACCGCCCGCAGCGAGGGCTATGGCCCTGGCCGGGCCCGCCCCGAGTTCGCGCACCTGCGGGACGCAGCGTCACAGGCCGGTGCGCCGACCTTGGCCCTGGTCACCGCGAGCGGACAACTCGATCCAGCCGCACCGTTCTTCGGTGGCCCGGTGCGCACCGTCGTCATCACCTCGGGCGCCGCGGCCGATGAGCACACCGGGCCGCTGCGCGAGGTGGCGGACGTGGTGGTCGCCGGAGGTGCGTCCGTCGACCTGGGGTCGGCTTTGGGCGTGCTGAGGCAACGCGGGCTGCGTCGCATCCTGACCGAAGGTGGGCCGAGCCTGCTCGGGGCGCTCACGACGTCAGACCTGATCGACGAGGTGGTGGCCACAACGTCCCCGCTGCTGGTCGGGGGTGAAGGCGGTCGCATGGTGGCCGGTGCGACAGGAGCGGCCCGCAGGCTCGAGCTGGTCGGCCTGCTCGAGGACGACGACTCCCTCTTCACCCACTACCGTCGCACCCGCGGAGAGCCGTCATGACCGGCACCCGTCTCACTCCCCCGGTGGCCCCGATGCTGGCGAAGGCGTCCAAGGGCTTTCCGGTGGCCGCCGACGGCGAGCCGGGATTCCTGTACGAGCCGAAGTGGGACGGCTTCCGCTGCATCCTGTTCGTCGGCGACGACGGGACGGTCGAGGTCGCCGGGCGGTCGGAGTCGCTCACCCGCTACTTCCCCGAGATCGTGGCCGCGGCGGCTGAGCAGCTCACCGGGCCACTCGTGCTGGACGGAGAGCTCGTCGTGGCTCAGGGGCCCGAGGGCGGCAGCGCCTTGAGCTTCGACCATTTGACCGCCCGGATCCACCCCGCCGACTCGCGCGTCACGATGCTCGCCGAGCAGACACCCGCCTGGTTCGTGGCCTTCGACCTGCTGGAGGACGCCGACGGCGACCACCTGACGGCCCCGTTCGCCGAGCGAAGGACCCGACTGGAACAGGTGGCCGAGGAGTGGGCACCACCGTTCTTCCTCACTCCGGCCACCACCGACGCCGACGAGGCCCAACGGTGGTTCGCGACGTTCGAAGGCGCCGGCATGGATGGCGTCATGGCCAAGGCGCTCGCCGATCCCTACACGCCGGGCAAGCGAACGCTCACCAAGGTCAAGCACCAACGCACCGCCGACTGCGTGGTCGCGGGCTACCGCCTGCATACGTCCGGGCCGGTGGTCGGGTCGCTGCTGCTCGGTCTGCATGATGACCACGGACGTCTGCAGCACGTCGGGGTCTGCAGCTCGTTCACGGCAGCCAGAAGGGCCGAGCTGGTCGACGAGCTCGCACCCTTTGTCACCGAGCTCGAGGACCACCCCTGGAACCCGGACACCGCCGATGACGCCGGGATCAGACGCCCAGGGGTCGTCAACCGCTGGAACGCCAAGAAGAACATGACCTTCGTGCCGCTCCGTCCCGAGCTGGTCGTCGAGGCCGCCTACGACCAGCTGCAGGGTGACCGGTTCCGGCACAACCCCCGATTCGTCCGCTGGCGCCCGGACCGAACGGCGCAATCCTGTCGCTTCGACCAGCTGGAACGGCCGGTGTCCTTCGATGTTTCCGAGGTACTGCGCAAGGGCGGACCGGAGTAGGCAAGGATGTCCACGTGAACCACCTCATCGTGCTGACCGAGAATGCCCTGACCGATCACGACGTCACTCGCATCATCGAGTGGTACGACAAGGACATGCGAGTCCACGTCCTGGTGCCCGAGACGTCCGACCAGTCCGTGTTCGACCAGGTGGTCGACGATGTCGTGCGCGTCGACATGGACGAGCTGAAGCGCGACCTGTCGGGCGCGAGCGCAGATGACGACGGGCTCGCCGCCCGCCGAGCCCTCCACGATTCACTCGAGCTGTTGCTCGGGCAAGGCGTCACCGCCACCGGGGCCCTCACGCCGCGCGACCCGATCGCCGCCACCTCGTCGTGCGTCACCAGTGAGGACGCCGACGAGCTATGGGTCGTCACCGAACCGCACCTGGTCTCCGACCTCCTCCGACGCGACTGGGCCAGCAAGCTGCGACACCAGCTCAACGTCCCCGTGCTGCACGTGATCGGTGGCACCGACGAGGTCATCAGTTGACCAACCCGTTCGCGGGGATGGAGATCCCAAGCCCCGCGTTGAGCCTCGACCGGGCGGCCGCCATTCTCGCCGAGCGGTATGGCCGGTCGGGTCCGATGCGCAGTCTCGGCAGCCACCAGGACCAGAACGTGATGGTCGACGATGCTGCTGGTCGGTTCATCCTCAAGATCTCCAACCCCGGCTTCAGCCACGAGGGGTTGCTGGCCCAGAACGCGGCCATGCTGCATCTGGCCGAGCGTGACCTCCCGTTTCGGGCGCCCGTCCCGCTTCCTGACGGCGATGGCGCGCTGATCGGACAGGTCACCGATGGCGATGCCACCTACGACGTCCGCCTCGTGACCTTCCTCGACGGTCGGCCGCTGGCTGACTTCGACCACCTGGCACCAGCGGTCGTGCAGCGTCAGGGCTGGCTCGCGGGCGCGGCCGCCGTCGCCCTCGCCGACTTCGACCACTCCGGTCTCGACCGCACCCTTCAGTGGGACGTGCGGCACGCCAGTGACGTCGTGGCCGCTTTCGGACCTTCCATCCCTGACGTCGACGGACGTGCTGACATCGAGCAGCAGATGGCGCGAGCGCAGCTAGCGATCGACGCCCTCGCGCCTCGGTTGCGCGTCGCGGTCTGCCACGCCGACGTCACGGACGTCAACGTCGTGGCCAGCGTCAACGCCTCCGGCCAACCCTGGCCGGACGGCCTCATCGACTTCGGCGACATCCTGCGCACCTGGCTCGCGGGTGACGTTGCCGTGGCCGGTGGCTCGTTGATCGGGCACGACACCGACGATGCACTCGGCGTCATCGTCAACGTGCTCCGCGGGTACCACTCGGCATTCCCGCTGAACGCCGACGAGGTCGCTGCGCTGTGGCCGTTGGTCATCGCTCGGGCTGCGTCCAACGTGGCGAGCAGCGAGCACCAGGCGAGGCTCGAACCCGACGATGACTACGTACAGGGGTCAGTGTCGGACGACTGGCGCATCTGGAAGGCGGTGCGGTCGGTTCCGTGGCGTGCGGCACACGGCGAGCTCGCCAGAGCTGTCGCCATGCCGGGGCCAGCCCTCCCCCGGCCACCTGAGCCGGCGAGCCAGTTGATCGCCATCCCGCACGACACTCCCTCGGTCGACCAGTCCGTCACCGCTGACACGTTCGAGCCGGAGGCCTGGAACCTGGCCGACGGCGTCCGTCGTCAGCTGGTGGACGGGTGGGGCGTGGGGCGGTACGACGAGGGTCGCCTCGGGACCGTCGGCGACGGTGGTGTCAGCACCGGTATCGAGGTGTTCGCCCCAGCCGGGACACCGGTGTTCGCGCCCGTGGGTGGTCGCATCAGCTGTGCCGACGACGTCCTCTGTCTCGACCTGGACGACACCTGGCGGCTGCACCTCAGCGGGGTCCAGATCTCGGACCCGTTGACCCCCGCGGTGGCGGCCGGCGATGTCCTCGGAACGGTTGCAGCCGCGTCCGACGCCGCTCCTGCGCTCACAGTCCAGCTGGTCGCCGATCCAGACCACCGACCTCCGGTGGTGGCACCCGCAGAGCGCGGGTGGCGTCACACGACCGCAGACCCGCAGCTGTGGTGGGCGACCGAGGCGATCCCGGGAGTCGACCCAGATTCGTCAGACGACGCAGCTGCGCTCCTGGCCCGGCGCGATGCCGTCGTCGCACCGGCACAGGAGTTCTACTACGACAATCCGCCCCGGATCGAGCGCGGGCGGCGTCATCACATGTTCGACACCAACGGACGCCGGTATGTCGACATGGTCAACAACGTCACGATTCTCGGGCACAGCCATCCGGCCATCGAACGAGCAGTCAGTCGCCAGCTACGCCTCATCAACACCAACTCCCGGTTCCACTACGCCTCCATGGTCGAGTTCTCCGAACGTCTGGCAGCTCTGCTTCCCGACCCGCTCGACACCGTCTTCCTGGTCAGCACCGGCAGCGAGGCGAACGAGGTCGCGCTGCGGCTGATGCGCGCGGCGACCGGCAGCCGCGAGATCCTCGCGGTGCGGAGTGCGTACCACGGCTGGACAACCGGGACCGACGAAGTGACCACCGCCATCAACGACAACCCGCAGGCGGCCGACACCCGACCACCGTGGGTGCACGTCGTCGAGTCACCCAACCCCTACCGGGGTCCACACCGTGGTGCCGACGCCGGGGCTCGGTATGCCGCAGACGTCGACCGCGCCCTGGCCGAGATCGCCGAGGCGGGCGGGCAGGTCAGTGGCTTCATCGCCGAGCCGGTCTACGGGAATGCGGGCGGTGTCTTGTTGCCGGACGGCTACCTGTCTGCCGCGTATGCGTCGGTGCGCGCCGCTGGCGGCATCTGCGTGGCCGACGAGGTGCAGGTGGGGTACGGGCGACTCGGCGACTTCTTCTGGGGCTTCGAGCAGCAGGACGTCGTGCCGGACATCGTGACGATGGCCAAGTGCACGGCCAACGGCATCCCGGTGGGCGCGGTGGTCACCACCCGCGAGATTGCCGAGACCCTGCGGCAGCGCGAGGGCTCGTTCTTCAGCTCGATGGGCGGGTCACCGGTGGGGTGTGCCGCTGCACTGGCCACCCTCGACGTCCTCGAAGCCGAGGGGTTGCAGGCCAATGCGGCCGCCGTCGGTCAACACATCGCCGACCGGGTCACCGCACTGGCTGACGACTTCCCGATCATCGGCACCGTGCACGGGCTCGGTCTCTACCGGGGGGTCGAGCTGGTACGGGACCGCCAGACCCTTGAACCGGCCACCGAAGAGGCGCTCGCCATCGGCGAACGTATGCGCGAGCTCGGCATCATCGTCCAACCGACGAGCGACTACATGAACGTCTTGAAGATCAAGCCACCGCTCTGCCTAGACCTCGAGGCCGCTGATGCGTTCGTCGATGCCCTGGAGGTCACGCTGCGACGCGGTTGGTAGCGCTCTGACCTGCAGGTTTTCGGCCCCTGTCCCCCATTCGGCCCAACCTCAGGAGGGTGACTACCCGCTGTGACCGCCCCGGTTACCCTGAACGGGTCCGTTCGCGCACATCTGGTCTGGGGTGGAGCCATGCGAGCACGTCATCGAGCCGCGGTTCTCGGTGCTGTCGTGGCCGCTCTCGCCCTCCCCGCGCTCCCGGCCGCGGCCGCCGCTCCCCTTCCCGAGACGGTGCTCCGCATCAAGGCGATCGACTGGCAGCCACGCACCGGCAACGTCGAGGTGACGGCGCGGGTGAAGTGCACGGGCCGGGGATCGTTCCGGTGGGGCGTGGCTCTCGAGCAGCGGGTGCGTGCCCGCAACTCGTCCAATGTGCCCTGCGACGGCGATGGCTACCTTTCGACGCTCGTGCTCGACCCGCGGAACGGTCGCTTCCACCCCGGTGCCGCGGAGTTGACCACCGAGCAGATCGTCATCGGCAAGGACGTCGGGATCGGCAGCACCACCCTCGAACGGATCCGGATCAGTCCGCCCGGCCGCGGTGCGCGATGACGCGCCGGCTACGGGCGGGCATCCTGGCCGCTGCTCTCGCGCTTCTTGTGCTTCCAGCTGCTCCGGCGTCCGCGGGCCAGTCCGATGCGCCAGACATTCACTGGAAGCTTCGGTCAGTCACACTCAACGGCTACACAGGGAACCTGGTCGTGAAGGCACGGGTTCGCTGTGATGGGAAGGGCACCGCGTCCTGGACCGCGATCGCCGTCCAGGATCTGCGAGCCCGCGGCGCAGCCCCGATCCTGTGCGACGGGCAAGGGCGCCGATCCACGATCGTGCTGGATCCGGCCAAGGGTCGCTTCCACCCCGGCGAGGTGGCGATGGACATCGCACTCGTCGCCTGCAGCACCGACTTCTGCACCGTGAGCGGACAGAGCTTCAGCACCACCGTCTAGGCAACGCCGGTACATCGCGGTTCTGAGGCCGTCGGCGCAGGGCTCGCCCGGACCTTGGCCTCTACCGCGCACTGCCCTGCACCGCGACTCTAGGAGTGGCATGCGATGCAACATGCAGAATCCCGAGGTGCAGGAGGCACGCCATGAGACGCGGGCGCATCGGACCGATCAGTCTTCTGGCCGCCCTCGCCCTCGTTCTCCCTGGGTCTGCGGTCGCCGCCGACGTCGACCTCCCACCCCCGCTTGCCACGATCGTGAACGGCGACGTCACCAGTTACCAGTGGATGCTCACCTCCGTCAACGCACCGGAGGCGTGGTCACAGGCAACCGGCGAAGGCGTCTCGGTAGCGGTGATCGACACCGGCGTTGACGCTGGCCACCCCGACCTCACCGGCCAGGTAGGGCGAGGGGCTCAGGTGGTACGGACCGCTGACAAGGGGCTCACCCTGGTGCGGGCCGGGACCAGACTCACCAGCCGGGACCAGTACGGGCACGGAACCGCTGTGGGGGCCATCATCGCCGCAGACCAGGACGGAAACGGAATGACCGGCATCGCTCCCGACGCGGAACTGATGCCGATCCAGCTCGAGAGCGTACGCATGCGTTACCTGGGATTTGTCCGCATGGTGGGAAAGGCAGTTCGCTACGCCACCCGACACGGGGCCGACGTGGTCAATCTGTCCCTTGGGATGCCCACCGTCGAGTCGGGCTGGACACCCGATGGTCGACGCTTCGATAACGCCATGACCGAGATCTGCCACGCGATCGGGGACGCCACCGAGCGAGGAACGGTTGTCGTCACTTCGGCCGGGAACGAGGGCGACTGGGGAAACGTGCCACTGATCCCCGCCGCATGCCACAAAGCACTGACTGTCAGCGCCGTCGACTCCACGCTCGACCGAACCTACTGGTCAAGTTTCGGAGGCGACGTCGACGTCGCAGCTCCGGGGGCCCTGATCGTCACCGCCCGCTCGGAGCACTACTTCGGTGACGCCCCACTGCCCCACCTGGTGGCTGGTGGTACATCGATGGCCAGCCCGGTGGTGGCCGGGATTGCTGCACTCGTGAGGGAGCGGCACCCGACGTGGTCCGCCCGGCAGATCATGCACAAGATTCGGCAGACCGCGCACGACCTCGGAGTTCCGGGTCAGGACCCCGACACCGGAACGGGGATCGTCGACGCAGCGGCCGCCGTGGACGTCGGCGCGGCACCGCCTGGTCCGGTCGACTACCTGGACACCTGGGCGTGGCGCACGAATGCGCCGAAGGCCATGGTGAGCTGGACGACGACGCAGGTCCGGGCAGCATTGGGCTAC
This sequence comes from Actinomycetes bacterium, assembly GCA_024644345.1. GTDB lineage: Bacteria > Actinomycetota > Actinomycetes > JAHEKZ01 > JAHEKZ01 > JAHEKZ01. The sequence goes on along the minus strand of JAHELE010000018.1, from coordinate 437 downwards.
TCGGTATCGGTGTTCCGTGAGGACGGGACCGTCGACACCTACGACGTCGATGGCAACACCGTGCGGGCGGTCGTCCGGATGAAGCGGACCGAAGGATGGAGCGTGACCGCCCACACAGCCTCCGGCGACGTCGCCACCTACCCCCGACTACTGCGTTGGCACTACCGGTGGGGAGGTGTGAAACCAGAGCGCCTGCACGTCACCAAGGTGCAACGCGAAGGCAACCGAGTCATGTTGTCGATCGACCGGCCCGATGCACCACGCACAATCGATGTCGTTCGGCTCTACACCCGCACCGACGTCGAGTGGAAGAACACGCGTTGGCGGATCGACCACCAGCAGCCATTCCCCCGAGTGTTGACGTTCCGGCTCAGTCCGGAGTCCCGCTGGTACGACCTCAACGGCCTCGACTTCGACGTGACCAACAAGGACCGGCA